>JAGXHA010000054.1 GCA_024636475.1 Roseobacter sp. | reverse complement strand
GGTCCTGAGTGAATATGTAATCTTCGGCGCGTGGTAGTGCCTCTTCAGGTCGCTTGGGACCCTCCGCTCGAAGTAATAGATTCCACTCTTAGTGAATGAGTGGGGAACCGATTTGTCATACGCCATGTCCTACGCCCTCGCAGTTTCCTACAGTAAACTGAGAGTATTCAATGGGTTAACTCGAGAATTGGTGCCCAGAAGAGGACTCGAACCTCCACACCGTTGCCAGTACTAGCACCTGAAGCTAGCGCGTCTACCATTCCGCCACCTGGGCACAGGGGCCGTGTCGGTTGCTCTAATCCTGTGCGGCTGGGGTGTCAATTGGATTCGCGGGCATTCTTGCATCTTGTTGGCGATGCGCGCCGAGGCATTGGGTTCTTCAAAAGCCAAAGGATCCAACTGCGCCGATTTGCGCCTTGTTCCCAAAGGGGCATAACTGTATCTATCGTTCAGATTTTCTGGACAGGAGCATCATCATGTCAAAGCTGGTCACGATTTACGGCGGCTCGGGGTTTGTAGGGCGCTATATTGTGCGCCGGATGGCCAAGGCAGGATGGCGCGTTCGAGTGGCGGTGCGCCGCCCAAATGAAGCGATCTTTGTGCGCCCTTATGGCGCTGTCGGTCAGGTTGAGCCCATATTTTGCAACATTCGCGATGATGCGTCCGTGCGCGCCGCATTGCAGGGGGCAGATGCGGTCGTGAACTGTGTGGGCATTCTGGCAGAGACCGGCAAAAGCACGTTCGAGGCCATTCAGGCCGACGGTGCAGAACGTATTGCACGCATCGCCGCCGCCGAAGGTATCAGCCGGATGGTGCAGATCTCCGCGATTGGTGCCGATGATGATGCACCAAGTGAATATGCCCAAACCAAAGCAATGGGTGAGGCTGCCGTGCTTAAACATATGCCCGACGCCGTTATCCTGCGCCCCTCGATCGTTTTCGGGCCAGAGGATGAATTCTTTAACCGTTTTGCAGGTATGACACGGATTAGCCCGGCAGTGCCCGTCATTGGTGCCGATACGTTGTTCCAGCCCGTCTATGTGGATGATGTCGCACATGCGGCCGAAAAGGCTGTCCTGGGAACAGCACCGGCGGGGATTTACGAACTTGGCGGCCCCGATGTCGAGAGCTTTCGGGCCCTGATGCAGCGGATGTTGACTGTGATCCACCGCCGGCGACTGGTGCTAAGTGTGCCGATGTTCGCGGCCAAGATCATGGCCTTTGCTTTTGATACGCTGCAATCGGTCACGTTTGGGCTGGTCAAGAACGGCATGGTGACCGCTGATCAGGTCAAGAACCTTGCCAAGGACAATGTCGTGCAAGATGGTGCCAAAGGGTTTGACGCTTTGGGAATTTCACCTGTTTCAATGGCATCGGTTCTGCCGGACTATCTGTGGCGGTTCCGCCCGTCAGGCCAGTATGACGATATCATGAGTTCCGCAAAGAACCTGCGCGGTTGATCGCATTGACGCTTTGACCAAGGGCCCTGCCAATTTTGGCGGGCCCTTTTTCGTTCATGCGTAGGCGTAAACCAGCAATGCGCTGCCCAGAATAACGCGGTAGATGACATATGGTGTAAAGCTGACACTGCGCAGCAGACGCATCATGATCACCAGCGCAAGCATGGCCGCGACAAAGGCAAATGCAGCGGCAATGGATGCATCTTTGGCAAGCTGCCAATCCGCTTCACCGATCACGTCCAAGGACAGCAATACGCCAGATGCAAGGATCGTCGGGATCGACATCAGCATCGACAACGTAGCCGCCCCTGTGCGGTCATACCCCAGCTTGCGGGCTGCCGTAATTGTGATGCCAGAACGCGAGGTGCCGGGGATCAGTGCCACCGCCTGTGCCAACCCCATCAAGACCGCATCTTTCATCAACCATTCTTTAGACGTGCGCGTTTGCGCCCCGGTCTTGTCGGCCCAATACAGAACAAGACCAAAGATCAGCATGGTCCATCCGATCACAGCAACCGACCTTAGCATTTCATCAATGCCCAGTAGTTTGAAAATCAGACCGACGATCAAGACCGGTATCGTTGCGATAATCAAAAGCAGCGCCGTGTGCGCCCCGCGCGTGTCGACCTTTCCGCGCAACAGGCGACCCAGCCCGATCACGGCTTCGGTCACTTCAACGCGGAAATATAGGATCACAGCCAGCAACGTGCCGACATGCACCGCCACATCAATGGCGAGCCCCTGATCAGGGCCCCCTGTCACGAACGGTAAAAGAATAAGGTGGCCCGACGAGGACACTGGCAGAAATTCTGTCAGCCCTTGTATGATGGCTACGAGCAATAGTTGGAACAATGTCATTGTCTTGCTGCCTGTGACGACTAGGGTTGGAAGGACGTATAATCCCCTTCAAACGAAAGCAAAGTGCTTAATTAGGTCCGGTACGGATCTAATATCGATAAAACAGCAAAGTATTTTGCATCGAAAGCAAGAATATTTCACATATAGGTCAGCTTTGCTGCCTTTATTATCCTTTTGCACCTGTATATGGGATATAAACAAAGTTTTTCTTTCGGAGATATCTATCATGGCAAAGCAGCCAATGCTTAAGTTTACAACGGTTTCGCGCGACATGCCCGAAAAGCGGATGCCGAATCTACGTCGTGAAGACTTCAAGGAAATTTACGCCGAATACGCTGACACCAAGGCCAAAGAACAATCCAGCCGCTGTAGCCAGTGTGGGGTACCTTATTGCCAGACCCATTGCCCGCTGCACAACAACATACCGGATTGGCTGCGCCTGACCGCTGAAGGTCGCTTGAAAGAAGCCTATGAGGTATCCCAAGCCACCAACACATTTCCAGAAATTTGCGGGCGCATCTGCCCTCAGGACCGTTTGTGCGAAGGCAATTGCGTGATCGAGCAGTCTGGCCACGGCACAGTCACCATAGGGTCGGTCGAGAAATACATCACCGATACCGCGTGGGAAAACGGTTGGGTACAAGCGATCAAACCTCACTCCGAGCGCACTGAGTCGGTCGGCATCATCGGTGCCGGTCCCGGTGGCCTTGCCGCCGCAGACGTGCTGCGCCGTCAGGGTGTGCAGGTTACCATCTATGACCGCTATGACCGCGCCGGCGGCTTGCTGACCTACGGCATCCCCGGTTTCAAGCTTGAGAAAGACATCGTGACCCGCCGCAACGATCAACTCGCCGAAGGTGGTGTGACGTTTGAGCTGAACTGCGATGTGGGCGTCGACATCAGTTTCGCCGATATCCGTGCCAAACATGACGCAGTAATCATCGCGACCGGCGTTTACAGAACCCGCGAAATTCAGGCCCCCGGTGTTGGTGGCGTGGGTCTTGAACGCGCGATTGACTTCCTGACCGTCAGCAACCGCAAAAGCTTTGGTGACACGGTCGAGGAATTCGAATCCGGGCGTTTGAACGCAAACGGCAAAAAGGTCGTCGTGATCGGTGGCGGTGATACTGCGATGGACTGCGTGCGCACCTCCATCCGTCAGGGCGCAACATCGGTCAAGTGCCTGTATCGCCGTGACCGCGCGAACATGCCCGGCAGCCAGCGCGAAGTGCAAAACGCCGAGGAAGAAGGCGTTGTGTTCGAATGGCTGTCAGCCCCCAAAGGGTTCGTAGGCGATCCCGTGACAGGCGTTATGGTTCAGAAAATGCGCCTTGGCGCGCCCGACGCCACAGGTCGCCAGGCCCCAGAGTTGATCGAGGGCGCGGATTACGTGGAAGAGGCCGATCTGGTCATCATGGCCCTTGGCTTTGAACCCGAAGACCTGCCAACGCTTTGGAACACACCTGACCTGCCGGTCAACCGCTGGGGTACGATCAAGGCCGACTACATCACGGGTGCCACTGAACTGGATGGCGTCTATGCTGTGGGCGACATCGTGCGTGGCGCGTCGCTCGTGGTTTGGGCGATCAAGGACGGGCGCGATTGTGCACAAGCGATCCTTGAGCGGCTCGGCACGAAAAGCGCCATCGCCGCAGAATAAACCGGCACTATACTAAGAACAAATTTTCGCGCCCCGGCGCGCCCGAACTAGGAGAACCGAAATGACCAAGTATGATGACGCCTGGGTAGCCCGCGAAGAAGCAAAGCGCGCCTACATGGCCGAAAATGGTATGTATTCCGAGGAAGAAGAGCATTCTTCTTGCGGTGTTGGCCTTGTGGTGAACATTGACGGGTCGCGCAGCCGCAGTGTTGTGATGAACGGCATCAAGGCGCTCAAGGCGATCTGGCACCGTGGTGCTGTTGATGCCGATGGTAGAACCGGTGATGGTGCGGGCATTCACGTGCAGATCCCCGTTAACTTCTTCTACGATCAGGTGCGCCGCACAGGCCACAACCCCCGCGAGGACGAGCTGATTGCCGTTGGTCAGGTTTTTCTGCCACGCACCAATTTCGCCGCGCAGGAAACATGCCGGACCATCGTCGAGACCGAGGTCCTGCGCATGGGTTACTATATCTACGGCTGGCGTCACGTTCCGGTAGACATCACGGTGCTGGGTGAAAAGGCCAACGCGACCCGCCCCGAGATCGAGCAAATATTGATCTCGAACGCCAAGGGCGTCGACGAGGAAACATTCGAGCGCGAGCTTTACGTGATCCGTCGTCGCATCGAAAAGGCAGCACTCGCTGCCCAGGTGCCAACCCTGTACATCGCGTCCATGTCCTGCCGTTCGGTTATCTACAAGGGTATGATGCTGGCCCAGGATGTGGCCAACTTCTATCCCGACCTGATGGATGACCGCTTTGAGTCCGCATTCGCGATTTATCACCAGCGCTATTCCACAAACACCTTCCCGCAGTGGTGGCTGGCACAGCCGTTCCGCATGTTAGCTCACAATGGCGAAATCAACACGCTTAAGGGCAACCTGAACTGGATGAAGTCTCACGAAATCCGCATGGCGTCGGGCACTTTTGGCGACATGGCTGAAGACATCAAGCCGATCGTTGCCGCCGGGTCTTCCGACTCTGCAGCACTGGACGCAGTGTTCGAGGTACTGGTCCGCGCGGGCCGCAATGCGCCCATGGCGAAAACCATGCTGGTGCCCGAAAGCTGGTCCAAGCAGGCGGTCGAACTACCCGAAGCATGGCGCGACATGTATTCATACTGCAACTCGGTGATGGAACCCTGGGATGGCCCTGCTGCCCTTGCCATGACTGATGGCCGCTGGGTCTGTGCCGGCCTTGACCGCAGCGGCCTGCGCCCGATGCGCTATGTCGTGACGGCTGACGGTATGCTGATCGCTGGCTCTGAGGCGGGTATGGTTCCGCAAGACGAGGCGAATGTCGTCCGCAAAGGCGCGCTTGGCCCCGGTCAATTGCTGGCTGTCGACATCGTAGAAGGCAAAATGTTCGGCGACACCGAAATCAAAGACAAGCTGGCCGCGTCGCGCCCGTTTGGCGAATGGGTCGGCAAGATCAATGAACTTGACGATGCGCTGAGTGGCATCGAAGAAAAGCCCTTGTTCGCCGGAAACGAACTGCGCCGCCGTCAGGTGGCCGCAGGGTACACCATCGAAGACCTCGAGCAGATCCTTGCCCCTATGGCCGAGGATGGCAAAGAAACACTTGCGTCGATGGGCGATGATACCCCGTCAGCGGTTCTGTCGAACCAGTACCGTCCGCTTAGCCATTTCTTCCGTCAAAACTTTAGCCAGGTCACCAACCCGCCGATCGACAGCTTGCGCGAATTCCGGGTGATGAGCCTGAAAACACGGTTCGGGAACCTCAAGAACGTGTTGGACGAATCCAGTGCGCAAACCGAGATTCTGGTGCTGGACAGCCCGTTCCTTACCAATTCCCAGTTCGATCAACTGATGAGCGAATTTAACGCAGATTCGGTGACCATCGACTGTACGTTCGAACCCGGTGGCAGCAACCTGAACGAAGGCTTGCGCCGCATCCGCGACGAAGCCGAAGACGCCGTGCGTTCGGGTGCAGGCCATATCGTGCTGACCGATCAGTTCAGCGGCGAAGGGCGCGTTGCGATGCCAATGATCCTTGCGACTTCTGCTGTGCACAGCCAGTTGACCCGCAAGGGCCTGCGTACCTTTACTTCGCTAAACGTGCGGTCTGCTGAATGTGTCGACCCCCATTACTTCGCGGTCTTGATCGGCTGTGGGGCAACTGTGGTAAACGCCTATCTGGCCGAGGATTCATTGGCAGACCGCATTGAACGCGGCCTGTTGGACGTGAACCTGACCAAAGCAATGGCGCGCTACCGCACAGCGATTGACCAGGGCTTGCTGAAAATCATGGCCAAGATGGGGATCAGCGTCGTGTCCTCCTACCGTGGTGGTCTGAACTTCGAGGCGGTGGGCCTGAGCCGCGCCATGTGTGCGGAATACTTCCCCGGCATGACCAGCCGCATCAGCGGTATCGGCACCATCGGCATTCAGCGCAAAGCCGAAGCCGTGCATGATCGCGGCTGGAAAGGCGACGGAACCGTCTTGCCTATTGGCGGCTTTTACAAGGCGCGCACCTCGGGTGAGACCCACGCCTGGGAAGCGTCGTCGATGCACATGCTTCAAATGGCCTGCAACAAAGCATCCTATCAGATGTGGAAGCAGTACAGTGCCAAGATGCAAAGCAACCCGCCGATCCATCTGCGCGATCTGCTGGACATCAAAGCGCTTGGCGCGCCGATCCCGATCGAAGAAGTTGAATCAATCACAGCAATCCGCAAGCGTTTCGTGACGCCCGGTATGTCGCTTGGGGCGCTGTCGCCTGAGGCGCACAAGACCTTGAACGTCGCGATGAACCGCATCGGGGCCAAATCGGACTCTGGCGAAGGTGGCGAAGATCCGGCGCATTTCCACCCCGAACCAAACGGGGATAACCCATCCGCCAAGATCAAACAGGTCGCGTCGGGCCGTTTCGGTGTGACCGCCGAATACCTGAACCAGTGCGAAGAACTGGAAATCAAAGTCGCCCAAGGTGCCAAGCCCGGCGAGGGTGGCCAGCTGCCCGGCATGAAGGTCACTGACCTGATCGCCCGGCTGCGGCATTCGACCAAGGGTGTGACGCTAATCTCTCCGCCGCCGCATCACGACATCTATTCCATCGAAGACCTTGCGCAACTGATCTATGACCTCAAGCAGATCAACCCGCGCTGCAAGGTGACCGTAAAGCTGGTGGCGTCCTCAGGCGTTGGCACGATTGCGGCCGGTGTGGCCAAGGCCAAAGCCGATATCATTCTGATCTCGGGCCATAACGGCGGCACGGGCGCATCGCCTGCGACTTCGATCAAATATGCGGGCCTGCCGTGGGAAATGGGCCTGACCGAAGCGCATCAGGTGTTGTCGATGAACAACCTGCGCGACCGCGTGACCTTGCGGACCGATGGCGGTTTGCGCACCGGGCGCGACATCGTCATGGCCGCGATGATGGGTGCCGAGGAATACGGCATCGGCACCGCTGCGCTGATCGCGATGGGGTGCATCATGGTGCGCCAGTGCCAGTCGAACACCTGCCCCGTGGGCGTGTGTACGCAAGATGAAGCCTTGCGTGGCAAGTTTACCGGTAACGCCGATAAGGTCGTAAACCTGATCACCTTCTACGCCACCGAAGTGCGCGAATTGCTTGCTTCGATTGGTGCGCGCAGTCTGGATGATGTGATTGGCCGTGCCGATTTGCTGGCTCAGGTCAGCCGCGGCTCTGCCCATCTTGACGATCTGGACCTGAACCCGCTGTTGATCACCGTCGATGGTGCCGGAGAGATCAAATATGACCGCAACAAGCCACGCAATGCCGTACTTGATACTCTTGATGCGGAAATCGTGCGTGACGCCGAACGTTTCCTGAAAGACGGCGAGAAGATGCAGCTGAGCTATGCGGTGCAAAACACGCACCGGACTGTTGGCACGCGGACCTCTAGCCATATCATCAGCCGCTTTGGCATGAACAACCAACTGCAACCCGATCATCTGACGGTGAAACTCACCGGGTCTGCCGGACAATCATTGGGTGCCTTTGCTGCACCCGGTCTGAAGCTTGAAGTATCGGGTGATGCCAACGACTATGTCGGCAAAGGTCTGTCGGGTGGCACAATCGTCGTGCGTCCCTCTATGGCCAGCACAATCAAGGCGGCTGAGAACACGATTATCGGCAACACGGTGCTATACGGTGCGACCAAGGGATACTTGTTTGCAGCGGGCCGTGCGGGCGAACGCTTTGCGGTCCGCAACTCGGGCGCACATGCCGTCATCGAAGGCTGTGGCAGCAACGGGTGTGAATATATGACCGGCGGTGTCACCGTCATCCTTGGCGATGTCGGCGCGAACTTTGGCGCAGGCATGACGGGGGGGATGGCGTATCTCTATGATCCAGATGGCAAAGCAAACTCGATGCTGAATGCCGAAACCCTCGTGACATGCCCTGTCACGGTGGATCACTGGGAAAACCAGTTGAAAAGCCTGATCGAGCAGCATGTAAAGGAAACAGATAGCCGCAAGGGTGCAGACATCTTGCAGCACTGGGATACGGAAAAGGCAAATTTCCTCCAGATTTGTCCGACAGAGATGCTAATCCATATTCCTGCACCGCTCAGTCACGATAAAAAAGCGATGCCAGCCGAGTAACAGCATAAGAATTTCGGGCGTGGTTTGTTATCACGCCCGACACTAACTTACTCAATTTAGGGTAAATCGATCTTTAGCTGGGCAAGGCGCAGTCAAAGCAACTTTTAGCATTGAGCGAGGCACGGCTCTTGGTGAGTGGCACGCCGGTTACCCGCCAAGAGACGCAAAGTCCAGAACATCTAGATCTCGGTTTTGACGCCCCTCAGGTTGTCTTTGCACAAGGGTTGAAAGCGATCTGACCCATGCAGCAGGAACATTTGCCGCAGCGGTATACGCGCGCCCGGTCAGACCCCCATTTTCATTCAAACGGGCCCTGTTGTTCTATCGGGAAACGCTGCTACCGCACCCAAACCTCTACACGGCGGTTCACCTGCCTGCCCCACGCGGTATCGTCGCAGGCCATTGGCATCGCTTCGCCAAAGGCATCCACATCCAGAACAACACGGTCCAGATTCACGGTGACAGCCGCCGTCGTAACGGCGCGGCGCACAGCCTCGGCACGCCGCAGAGCGATTTCACGGTTCGCACGTGCAGCACCTTCACCGTCGCTGAACCCGACAAACAGCAACCTGCGCGCATCATATTGACCCACCTCAAGCGCGCGGGCCAGTTGCTGCACGTTGGATCGCGACTGCGCGTCCAAGCGGACCGATCCTGCCTCGAACCGGAACGAGGTGGACAGCCGCGCCATGGGGGTCAGCGTCGCTGTCATACGCTGCAGTTCCTCAAGCGGGATGTCGGTGCCTGCGACGCTGATCGCATTGGCAAAGCGGTTACCCTGAACCTCTACGGGGATTTCCTCGGGTGTTTGATCCACAAATCCAGCGCGCCGGATGACAATCTGGGCCGTCGGGCTGCGGGTGAACGCCAAAAAGTCCCGCGCGAGTTGCGGTAAACGTCTGGCGGGGAAATACAGAAACATCGGGGCTGTCAGGGGGTAATCTTCGGTTTTGATGTTCCGCCTTGAGACATCAAGGGAAAACCCGCAACTGCCCGCAAGGGTAAGAACATCAGTATTGCGGCGCTCGGCATAGCTGGTGATGCCGATTCCAAAACTATCGCCCGATACCGCATCAGAAAGCTCTCCCGGCGAGGCATGTCGGCTGATCCCTTCGGCGAATTCAAGGTTTGCAGGACGCAACACCTGATCTGCAATCGCTTGGGTAAGACCGCTGCTGTCATCGGGCAGATGCAGATCAATGGGCGCATCAGGCCCACCCAATACTTTCCAATTGATGATCTGACCCGCAAAAACCTGCGCCAGAACCAGGGGCGATATGCTTTTGACCGGGTTGGAGGGGGACACGACAGGAACAACAGCATCAAGCGCCAACACCCTGCTGCGGTTCAGACCCGTCATGTCGCCTAATCCGGCATCACGGGCGCGTTGCCGCTCCTCCGGGCGCATCTCGCGCAGGGACATGACGATGTCCGCCTCGTCGGCCAGCAAATCCGCAAAGCCTTCATCGGTATTGCTTGCATGAAACATAAAGCGCGCAACGGTCTTGTTGGTTTTTTGATCTACCAGAACATACGTAAACCGATTGTCTTCTTCATCTTCGCGTAGCGCGCTATACCCGCTGCGTGCTGCAAAAGCGTCAATCAAGGCGGGCATCAGAACCTCGCCCATCGTGGAAGATCCTGACACTTCAAGTTCAGCGACAAAATCTTGAAGGTTCGGGCACCCCGGTCCGGCACATTGGACGCCAGACCCGTCGACGGTCAGTTCGCCATATTCCGTTTCAATGCGATAGAATTGGCCATCGAACCCCAGCAACGTACCGCTGATTTCGATTTTGCCATCCCGAGACGACAGCGACACGTCCTGTGCCGCCAACATTCCTGTCCAGCCCAAAAGGAAGAGTGCGGCGAAAACCGCCGCACGTAATGTCGTGACCATATGACCTCAAGCGCTGCGTTAGTTGCTGGCAACCTTCAGGTCTGTAAGTAAATTATTCAACACCATAAAGCTACCGACTGCATCACAATCTGGGACGGACAAGGTCAGATCCCGGGTTCGGATACCCTTGTTCGCGACAAGCTCCAGTGAGCGTGCTTCGATTTCCTGTCCACAGTTGCTCTGATTGATTTCAGCCTCGACACTCAGCGCTACGCCACCGTCACGGGCAACACTGTCAGCAGGGAACGTATAGACCTCGGCAACCAGTGGCGCTTGGGCGCTAAGGTCGCCGTTCATGGAGATGAACCCCCCCTCGCCTGTGATCGCCGATGCGATATCGCGTGGCTTGCCAGACCAGATATGGCCAATGCTGTCATAGTTCGCCCCAAATTCCAGCGCGTGAATTTGAAAACCAGCATCACCTTTCCACTGCAACACAACGCGGTTGAAATCCGCTAGGTCTTCGACAATTGCCTGCGCGACCGCCCCTTCCCCATTGCCGAACGCGACCACAAAAACAGCCGTATCGGAGAGAGCCGGTACGTTAATGTCTAAAGACCCAGCGGATGAAGTTGTTTGTGTAAAGATCATCCCGTTATGATGCACGGTAAGCCGTTCATTCGGCAGGCACGGCGCGTCCAACGTCAGGTTTACCATCGCAGCGGCCATTGGACGCGCTTTTGCAACAACCTCGCATCCCAAGGTATTTAGCTGGGGAGCCTGCCCAAGTTCGGGTGGTTGGATTTCTGACGCTACCGCCAGGATAACATCCCGGTCAGTCTTGGGAAGTGCGATATCTGACAGTGCAGGTTCCAGATCAAAAGCTGCAGACGTCAGCTCGATATTGCGAACGTCAAGAAAAGATGTCTCTGCATCGGACGACTGAACGTCATGCTCGTGCTGTACTGGATCTGACGCAGCACCATAACGCTCGGCTGCTGTTTCAGAGTTTTGCATGATAAAACCAATGCCAAGTGCACAGCCAAGAGCCCCTACAGCAGTAATGATCTCTTTGATATATGCCATTTCCACAACCTCACTAGACCTCGTTCCAGTTAGGTATCGGACATAATCGCGTTCAACTTAAGGCCGCGCAAGGGTATCAATCAGGCATTTTATAGGCATGTCGAGAAAGGCAATATCAACTCTCGTAATAGCCTTTTCCGTAGGCTGCATAGGCACCACCCGCGCCCCCATAGCCGTATTTCTTCATACCCTTTTCATCAATCTGTCCCAGAATAAGCCCGGTTATCCGTTGGTTGGAATTGTGGAACAGGCGCAAGGATTCATCCAAAATCGCTTTGCTGGTACTGTCCCACTTCACCGAGAACAAAATTGCATCAGCGTTTTGGGCGATGATGCGCGCGTCGGGCACGACCAGCACGGGCGGCGTATCAATGATGATAAAGTCATATTGCTTGCGCATTTCACCAATGAACGTCTTGAACGTCTCGGACGAAAAGATGTCAGCCGCATTTACGTTTGTTTTTTCCCCTGCCAATACGTCCGCCTCGAACCCTTTTGGTCTGTGGATGGCATCTGCAAAATCCACTTCTCGATTAAGGACCGACGCGATACCGGTGTGCGGCAAGGTTGGAAAATACTCGTTCAACGTACGTCGACGAATGTCACCTTCAAGAAGTAACACAGACTTGCCCAAGCCAGATAGGAACTTCGCAAGTGCGAGCGATACGGTTGTCTTGCCCTCACCCGGAATGGATGATGTCGAAACAATGACCTGAGGTTTCTTATCCAGGTTGGAAAGCATCAAGGACGTGCGTAGGTTTCGGATGGCTTCGGCGGCAGCCGAGGTCGGCTTATCCGATAGATACTTTAGCGTATCAATACGCTTGAGGCTGGGGATAAGCGGGATCTGGCCAAGAACGGTATAGCCCGTGTGATGCTCAAGATCTGACGCAGTGCGGAAGGTACTGGTTCGAAACTCGCGCAAAAGAACGATACCTGATCCAACCATAGCACCCAGTATCATGGCCAAGAGCATAATCCGCGACTTTTTCGGTGCACTTGCTGCAACTGGAACTACAGCATTTGACAAGATACGACTGTCGGCTTTATGGATCCCTTCCTGAGCGGAAGTCTCTTTGAGGCGCGTTAGAAAATACTCATAAAGCAGACGGGTTGCTTCGGATTCCCGCATGAGCTGCTGCAACGCAATGAGGTCGCGGCCTTGTCTTTCAATCTCAACCGCAAGTTCTGTTTCGGATTGCCGCAAAGCCGAAAGCTGCTGGTTGATGCGCGTGCTGTCTGTCTGGATACGGTTGACAATCGTCTGATATCGCAAATCAAACGCATTTTGATTTGTGGCAGAGGAAAGACCGCCATTTGCGATCCGGTCTAAGGCCGCATCTTCTGCTACCTCAAGTTTCTGTTCAGGTGTTTGAGCACTGTTCAAGTCATCAAGTCTGGCTTGCAACGCAGCTTGTGAAAGCTCGGTGTTTGAAATGCGGTCTCGCAAGTCTTTGATCTGCCGTTCCAGCGCTTGAAGACCTTCGATAGAGACGAGCCGTGTTTGTGCGGTAAAATCAGATACTTTCTTTTCTGCGGTCTCTAGCTGGACCTGCAGTTCCGACACGCGATTACTAAGCCACTCTGTCGCCTGCTCCGTCGTGGCAAACTTAACTTCGATCTGGTTAAGTATATATAATTCCGCAAGCGTATCAGCGATTTTTGCCGACTTTACGGGCGATTGTGTTTCAACAGTTATGTTAAAAACAAGACTATCCCTAATGTTGCTGACAGAAATTCTACGGATCAAGGCTGCAGTTACGCTTTCCAGAACTCTATTTTCCATGAATTCTTGGTCAATTTCGGATGTCACTGGCGTAGCAGAAAAAGATGAAAACAATGACCGAATTGAACCAATAGTTGATGCGATAACTGTTGGCTCTCTGAGGCGACCGTTAAACTCGGGATCATCCACAAGGTTCAGCCGTTGAACAACTTTTTTGACCAAGCCACGAGACTGTAAAATCTCGACCTCGGTGTTTACCTCGGATCGACCGCCAGAAAGGCCGCCAGAAACCGATGGAATATCAATAACATTATCTTGTTTTGTCTGAAGGACAACGACAGCGGTGGATCTGTAGGTTGGGACCGCAACGAAATATGCATAGTAGATCGCCAGAAACAACGCACATGCTGTCACAAGCGCAATCAGCCATTTTCCACGCCATAAAGTACCGATCAGGGCACCAATATCGATCGTGTCCTCTTCAGCCTCAAGACCGTGTGGGGGTTTCTGCGCTGCATCGTTCATCATATTCCTGACGTTCGTTTATTTATAGTTCTTCAACCAATAGTCTGCTTATAGCAATGTGATACAAACTTATCATCATTTAACAAAATCGGGGTCACCCCGGGTCAACTCCACAATACAGGCCTGTCATATCCGAAAATATTCATAAGATTTCTCGCAGGTCCAAATGGGCTTTAAATACAATTTTGAGAAGAGTTCAACCAGACAGCTCTGACCTTAGGCTAGTTTCTACTTTAGGCCGTTTCTTGCAACATACTCAGAAAGCTGCAACACAAGTTGGCCACGCGCTGCCGCAATGCCGGCAGGTCCGGTCTTTGGGTCAAATGTGACGCTTTCATCAAAAAGCCCCGACCGCTCCCGACCACCATTTGATACTGCAACAAAGTACTGACCGGTTGCACGGAACTGCCCGGCATCTGTTGCCAGCAACTCGCTGAATCGCAGTTCAAGTCGGGCATCCGGGTAAGCTTCAAAGGGCCACGGTTCTGACGCGATGCGACGGTTCGTAAGACGCGACAGGATTTCGCTGATCTCAAGCGCTACGGCCCTTTCAGGCGCATCGGCCCACAACAGATCAGAAGAGCTTGTAAGCGTGCCGTCACCTTGGCGAATGTGGATTTCGTCGGCCGCTGCATAGCTGGGCAGGGATACATCACGAACCTCTACGGATGCGAATGCAATGCGAACAGTCTGCGTGACCGGCGGCAGCGTCACCGCGTAGCGATCAGCGGTCCCGCAAGCAGCCAGTGCCAAGACAAGCCCGAGGGTTGCGATACTTTTTACAACATTCATGTTTTAGCGTCCCAGCAATAGCGAATTCGGATTACGTTCAATGGTGCGCGCCAAAGATGCAAGGGCATCAGCCGCTTTTTGAATATCGCGTAGCGTATTTTGCGCAGTTCGACTGATCTGGTCACCTTGATTATAGCCTTCAATCGTGCGGCTCGCTTGATCGAACAGCGTCGACAAACGATCAACGATCTGCGGCAGATCTTTTGCAGATACCGCGATATTATCCGCCGCGTTCCGCGCTGACGCGAGCGTTTGGTTCACGTTTTCAACTGCACCACCCTCACGCAATTCCTGCAAAGTGTAGTTCAGCTCGTCCAGCGCGTTCTTAAGCGATCCCGGCAGGGCGATGGCATCCGGTGTGCCGATCACGGCATCAGCCGACCTTGTCACGGCTGTCAGCTCGTCCACCAACTGTTGAAGCTCGATCTCGCCTGCTTTGGCGGCCACTGTCTGCATCTCGGCGATCAGCTCAGGCACGCCCTCGGTGGAGGTGGAAAATGCGTCGGCTGCACCAGACACGGCATCGACAGCCTCCATCAACCGCTTCGCCATTTGCTCTTGCTCGAGCGTCGCAACGAGTGTTTCGACGCGGGAAAGCGTTGCATTGAGCGAGACTGGAATGTTCCTGACTGAATCGGAAGACACCAACCCGGTGACTTCGTTGATCAGGGTGCGAACATCCCTTGGGGTTTGCTGTATTTCATCGCTGCCGATGAGCATCTGGGCAGAGTTCATCAGGCCGATGGCGCTGTTCAGCAGCTCCTCGATGGGCAAATTATTGATGCGGCTGAACACGCCTTCGACCGTCGCTGCTGCGTCGGATGTTTCGTTCTTGGTCGTTGGCATCACCGGAAGCGCATCATCAACAGCAACAAGCTGCGCGTCGGGTGCATCTGCCACAGTAACCAGTTCAACCTTCAGCCCACCCGTCAGCAAGCTGGCCGACGCCAGCCGCGCGCGCAGGCCGTTGGAAACGCGGTCTTGCAGGAATGCCAGTGCGCTGGTGGCAGAAACTGCGCCCGGCAGGCCAAGGCGTGCAGGTTGCAGTGAAAGGGTGACGTTCAAACGGACACGGCTGTCACCAAACTGATTGTAGTCTACAATTCCGGACAGGGATTCGACCTCACCGATTGTCAGACCGCTCAGTTCAACCGGAGCACCGACCGCAAGGCCAGACACGTTTTCATCAAAGATCACGCTCAGCTTGAGCGGATCAACAGCAGACGCATTGAATACGGCACTGCGGGCCTCTTCTTTGGTCGGAAAAATCTCGAAGACGGTGCCATCCTGAACCCGGTCCCCACCTGACACAAAAGTATCAAAGGTCACGCCGCCCCCAATCAGCGTCGCAATTGATTCAAAATCGACCTCGGCACCGCTTGGCCCAATCGAAAGGCGAAAGCCCGAGCTGTCCCAAAAACGCGTCGAGGTGTTCACAAGATCGCGGTGGTCGTCATAGATCAGCGCCTCAACGATGGCAAAGTTGCCACGCGGCGCAATCTGGGCCTTGCCAAGGCGACCCACTTCGATGCCGCGGTACAAGATCGGTGCATCGTCGGTCAGCTGTCCGTTCCCCACCGTGCGAAAGGCGATTTGCAAACCAGTCTGACCTGCGCGGATCAGGGGCGCTGAATCAGCACCCACAAAACGGTCTTCAAAGTCGCCAATCTCTTCGTTCCAAGACCCTTCGATATAGACGCCACTCAGGACTGTGCTTAACCCTGTGATGCCTTGGGCTGAAACCTCGGGCTGGATGATCCAGAAAGCGGCGCTGTTGTCGATGAACTGGGCCACATCCTTGTCAACGCGAATGGTGGCCACGACCTTACCCAGCCCCGCGGAAAAGCCAACCTCTTCCACACGCCCAACCGTTACGTCGCGGAAACGCAGTTCGGTTTCACCCGCTTTGATGCCGGACCCCTTCTCGAATTCCACAAAGATCTGGGGACCACGGGCGTTAAAGCTGTTCCAAGCGACACCTAACGCCACAAAAAGCGCCAGAAGCGGTATGATCCACACAATGGATGCACCGCTCAAGAATAGTTTGCGCGCAGATTTGATCGACACGTCAGGTGGTGTATCAGTCATCTTATGAGGGGTCCTCATCCTTTGCCTGCTCGTCCCATATCATTCGGGAGTCAAACGCCTGCGCTGAGAGCATTGTGAAAATCACGGAAAGTGCAAAGAACATACTTGCGGGTCCCGGATTGATTGACGCTAGCGTATTGAGTTGCACCAGCGACGATAAAATCGCAACCACAAAGATATCGATCATCGACCATCGGCCAATGTATTCGACGACTTCATACATGATTTGCCGCGAGTGGTTTGCCGTCGCTCTGCGGCTTTTCACACTGACGGCCAAAAATGCGATGGCCCAGAACTTGGCCAATGGGATAGCCACGGATGCCAACAGAATGATAAAAGCGATGCCAAAAGCACCGTGCTGCGCCAATTCGACAGCACCGCCTACAATCGTGCTTTCGTCGCTTTGAAACAGTGTCCTCGTCTGCAACATCGGATAGGTGTTTGCAGGCACGTAGCACATCAAACCCATGATCCAGAACGCCCAGACCCGTTGCAGGCTGCCAAAGTCACGCGAAACCATCTTGTGGCCACAGCGCGCGCAAGTTTGCGTTCCCATCGGCCATGCCTTGGTACAGCGCGTGCAAGCGACAATGCCCATTTCGCGGGCGCTTAGGATTTGTTGGGATGTTCCAGAGAATTCCATACCGACCACCTACACATAAAGCTGTCCTGGCCCACGACGAGGACAACCAAACCACCAAACATCCAGAACGCAGGACCAAAACCCACCGTGGCCAGATCTGCGATCTTCACCAGAGCAACTGCGCACCCTAGTGCGAAAATTTCTGCCATCGACCACGGGCGCAATGCCTCTGAAAAACGGAAAGCATCCATCGCATGACGTGCAGGCGGCAAATCCAGCACGATCGGTACGAGGACATATAGCGTCAGCACGACCCGGATCAACGGCACAAAAAGGATCAGGCCCGCCGTTGCCAACGCCAACAGCAAGAGCGGCCCACTTGAGAACGCAAATGCTGCATCAATGACCGATACCGAGTTTTTGTTGCCAGCGGCGTCGATGTTCAGGAACGGAAAAAATGCTGCCCCTAAAATAAGAAAAAACGTCGCCAGCGAAATCGCTATGATTTTCAAGCCAGCCTTGCGCCGGGGTGCAATCAAAACTGCATTGCACCGCTGGCAGATTGCTTTTTCACCCATCTCGGGAACCTTAAGCCGGTACACCGCATCGCAATGCGGACAGACGATAAGTTCTGTCAGCGAAACATCAAGGTCAGGATCGGCTATGTCTTTCATAGGCAGTTTATAACGAAGCTTTCCTCGTGGTGGTAGCGGTATATCGACACGTTTTAGTCATCGTTTGTGACCAATTCAGCGTTCAAGCAAGCGCCTGATCAATGCTTTTTCCCAGCTTCTCGACCAGTTCATCTATCTGGGCGTCCGTGATGATGAAAGGCGGGGCCAGCAATACGTGATCCCCGGTTTTCCCATCGATCGTGCCCGCCATCGGGTAGCAGATCAAACCGTTGGCGAACGCGTGTTTCTTGATTTTACCAGCGATCCCCAGGGCCGGATCAAAGGGTTCTTTGGTGTCGCGATTGGCAACCAGCTCGACCCCCATGAACAGACCACGCCCACGGATATCGCCAACATTCGGATGCTGCCCAAAAGCAGTGTTCAACGCAGCACGCAGTTTGTCACCTTGGCGCTGCACATCAGACAGCAAATCACGCTCTAGCACAGCGGAAACCACGGCCACGCCAGCCGCTGCTGCCGTGGGGTGCCCAACATACGTATGTCCATGTTGAAAAAACCCGGTTCCTTCCGAGATCGTTTTGTAGATTTCAGAGGTGCACAGCATCGCGCCAATCGGTTGATAGCCGCCACCCAATCCCTTGGCGATGCACAGGATATCAGGGCTGACCTCCTCCTGCGAACATGCAAACAGCGCGCCGGTGCGCCCCATCCCGCACATGACCTCGTCAAGGATCAGCAAGACGCCGTATTGATCGCAAATCTCGCGGATGCGTTTGAAATATCCCGGTGCCGCGGTCAGCGCACCGGAGGTTGCCCCCACAACAGGCTCTGCAATAAAGGCCATAACGGTTTCGGGGCCAACGCGCAGCAACTCGGCCTCAAGCAGGTTAGCGGCGCGCAGGCCGTATTCTTCGGGCGTCTCGCCGTCATGCTTCAAGCGGTACTCATAGCAAGGGTCAATGTGGCTGATGTCCAGCAACAGCGGCGCAAATTGCGCGCGGCGCCATTCGTTGCCTCCTGCGGACAGCGCACCAATCGTATTGCCGTGATAGCTTTGCTTGCGCGCGATGATACGCCCGCGCTGCGGTTCGCCCCGTTCGACATGATACTGACGCGCCAACTTCAGCGCGGCCTCGACCGCCTCTGATCCGCCGGAAACCAGATAGACACGGTCCAGATCGCCAGGGGCGTGTTCAATCAACAGATCGGCGAGGTTCTCTGCTGGTTGAGAGGTGAAAAACCCGGTGTGGGCATAAGCCAGACTGTCCAACTGCGCCTTGATCGCGTCGATCACCACACGGTCGCCATGGCCAAGACAAGACACCGCCGCACCACCCGACGCATCAAGGTATTGCTTGCCGCTTGCGTCTGTCAGGTAGCAGCCAATGCCATCAACCGCGACGGGCGGCAGGTTCTTAGTGTGGCGCGGAAAGATATGCGACATAAGCATCGGTCCTTGGATAAAGGGTTAGGCAGCAGCACCGGGCAGCAACACATTGCGCGACCCTTCCTCGAAATTGTCAATCTGCTGGGACCAGACGGTGCCGGGCCAGCGCAGTTCCATCTCGCGTTTGCGAGGGCGGTAAACGGCAGTGTAAAGCGTTCCAAAACCAGCGTTGAACTGATGGGAATACAACGGCGGCTTCAAAAAGGTGCCGATGAACTTTTCCTCTGGATCGCGGTGCAAACGCAGACGTTGCAGCAAATAGCGTTCCCGTTCAACCGTTGCGGTAAAGCGGGCATGACTGATCCACTCAACGCTTTCTTGATGGTTCGTGGCAACCGCCGCATTGGTGATAATCGTGTCACGGTCAGGGGCCATGAACGCGGTCAGATACTTGCGTTTGCGGTCAAGCACAGTGACGTTGTAGCTCATGTGGGTCGGCACACGCGCCAGAACCTTGCCCGCCTGTTCAGTTGTTTCACACGTTTGCAACACATAGCGCAGGATTAAAGGCACGCCAAATCCGACACCGACAACACGGCGGCCCCCAAAGGTCAGCGATATCGACAGGCCTGCGTCGTTCACGCCATCTACCAGCCCGAACAGACCATCAGAGGTGCCCATGACCTTGCGGCCTTGCCACCCCGTGTGCAGCGCCAGACTATCAAATGAATTGATGTTGTAATCGTAATTGCGCACCAAAACCGGTTCTCTGCCGCCCCAAACCGCTTGGCTACAGCCCGACAAATAAGGTGGCGGGCAATAAAAACTCAGAAAGCGCGCCGCCAGATCACCGCCGCCAGCCTGATCGCATAATTCTTCATACAGCGGGATAATCTCGGGCATGTGCGTTTTTAACGCGCGAATGCATTCGGCATATGTCGGGCGCACGGATTCGCCCTCCTTCAGCCACCATTTACGGTAGTGAGGCCAATATTCGGCGAAAAGCCCGGCCCATTTAGGACCGGGCAATTCTTCTGATATCGCGCGCCACAGCATGTGCTGGCCCCTTGGTCCTTAAAGGATTTTGAACGCCGGATCAGAAAACGCAGGACCGGCTTCTGCCACAGGCAAAGGCCGTCCACTGACCGACTGCTTGATCCCGTGGATCCACTTTTTCGCCCGATCATTCAACTGGAAAGATTTGGTCATTGATCTGCCGCGTGTCACAAGGATACCGATGTCGGCACCTTCATAGCGGTAATCTCCGGGCTGGAGGATGCGCAAGAAGAACGCTTCGTTCTCGGATTCAACGGCACGACGGTGATAGTCAAAACGGTCAAACACAACGCGCCCGTCTTCGAGCATTTTGTAAATACCTGTTTCAGGCGCTCCGGTACAGATGTCTACACTGTCGTCGGTGTGCTTGATCACCATCTGCGACCAGCCGTCGATCATTTCGGGATCGGCCCAGCGGTTGTTCAGCTCCGATGTGTCCAGCTTGAACTTTTTCTTTGAAAATTCAAGCAGGTGGAAGAGGAACAGCGGCGCATCTGCGTGGGCAAAAGCGGCGTGGTTCGTCATCGAGGACGCCCCTGTGATGCGCGGATTCAATTCGCCCAGCCAAAGATCACCCGTCTTTTTGTCGATCAGGAAATCCAGCTCGAAATAGCCGCGATAGCCTTCCTTGCGCAGTTGCTCACCAAACTTGAAGGTCAGTTCGCGGGCCTTTTGACGGACCTTGGGCGGAAAGGCAGTCGACAGGATTTCATTGCCACACCAGCCGCCACGGTAGGGCGTGAGGTCTTTGAAGCCGACAAGTTCAGTCATCAACGGGCCAACGATTGTCCCTTCTTTGGTCGCACACGCCTCGATCGCTGAACCGCGGCAATCAATGCGCTTCATGATCTTGATCTCGCCCTCTCCGACAATCTCGCTCTCGTGACGGCGGAAGTCGGCTTCGGACTTGATAAAGAATGTGGTGTGGCCACTGTCACCAAAGGCGGATTGCAGCACCAGATCGTGACCGATGCCTGCTTTTTCGCAGGTTTTCTTGAGGTCTTCGTAATCTTTCACCTCGGCCAGCACGTTTGGCACAGACGGCACGCCCGCCTTGTTGCCGATGCGGACGGTTTCGATCTTGTTGTCCATCTTGGTGCGCAACTTGGCCTTTGGGAACCAGACATCAGCACCCAGTTCTTTTGACAGACGCTCGGTTTCTTCGTCGAACATCAGGAACACAAACTTGGGCTTGCCGCCGCGGCGTTTGATAAAATCAATCACCTCCTTGTGCTGCAGCAGATAATTGTTGATGTCTTCGATGGACTGAAATTCAGCGTGCGGCTGTTCGGAGGGGCAGAACACGTTCGGGTGCTTGCCGCCGTAACAGTCGATGTAGCAGATGTATTTGAAATTCTTCACCCATTCATCAAGTCCCAACAGGTTAAAGTTGGTGGCCGAGATGAAATATATAGGGTCCTCGTTTCGGTGAAAGAACCTGCGGATTTCCGAGATATTCTTGAGAACAGTCGTGGTCATAGGTTTGGTTCCTTTTTTATTCAGGTGAAGACGAAAGGTTTTTCTTCCGCACGCGTTTCAGCGCTGCTTCGGTAAAGACGCGCAGCCCCAGATCGGGGCGGTATCCATGGATTTCGCTGACATCCAAAGCACGCATGAACGACAGGATTTCCTGGCTTACGACCTGGCCGGGGACAAGGATCGGAAAGCCGGGGGGATAGGGAATGATAAAGCTGGCCGAAACGACCGTTTTCCCTGCATCCATCGCTTCTTTAAGCGTCCCGTCAAGATCGAGATAATCGGTATTCTTCTCGTCGTAGGACAGGAAGAACGCTGTACGAATGTCGCCTTCGGATGTGATGCTATCTGTTCGGAAAGCATCGTGGAAGCGGCTGAAATCGGGCAGCGGCGGATAGTTTTCCATCAGGTTCGACACGCGCTTGTCAAACGAGCGACGCTCCATTTTGCTGGCATCGTCCAGCAGTTCGTCCAGCGATTTGGCGATCTCGACCAGCACTTCGATCAGATAGGCGACCGAAGATCGTGTGGTGCCGATGTTGGTCATGAACAACACGGTATTGCGCGAGGTCTTGTTGATCTGAATACCGTATTTGTCCATCAAGATATCGGTCTTGAACGTGTCACCGTCCCAGCCCGTACCCCCGACCAGCAGGGTCACACGACTGGCATCAAGAACGAACTGGTCTTTCTCCCAGCAGTCCCACATGTCGGTCCAGCCCTGTTGCTGATCGTAATAGCTGGTAACCCCGCTTTCGCGATATTCTTCGGGGATCATATCGCCTGCGGTCAGCACCTTGAAATACTTGCTCAGCAACGGATGATCAGCAATCGCACGGCGCATGGAAAGTGCCGCCTCGATCTGGCGTTGGACGAATTCAAACCCTTCAAGCTCAACCTGCCTGCGTCCGACATCCAAGGACGCGATGATCTGGTAATTGGGCGAGGTGGACGTATGGGTCATGTAGGCTTCGTGGAAGCTTTGTTCGACCTCGCCTTTAAAGTCCTGATCATTGACATGGATCATCGATCCCTGCCGCAACGACGTCAGCGTTTTGTGAGTCGACTGCGTCGTATAGACACGAACGCGGGCTTTTGGCGATGGAATGAGCCGGGTGTTCAACAGCGTTTCGTCATCTGCGTCCTTCAGCTTGGCCTGTTGTGCCTCGTAAGCTTCGGCGTGTTTGGCGGACTTGAAGCGCTGGCGCAATTCGTTCGCCGCATTCATGCCTGTCCGCTGGCGATAGGTCGGGTTAAAGCGCGCAAAAGCGAACCATGCTTCGTCCCACAGAAAAATCAGATCGGGTTTGATCGCCAGACATTCTTCCATAACGCGTTCGACATTATAGACCAGACCGTCAAAGGTACAGTTGGTCAACAGCAGCATGCGCACCTGATCCAGCTTCCCCGCCGCCTTAAGCGCAAGCAGTTGATGCTTGATCTCGCGCAGGGGCACAGCACCGTACATCGAATATTCATTCAGCGGATAGCTATCAAGATAACAGACCTGAGCGCCCGCCAGCACCATGCCGTAATGGTGCGATTTGTGGCAGTCGCGGTCCACCAGAACGATATCGCCAGGGCGCACCAGCGCTTGCACGACAATCTTGTTGCAGGTCGACGTGCCGTTGGTGGCAAAGAACGTCTGCTTTGACCCGAAAGCGCGGGATGCCAACTCCTGTGCTTCCTTGATCGGGCCGTGGGGTTCAAGCAAACTATCCAATCCGCCCGACGTGGCAGATGTTTCAGCCAAAAAGATGTTTGGGCCGTAAAACGCGCCCATGTCCTGAATCCAGTGCGACCGCGTGATAGATTTGCCGCGGCTGATCGGCATGGCGTGAAAAACACCGGTCGGTTGTTTTGAGTATTCTACAAGCGCCGTAAAGAACGGCGATTTGTTGCGGGCCTGAACACCGCGCAGGATGTTCAGGTGCAGCTCCATGAAGTCTTCTTGGTTGTAGAAAACGCGACGGCAAATGCCCAGATCAAGGCCTGCAATATCCTCGACCGACCGTTCTGTCACAAGATAGGCGTCCAGCTCGGGGCGGACTTTGGCGATCATGCGGCACAGTTCGGGTCCGTAGTTTTCGGGCTGCAGCTTGTCAATTTCTTCCCGGCCACCAGCGCGGGCCAGAGATTTAGCCAATATCGGTTCATCCATCTTGGATTTCAGCGTCAGGCCGGGGCGCACGACGATGGCTTGAATGTTGTGGTTGAACAACACCGCAATCAGCGCATCCTCGATGGACTTCACGACGACAGCTTCGTAATGGAACGGATCTTCGACGCGGCGCATACGGGTGACGTTGGATTTCAGCCAGCGTTCTTGTTGTTCGCTTACATCGTCAACGATCAACACCTCGAAATAGGGCTTTGTCAGCGCACGCGCTTCGGGCGACAGCATCGCCTCATCATCATGTTCTTCGCTGTCGATACTATCGCGTTCCAGCGGAATGCTTCGACGGCGATAGGCACCTGTGGTCAAGGCACGGGTGATGCGGTTTACCGCAAATGAAAGGTCTTCGAAGCTGTTGTGGGCCAGCATCCGTTGCAGGTGTTCAAACGCAGGCATACCGGGGAATGCCCAATAGGGTTCGATCAACGCAAGGGATATAAACAAAGCGTGGCATTTGCTGCGCAATAATTCGACCTGTTCAGGCTTGGTCTCTCGGGTCAGCGCAGAGGCGGCTTCGCGCAGCGCGCTCCACCGATCTGATCGCAACTGAATCGCCGAAGAGTAATCGTTCATAGAATGCATCAATCGTGCTCCACTATTTGCGTGCCTCTGATCCACTCTAGGGACCGGTCAGGGTGTGACCGGCCCCAAGTGCACCAGCCTAGCCGCTGGGTGTTTCCCCGCTGTCGACATGTTTGCCAAGCTTTACGGGTGGATTAGGTGTGGCCGCAGTCGGAACTGCGGGAACGGGGGCAACGGCGGGGGCTGCCGCTGTCCCCGCCGTAACATTTGGTAGGGGTTCAGGTGCGAATTCCGGCTGAGGCTGCGCAAAGCCTGAAACAACATCCTGGCCCTTGAACACAGGTGCATCGGGCACACGTTGGGCCGGAACATCCACATGCAAACCAGCACGTGTTCCCTGATGTGGCACCTCAAGCGGACCAAGCGTATTCAAATACACGTCGGTGCCACTATTGCGGTCGTAAATCGAAAAATCGGTCGACCGGTCGCGGAAGGATTTCAGAACCTGCCCCAAACCTTTCATCCCGGTTTCGCGCTGACGTCGAACCATCGACATGTCTACTTCGATCGGGAACATGTCTTCCTGGCCGGCAGACTGGTGCAGAACCATCGATGTCGGATCGACGACCAGCGATTTGCCGACGCCGCCTGCCCCCAAGCCATTGACCGCAAAAACATAGCACTGGAATTGTGCCGCTGTTGCGCGCGCAATGGCCAATTCGGCATCGCGGTCTGTTGTGCCGGTCAGCACCGGGGTCAGCAACACTTCGACACCTTGGCTGGTCAGTTGGCGCGTGGTTTCGGGGAACCACATATCATAGCAGATCGACAGACCAAAGCGGCCAACGTCCGGCACATCAAACACACAAAATTCCGTACCCGCAGCGATACCGGATTCATATGGCCGGAACGGGAACATTTTGGCGTAACGGCGGATGATTTCGCCTTCGGGGTTGATCACGACGGCTGTGTTATACACGCGGCCGTCTTCTGGGTTCTCAAGGAACATCGATCCTGGGATCAGCCAAACGCGGTGCTTGATCGCGGCCGCCTGAAATTGCTCAAGCGTTTCATTTTCTGGCGGCAAGGCAAAACGGTCCAGCGGACCAAACGGTGCCAGCTCCGAAAACAGAACCATTTGGGTCCAAGGAAATCGCGCCATCAAGATATCAAGCCGCTGGATCATGCCCTCAACGTTGGATTCCAAGGCGTTGACGTACATCTGTACGCCGGCAATTGCAAAAGGTGTCATAACTGGTCACTCCGTCCATAGGCGCTGATCTGGCAGAAAACATCCCTGCCAGAAGCGCAAGTCGGAGTGTTCATAGACCCTTCGCTGGCAAGATAAAACCAACGACGTGGTGACAATCCAAGCGCCCATTGCATGGCTTCTATGCGTAACATGCACATTTTTTACTTACGCCGCTGCCGTTTGCCGGGTGCCACGCGCATTGCGGCCCCTTTGCAGCATCACGACCAGCGCAAGCAACAGGAGTGCGGGTAAGAACATCCAATATTTGCTTGGCGTCGGCACAGGTTTAAGGACACGAATCACTTCTTGATCCCAATCCAATCCGGCATTTGAAGCAGATGAATCATATGCCACATCATCGATGATCATTTTTTCGCCATCCATCCGCGTCGCAATACCTGCAGCCTCCAGTTTTTCCTCGCCTGTGGTGCCCGCGATGATCGGCAAAAGCGCCACAAATTCAATTGGATCTCCCAGATCGCCAATACCGGACACCCGCAGGCGCAAGTCCTGGCCGATTGGCGTGTCTGCAGCGGCCTGAACAAGCTCGGTTGGTGCTTCCTCAAGATAGGGGGGGAAGACCATGTCCATCCAGAAGCCCGGCCGGAACAACGTGAAAGCGATCAAAAGCAGGGCAATCGTTTCATAGAAACGGTTCTTGGCAATAAACCACCCTTGGGTTGCTGCTGCGAACAGCAACATCGCAATCGTCGCGACAATGAAGACAAATATGCCTTGGAACATCGTCACGTTGATCAGCAGCAATTCCGTGTTGAAGATGAACAGGAACGGCAAGGCGGCGGTACGAAGCGAATAAAAGAACGCGACAGCGCCGGTCTTGATCGGATCACCACCGGATACGGCTGCCGCAGCAAAACTGGCCAGACCTACTGGAGGTGTGACATCAGCCATGATGCCGAAGTAGAACACGAACAGGTGCACCGCGATCAGCGGCACGAACATACCGTTTTGCTGGCCCAGCGTCACGATAACAGGGGCAAGCAGAGCGGACACAACGATATAGTTCGCCGTAGTCGGCAGACCCATTCCCAAGATAAGTGACAGGATCGCGGTCAGGAACAAAATGGCAAGGATATTGCCGCCTGACAGCACCTCAACCACGTCGGCCAAGGCAGAACCAACGCCGGTCTGGCTGACAACACCAACGATAATACCCGCAGTCGCCGTGGCGATACCGATCCCGATCATGTTGCGCGCACCAACGACCAGACCGTCGATCAGGTCTTTGAAACCGGCGGCAACATCGTTGGCGAATTGGCTTTCGCCCCGGAAGATTGCCATCAGCGGACGCTGGGTGATGAGGATAAACACCATATATACCGTTGCCCAGAAGGCGGACAGACCGGGGGACAAACGGTCAACCATCAAAGCCCAGACAAGAACTACGATGGGCAGGATAAAGTGCAGGCCAGAGCGTACAGTCGGCCCGGGCATTGGCAAACGGGTTACCGGCTCGTTCGGATCATCCAGGATCAGCGGCTTTTCTTTTGAGCCGATGTAAAGCAGACCAGCATAAACCGCTGTCAAAACGACGAAAATAATGTAGCCCGCGCTGTTGGGGAATGCAGGGCGCAACCAGCCCATGCCATAGTAAACCGCAAAGCTAAGCGCACAAATGCAGGCAACGATGAACGCCGACACCAGCAAACGCTGGACAATTGGCTTGGGCGTATAGGGACGCTCAAGCCCGACCATACCGGCCTTCAAGGCCTCGAGATGGACGATGTACACCAGCGCAATATAGGAAATAACCGCAGGCAAGAACGCATGCTTGACCACGTCGAAATACGGAATACCGACATATTCGACCATCAGGAACGCCGCAGCCCCCATGACGGGTGGCATGATCTGTCCGTTGACAGAGGACGCGACCTCGACCGCGCCTGCCTTTTCAGAACTGAAACCGACTTTCTTCATCAACGGAATGGTAAATGTACCTGTGGTCACCACGTTCGCGATGGACGAACCCGAGATTAGGCCTGTCATGGCTGACGAAACAACGGCGGCCTTCGCAGGCCCGCCCTTCATGTGACCCATGAGGCTGAACGCCACTTGGATGAAATAATTGCCAGCGCCGGCCTTATCCAGCAGCGCGCCAAACAGAACAAACAGGAAAACAAAGGAGGTGGACACGCCAAGTGCGATCCCGAACACACCTTCTGTCGTAATCCACTGGTGGTTCACGATCTCGGACAGGCTGTTGCCCTTGTGTGCGATGATGTCTGGCATGCTTGGTCCAAGCACGTTGTAGATCAGGAAAACAGACGCCACGATCATCAGCGCTGGCCCAAGCGCACGGCGCGTCGCCTCGAGCAAGATCATGATGCCAACGACAAAGACGACCATGTCTTGCATGTTGGGCGCACCGACGCGGCCGGAAATCTCGCGGTAATAAACGAAAAGATACAGGGCAGATGCAGCACCGACGACGGCCAAAATCCATTCCCAAACCGGAATGCGGTCTTTGGGGGATCCTAAAACAACCGTGGCAACAACAGCAATGGCGACCAAGGGGATCCACCATGTTGATGTTCCGTCTTTGGCACCAACCATAAACAGGTAAGCCAAAATAATCGGCACGAGAATGCCCAAACCCAGCTGCACCTTCGTGCGGGCGGCGGGAAAGGCTGTGATGCCAAGGAAAATAGCGAAAGCAAGGTGGATCGAGCGGGTCTCGGTGTCGTTAAAGACACCCCAACCGACAATAAAGGGAACAGGCGATGCGATCCAAAGCTGGAAAAGCGACCACGCCAGCGCGGTCATGGCAAGGAAAACACCAACGCCGCCCATTGCAGATCGACCACCTGTGTCAGAGGACGCGACGAGTTCATCAAGTTCAAGCTGGCTCAGCCCGCCTTTTCCGGCAGCAGCAGCTTCTACGGCAGCGGCTTGCTGTTGATCGTTGTTTGACATCATTCGTCCCCTTGGTGGCCCCGCCTTAGGACAGGTGTGCGTTTAAATCTGGACAGGCACTGGTTATCGAGTGTGTAAAAGCGGACGGTGCCCGCTTTTACCGTTGGCTTGAAACTGGTGGATTACTCGATCCAGCCACGCTCTTTGTAGTACTTCACAGCGCCGTCGTGCAGTGGTGCGGACAGACCGTCGCTGATCATCTCTTCTTCTTTCAGGTTCTCAAACGCAGGGTGCAATTTCTTGAAGCGGTCAAAGTTGTCAAAAACCGCTTTTACAACTTCGTACACAACATCGTCTTCAACATCCGAAGACGTCACAAACGTCGCTTTGACACCGAATGTTTTCACATCGCTGTCTGTCCCTTTGTACATGCCACCAGGAACGGTCGCATAGGCGTAGAAGGGGTTGTCTGCGACCAGCTTGTCAATCGCTTCGCCTTCAACCGGCACCAGCTTGGCATCCACGGTGGAAACCGCTTCTTGGATCGACCCGTTCGGGTGGCCCACGGTGTAGATGATCGCATCGACCTTGTTATCGCCCAAAGCGGCAGCCTGTTCGGCTGGCTTCAGCTCGGATGCGAGCGCAAAGTCGGCCATCGACCAGCCTTTGGCGTCCAGCACGACTTCCATTGTTGCCAGCTGTCCGGAACCGGGGTTACCCACGTTGACGCGCTTGCCCTTGAGGTCATCAAAGCTGTTGATCCCTGCATCGGCACGCGCGATCACGGTGAACGGCTCGGAGTGGACAGAGAAAACTGCGCGCTCTTTATCAAACTTGTCACCCTCGAACTGCGAGGTCCCATTATAGGCGTGGAACTGCCAATCGGATTGGGCAACGCCCATATCCATATCACCTGCCTTGATGGCGTTGATGTTGGCGATGGAACCGCCTGTGGAAGGCGCAGTACACTTCAAACCGGTTGTGGCGCTGTCGCGGTTTACAAGGCGGCAGATCGACTGGCCCACGACAAAATAAACGCCCGTTTGGCCGCCAGTTCCGATGGTGATAAATTTCTCCTGCGCCGTCGCAGCAGTGCCCGCGACAAGCGCGGATGCGATGGCTATGGACTTGAAAATCGTCATTTGAAGTCTCCCAATTTTTTACTTTGAACCCGCGTCAAAAAGGCGCGGTGTTACGGTGATATGTAAAATGAGCGCAGATATATCAACGTAAAACAAGTAACATTTTTGGTTGCAAAGCGATGAATTCTTCCGCTCACGGGGTCAGATCAGGCTTCCCTACCGGCCCTGTGTGTTTTCATCTTATTCGGGTGGGGGCGTTGGATTTAATGGTCAAGCATATCGGATCAGGATATTTTTTATGAGTTATCTAATTGAATTTATTATTTAAAATTCATAATACCGTGGGCAGCGGGACGAAGGTTAAGATTGGTCGTTGAGAATATCAAACATTGAAAATCCCGACGGTAGCGGTACCAATCAGCAGACAACGTAAAATTTTGCTGCTTACATGCTGCACGCTAGGTCAACGTCCAACATTGCACATAAAATGCCCATCCGCACGTAGAGCCATGCAAAGAATCTCTTCCTTCGCCCGATTTTTCACCTTCGCCGGGGTGGCTTTATTGACCCTCAATTCGCTGATCCTTCGGGTCGGGATGGTTCATTATTCCAGTGACAGTTTTCAGGATATTGTTCGTGACGAGGGGCTATGACCGTCTTCACAAAAATACTCGATCCTGCGCAACGGTCGGGGGTAAACCCGGTCAGGGAGGGGTGATACGCGCCTACAAGAGCCCGAAATAAATCGCAGATGCCCGCTTACCGAAAAAGCCCGTTGGGCGCGCGCCCATGAGCCTAGTTTTGTGCCCTTCGGATTAATACGGGAGGCGGAATTTTCAAAAATTCCGGGCCGTTTTCTTCAAAGAAAACGTCAATAAACGCAAAAGGCGCGCAGGTTTCCCGGCGCGCCTTTCTTGATCTGGAACAGTTTAGTGTGCTTGTTCAAGCATCGCCGCCTGAAGCGCTTCTTCGAAGATCGTCAAACCCTCTTCGACGATTGCGTCAGAAGCTGTCAGCGGCACCATCACACGGATCGCATTGCCGTACATGCCACAGCTCAGCAGCAGCAAACCGCGCTTCATCGCATGCGCAATCACACGCTTGGTGAAATCGCCGTCGGCCTTGGCTGTGTCAAAGTCTGTGACGAATTCGACCGCGATCATCGCGCCCAGACCGCGGATGTCCCACATCCGGAACGGAGCAGAGCGCGCACCAATCTCGGCGAACCGGGCCTTTAGGTGCTCGCCCATGGTGGTTGAGCGCTCCAGAAGGCCTTCTTCCTCGATTGCGGCGATGGCTGCCAGGGATGCAGCGCATGCAACCGGGTTGCCGCCATAGGTGCCACCCAGGCCGCCGGGTGCCATTGCGTCCATCACATCGGCACGCCCGATAACACCTGCCAACGGATACCCACCAGCCATCGATTTTGCGACAGTGATCAGGTCGGGCACCACGCCCGAATGCTCGATCGCAAACCACTTTCCGGTACGGCCAAAGCCGGCCTGAACTTCGTCGGCGATCAGCAAGATGCCGTGCTCGTCGCAGATTTCGCGCAGTTGACGCATCATGTCGAACGGCACCGGAGTATAGCCACCTTCGCCCAACACAGGCTCAATGATGATCGCGGCAACCCGCTCTGGCTGGGCGTCTGTAAGGAACAGGTTTTTCAGGCCTGTGATCGCGTCCTGCACAGTGATTCCGTCACGGGCTGACGGAAAGGGTGCGCGGAAGATATCAGACGGGAAGGGGCCCACATCTTTCTTGTAGGGCGATACCTTGCCGGTCAGACCGAGCGTCAGCAGGGTACGGCCGTGATATCCGCCGGTAAAGGCAATCACACCGGGGCGTCCCGTAGCCGCGCGCGCGATCTTGACCGCGTTTTCGACCGCTTCGGCACCTGTCGTGACCAGCAGTGTCTTTTTGGGCATGTCACCGGGGGCAAGCGCGTTCAGCTTTTCAGCCAGCTCGATATACGGACCGTACGGCACAACCTGAAAGCTTGTGTGCGTGTACTGATCTTCTTGCGCCTTGGCCGCTGCGATGACCTTGGGGTGACGGTGACCCGTGTTAAGCACGCCAATGCCACCAACGAAATCAATGTAGCGGTTGCCATCAACATCCCAAAGCTCTGCATTCTCGGCATATTTGGCATATACCGTAGTAGCAGAAGCAACACCGCGTGGCACAGCCAGTTCGCGGCGGGCCATCAGCTGGGCGTTTGTCTCGATGGATAAGTTCGCTTCAAGCATATCTGGTACAACTGTGCTTTTGGTCATTTTTTTGGCGGCACCCTTGCGGGCAGACTTCTTGACTGTGCTGGACATTTTCAAATCCTTTCAATGGAACGCGGGTGTTGCGTTTAAAATCCTCTTATTGCGTTTAATTTAATTGTCAATGAAGTTTCAATTTGACAGGTCGGTGCGTCCAAGGGTGCGCTAAATTTCGCCTGTGATCGCACGCAGATACGAGGTAGATGTCAAAAAAGAAATTTTAGGGGCCAAGTGTGGACATAGGTCAAAGGCTAAGAACGATTCGCGAAGAGCGCGGGCTTTCACAACGGGAGTTGGCCAATCTGGCTGGCCTCACCAACGGTACGATCTCGTTGATTGAAAAGAACAAGACAAGTCCATCGGTGGCATCGCTGAAAAGCTTGCTTGATGCGATCCCGATCAGCATGGCCGAGTTCTTTTCCACCCTTGAAGACCGGACAAACTCCAAGGTTTTCTACCGCGAAAGCGAATTTATCAAGATTTCGCCCTCCAGCGAGGGTCAGGTTTCTCTGCGTCAGCTTGGCAATGCCGAGCAGCATTCTTTGCAGGTCCTGCACGAGACGTACCCGCCCGGCGCGGATACGGGGCCTGAGTTCATCGTGCATGAAGGGGAAGAGGCTGGCGTGGTAATTTCTGGCGAAATCGAAGTCACCGTTGATAATGCCAGCGAAGTGCTGAAGGCGGGCGATGGCTATCTGTTTGACAGCCGGTTGCCGCATCGGTTCAGAAATCTAGGCGAAACTGTTTGTGTCGTCGTAAGCGCCTGCACGCCACCCAGTTTCTGACGACAACATCACGTACCCGAACGTCTGTCGTGATCATCTTTTTCGGAGCGAACACCAGACCATTTGTCTTTGCCTTGGTCATCGCGTTTGCGGGTCGTAAGTGAGAATATCGCAATTGCTGCCAATGTGAGGATCATCAAATATCCAACGAACATATCCATCGTCATAGCCCTCTCCTTTCATAAAGTCTAATTTCCGGCTCGGGTAGACAACACGCCTGGGCCATCGATGTTCCATAAGAAAAAGGGCTTTTTAGTCGTTTTTCTGCGGGTGCACAGTGCTGCAACCCCCTACCTAATGTCGTGCGACATAAAGAAAAAATTCGGGCCTTCTCAGATCCCTCAATAAATATGGATAGATCGAGATTGAAAGGATCAAAGTCCCGTTTTCCGAACGCCGGCTCAACTGTCCTTTGACATATTAAATTTTTTCTAATTTTCAGAACAAGTTTTTTGAAAAACCGTGTTGAAGCGCGTCACAGCCCGTAAAAGCCTAATAATCATAGACAATCTTAGCTTGCAGCGGCACGGGGAACTCAACACGCAGCGTGTAGCTGTTGGCGTCTTTGATAACGTCGAATTGGCCGTTAAGTTGACGGGAGAACGCGTGGATCAAGCGTGATCCCAAGCCAGTGCCCTCTTCTATCTCGCCTGAACCTGTTGAGTTTTTAATCAACAGCAGAGCCATTTCTGGAGCGGTATACTTTAGACTTATCTCTATCAGGCCCTTATCCAATTCAGCGACCGCCACATATTTCAACGCATTTGTCACGGCTTCAGAGACAAGCAGCGTCAGCGGTGCAGCGTCATCGGGGTCAAGCTGGATCGCCTCGTATTTTTGGATCACCTTCACGCCAGATCCAGTCGCAAGGCCAACGCTGAGCAACTGGTTCACGATTTCATGCATCAAGACACCCCCGTCGACGCGGGTCAGGTTATCATCTTGATACAGGCTTCTGTGGACGGTCGCGAGGCTGAGGATCCGGTCCTGAAGCCGCTGCAAAACGCGTTTGGAATCCATTGTGGGTGCCTGACGGATCTGCATATTCATGATCGATGAAATCAACTGCAGGTTATTTTTAACCCGATGATGAACTTCCTTCAAAAGGATGTTCTTTTGGCGCAAGTTGTCTTCCAGCTTTGCTTCGTCGCGCAGAATCGATTCCGCCATCCCGACAAACGCCTCTTCCATGTTCATGATCTCGGTAGGCACAACACCATCAAGCGGTGCGCGCGGCAATGTCCTGTTCAGCGCGAATTGGCGCATCTGACGACCGAGTTTGCGAATATGTTTGATCGCCAATCGATTGAGCGCCCAGAACGCAACGATCAAGCTTGCAATCCACATGATTACGGGAAGCAGAAGGTTCAGTCTTGTTGTCGCACCAGCGCGCAGCAAGGGCGAATCCTCCGGCCAGACGCTCATCGCATAGACCACGCCGGGTATAATCGGCAGGATGGCATAGACCCGGTTCTCACCGCGTTTGTTCGTGTCTCTGATGACCCGACCGGATTGACCTGCATACCACTGCAACTCTTGCAGCATTGGCAATTCTGCTTCGGCTATGCTGCGATCATCCTCGGCCGTCAGGATCTCGCCCTTGGCGTTAAAGGTCAGCAGGGCCACGGGGCGTGTTTCAAGACCCGGTTCAGACACCTGACCGAACACGCGCTCGGGGATCGACATGTTCACAAAGCCCAACAGCTCGTTATTCGAACGCAGCGGCACACTGATAATCAAAACCGGTTCTTTGCTTTGGGCTGGCATTATCGCCAGGTTGGCTGTCCGCTGCTGTGCCTCCATCATCTTTTTGTAAACTTCGTGCTCTGAAACATCTGTCGAAATGCCAGATGACACGCAGTTCATTTCCCCTGCCACAGTGACAAAGCTGACGAGCGTATAAAGATTGGAGGTCTGCTGATATTCGCGCAAAAACGCGCTGCACGAAAAACTGTCTGACTTGATCAGGTTTACAACCGACGCCAGCGCGTCAGCACCGCCAAACGCTTCTTGGATCAGACCACTTTCGGTTGATGATGCCTGCTCTGTTATCGCAAGCAACGACAGCTCGGCATTAGCGGTGTTCTGATCTGCAATCTCGCGGGTTTGGACGACGGCGATCAGACCGATGGGCAAAAGCGCCAACGACAGGAACAGCAGAATCCGGAAGGTCAGGCCCCGCAGCAAATCGTTAGCGAAAAAGCCCGAAGTCATGGTTAAAAGGACGACACTTTTGATGAGGAGATGACTGACATCGTCGCATCATCTGTCATTTCCAGACTTTCGTCTTCTTTCAGGCCCATAAGCTCGGAAATTCGCGCGCGCGCCCGGTTGGTCCGGCTTTTGATCGTGCCAACGGCGACACCACACATCTCGGCGGCCTCTTCATACGAAAAGCCAGACGCACCAACCAACAAAAGCGCCTCTCTTTGTTCGTCTTTAAGCTCGCCCAATGCTTTGCGGAAATCTGTCATCTGCATGTGCCCATCATGCGCTGGTTTCTCAGCCAAGCTTTCGGTGAAAACACCATCGATGTCTGCAACTTCACGGTTTGCCTTGCGGCGGGACGAATAATACGTGTTGCGCAAAATCGTAAAAAGCCAGGCACGCATATTGGTGCCGACCTCAAATTTATCTATATTTGTCCAAGCCTTGACGACAGTATCTTGAACCATGTCGTCGGCAATCGCACCATTTCTGGTCAAGCTGATCGCAAAGGCGCGCATGGCTGGCAGATGCTCTACCAGCTCGTCGCGCGGGTCGGCACTGCTCATTGCTGTTGCCCAGTGCTTTTCTCTTGATCTTTAAGTTTTTTCAGCAAATCCTTGAACTTGTCAGGAATTCCTTCATCCACAGTCTCTTCATAGACACGCCGAAGGTTTTCGTCGATAAAACGTTCTTGGTCATCGTTTTGGCCTAACTGCATCAACAATGTTCCTGACTTAAGTTTGATTTTTTTGCACACGATCTGGAACTAAACACACTTGTTCGGGGTTTGGTTCCAGAAATATTTTAAAAGGACTAACATAAATGACGGATGTCACAGAAAACACAAGTGTCAGCGATGCGCTTGGCCAGTGCCTGCCTTATTTGCGCCGCTACGCGCGCGCGCTTACGGGCAGCCAGACCAGTGGTGACGCGTTCGCTGCTGCGGCACTTGAGGCAATTCTGGTGGATCGGTCTGTCTTGGACGGCACGAATGTGCGTCCGGGAATTTTTAAGGTCCTTTACAGCATTTGGGCAAGTGCTGGTGCCCCAATTGAAGAAGGCGAAAGCGGCGCGCGGGCCAAAGCACAAAAACATCTGGCCAAACTGACCAATCACAGCCGCGAAGCGCTGCTGCTGCACACGATCGAGGGTTTTTCCTTTGAAGAGGTTGGCATGATCATTGGTGTCGATGAACAAGAAGCAAGCCAATTGGTTCAGATCGCGCGGCGCGAAATGGCGGACAGTGTCATGGGTTCGGTCATGATCATTGAAGACGAAGCGATCATCGCGATGGATATTGAATCGATTGTTGCCGACATGGGCCACCGCATAACCGGGATTGCACGCACCCGAAGCGAGGCGGTTAAACTGGGTAAGGCAGATGTGCCCGACTTGATCCTTGCTGATATCCAGTTGGCGGATAACTCCTCGGGTATCGACGCGGTGAATGACTTACTTGCTGAACTTGGACAGCGTCCGGTCATCTTTATCACAGCCTTCCCCGAACGTCTTTTGACCGGGGACAAGCCCGAACCTGCGTTCCTGATTTCCAAGCCCTACAGTGTCGATCAGGTGGTTTCGGCAGTATCTCAGGCGATGTTCTTTTCATCAACGGAAACGCTGAACTCCTGATATTTTTTCTAAACTGACTTAAAGGCCACGCAAATTGCGTGGTCTTTTTTTGTTAACGCACTGCAAATAGGTGATTGTCTGGAACTGATCCTTGGGACAGCGCGTTATGTCACGAAACGACAAACAAAGGAGATAATCGATGGCCAAGGATGTAGGTGCGCAAAAAGATGTAACAGTCGAAGATCTTTCGATTCAAATGTTAGCGCTTAAAGACGACATCGCAGCCCTCACGGGGTCGATGAGCGATTATAGCAAGACCAAAGCGCGTGACGCCACGGATCAGGCGCGATCTGCCGCACACGACTATGCAGAAGCCGGAAAAGAAAAAGCGGTGGAAGCGCAACAAAGTGCAGAGGCGTTTATTCGCACACAGCCCGCAACGGCACTAGGCATTGCGGCGGGCGTCGGATTTTTGGTCGGGCTCATCACGGCACGCCGTTAATGCTAGACCAATTAACAGATAAGGTTGCCAACAAAGCAGCCGAGACCGCCCAGACCGCTGCACTTGGTCTGGGCGCATCTTTGTGTCTTGTGATCGGATCTGCGTTCCTGACGGGGGCGCTGTGGCTTTTCCTGTTAACCGTCACCACAGCGCTTTTCGCATGCCTGATCCTTGGTGGTATTTTTGCCGGCGTGGGGCTTATTTTGGTCGCTGTGATATCCGCCAAGTCGCGAAGCCGAAAACGCAAAAAACACGAAGAAATGTTACGCTATCAATCGCAGCAAAAAGAAAAACTATCCAACGGATTGGATGGTATTCCGGGTATTATCGCTGCCTTTATCAATGGTCTGAACGCAGGAAAGAAAGCGCGTTTTTGATCCCCTCCGACAAACTCTTGTCGGAAAAGGGGCGCAAAACTGGACTTATGAAATAATCTTCCGGCAAAAATGATCTGTCACCGTCGCCAATGACGACAAAGCTTTGACGGAGCGACGGATGGGTCTGAGAGAAAAAAGTGTCAAGCTGATCGCTTTGACCAGACAGAATAACGACCGATGAATTTGATGATAAAGACAGTCTGTTTGCCAAAAAGTCCGTTGTCTCTGCCACATTGATTGCCAACCTAGGATCAAGCTCTCCTACGATGTCGATAATGTCAGCCCGGACCAAAGGGTCACTTTCGAAAATATAAAACTCGGTCATCTACAACCCCAACTCCAGATTGCAGCCTAACAAGGCTTGAGTGAGGTAACTATAAACTATGACATACCAGTCAGGAAAATATTATGAGTACTGAATGCCTTTATTGCCCACTTAATAAAAAGGATGCCTTTGTCACAATGACGAAGGAAGAGCTTGAAACCATGCAGAAATTCAAGGTTGGAGAGCTGACGGTCGAGCCTGACACAACCATCTTGATGGAAGGGTCGAATGCGCCTCAGCTTTATACGACTTTGTCAGGGATGGGGATTCGCGACAAAAAACTCGAAAATGGCGAGCGCCAAGTTCTTAATTTTGTGTTCCCCGGTGATTTCTTGGGGCTACAAGCGGGGATGCTGGGTGAAATGGGCCATACCGTCGAGGCGCGTACCCACATGCGGCTTTGCGTTTTCAACCGGTCCGACTTTTGGAATTTCTTCAAAACCTATCCCAATCGCGCATTTGACATCACTTGGCTCGCCGCAGTCGAGGAACATTTTCTGGGCGAAACACTAGCGACCATTGGCCAGCGCACCGCCCTGCAAGCGGTCTCCTGGGCTTTGCTCAAATTCTTTGAGCGTGGCATGGCCTTGGACATGGTTTCGCAAAACACGATGCCCCTCCCTTATACGCAACGGGATCTTGCAGACGCCTTGGGCCTGTCTTTGGTCCACACCAACAAGACACTCAGCAAGCTGCGCGACAGTCAGTTAGCGTCTTGGTCGGATCATGTGTTGCAGATCAACGATCTGGACAAACTAGCGAAAGCTGCATTGCTTGAACGGTCGACCCCTCGCAAACGGCCACTGATGTAAATCATGCTTGGTCCTTTTGGGGCGTCACAAAGCTGTCTGCGACATAGGCACCCCTTTCGCCCTGCGGACGTGACCGACCGACAGTCGTATCGGAATGAACGCGAAGTTCGACCTGGGCATTCCAGGACGCCCCCATCAGAACCAGAAAACTACTGATCCAAAGCCAGACAAGCATCGCTATCACGGCACCAATAGATCCATAAACCTGATTATAATTGCCAAAGTTAGCGACGTAGTAGCTGAATCCGATAGAGACTACGGCCCATGAAACCACGGCAAACACTGCACCAAATGTGAGCCAGCCAATTTTTGCGGGCTGTCGGTTCGGACCAAAGCGGTATAATATGCCGATGCCCGCCAACAAGACGGTAATGGCAATTGTCCAACGGATCAAATCTGCGACCATCGTTCCAAATGCACCCAGTGGGACAAACGCCAGAACGATTGGCGCGATAACCACAGTCACCAGTGCAATAATCCCGACCATCACCAAACTGAACGTCAAGATCAGCGCCCTGAAATAGTGATGGGCTGTGTTTCGGTTGCGTTGATTATAGACACTGTTCAGGCCGGTCATCATTGCACCGACACCTGCCCGTGCGGACCACAAAGCCGCTAACACAGAAACCGTACCGGCCCAGCCCAGCGTCCCTGAACTGGTGGTAACCAGCGACACAACCTGCGCGTTTATGATCTTGTAAACGTCATCGGGCAGCAGCCCACGCATCTCTTCAAGCTGTGCAATCACCACGTTCGGGTCTGAAATCAGGCTTAAGATTGCCACCAAGGCAGCAAGCGCCGGGAACAGCGATAGCATTCCATAGAACGCCACCCCTGCTGCGATCAAACCAACGTTCTTTTCGCCGATCTCGCCGAATGTGGCCTTAAGTGCGGACCAATACAGCTTTATCGTTTCCATTGGTTTGTGTCCCAAAACGCGGGGTCCTCTCGGTATAACAGGGCAGCCAAAGTTACTGCCCGTTCTCTTCTACCTCATCGCGCACCTGACCCCAAGCCACGAGGGTAAAGATGATTGTCCCGCCGACAATGTTGCCCGCAAGAACCGGAAGGAAGAACCCAAATACAGCACCAGAAAACCCAAGTTGACCGTTCAAAATCATGATAGCCATCTCGACCGATCCGGCAACGATATGGGCGAAATCACCGGCAGCGATCAACCACGTGAAGACAAGGATCAAAAGGAACGACGTCTGATCCGCCGCTTGGGGTAGCATCCACACGATCAAGGCCACGATCACACCAGCCGGTATCGCGCGCCAGAACCCATTATAGGCCCCCATATGTGTCGCGTGATGGGACAGGTCCAATACCGCAGGAATGATGTCTGGCGAGAATGCAGGCGTCCACATGAACAGCATCGCCGCTGCAAATGCGCCGACAACGTTGGCCGCTAACACGATCCCCCAAAGACGCAGCATGCACCCCAGCGAATGCCAGGTTCTGTCGCGCATTACGGGCAGCACAGTCGTAATCGTGTTCTCGGTGAACAACTGCATCCGCCCCATAATGACCGCCAGGAACCCCAGGGAATACCCAAGATTTTCGATCAGGAACCGATAGGGTGTGTCGGGCAGATAGGTACGGAAAATCGCCTCGCCCAGAACCGACAGACTGATCATGATGCCCGCAGCAATCCCGGACCAGATCAAAGACCGCTTGGTGCGTCCCAACTCTTCTTCGCCCTCACGGCAGATCACTTCATAGATCAGCTTCGGAGAGAGGGGGATTGCCTCGGAAACAGAGCGTTCTTCCGATTCCTCTTCTTCCTGTTTTTTCCGCGAGACACTTCGTTGAATCAAAGGGGCCATTTTCTGCTCCAGCACTGCAATTTCAAGTTCGCGCCCGGCCGCACGCAAAAGCAAATGACCAAAGCAGTTAATTTCTCTTGTGATTTGAAGGGAATCCAGCGCAGAAATCCGACAAGCACAGAAGCTAACGCAGTCAGGGCACAAAATGTTCACAGAAAATTTGAAACTTACACAAGCAATCCGCGACAGCTTCGCCCATGTGGACACCTGCCCGTTTCAGGGGCCGCGCATTTTCTTTGAAAACGCTGGCGGTGCTTTGACCCTGAATTCTGTGGTTGCGACCTCGACGCTTTTCGCGTCGATCCCTGACAATCAGGGCCGCGACAACCCCGCAGCCCATGCGCTCGTGGCCAAGATCAAAAAGGCCAAGGCCGACATGGCGCTATTCTTTAACGCGCCCGACGGTCAGTTCTTTGTCGGCGAAAGTGGGACGGAGCTGACATTTCGTCTGATCCGAACGGCCGTCATGGGCACGCCAGAGGGAACCGTTATCGGGTCTACGGTCGAACATCCAGCCTCGCGCAGTGCCGCACAACATTGGGCCGCAATGGCGGGAAAACCCTATATCAGCGTTCCGCATGATGACGCTTCTGGCCAAGTTACGCCTGCCGCCTACGCCGCCTTGATGACGCCAGAGGTCCGCGTGGCAACTATTCTGCACACCTCTCCGGTTACCGGCATCGCCAATGATGTGGCTGGTATCAGTGCCGCGATCCGGGCCGTCGCACCTGACGCGTTCATCTTCGTGGATGGCATCCAGCACGCCAGCCATGGGCGCATCGACATCGCCAGCTATGGGGTCGATGGATACGTGATCTCGCCCTACAAACTATTCTCGCGCCATGGCTATGGCATCGCCTGGGCCTCGGACAAGCTGACTGCTCTGCCGATTGAAACGCTTAAAAATGGCCCTGCCGGCAATTGGGAAATGGGCACCCGCGATACCGGATCCTATGCCACCTTCAGTGATGTGGTGCGCTATTTCGAATGGCTGGGCGCGCAGGTGTCTGACACCACCGATCCCCGCGCCCAAATCGAAGCTGCCGGAGCCGCGATTCATGACCACGAGAAACAACTGACCGATGCGATACTATTTGGCACGGGCAATCTCGCGGGTCTTGCCGATCTGCCGGATGTGACGATCCTGGGCGGCACTGATAACCCAGACCGTGAAGGATTGGTGTGCTTTGCCCTCAAATCTGTCCCTGCGGCAACGATCGTCGAAAAGCTGAACGCACAGGGCATCCGGACGCACGTTCGCAAGGCAGACCATTATTCAGGCAATATCCTTGATCCGCTTGGCCTCGATGCAGCCGTGCGCGTGTCGTTGTGCCATTACAACACGCTTGACGAAATACGCGCCCTTCTTACGGCAATGAAGGACATCACAGAATAATCGCTCCGCCCCCTCTTCATTTCGCAAAATAAACTCAAATCCGACTGCGCAGCCCAAGACACCGCTTGCTTTGGGGGCGCTCGCGATCAAACATGCGCCTATGACAAGTACCCTCTCCGCCAGCATTATCGCCAAGCGTGACGACCTGATCGCGCTGACCCAAGACATGATCCGCATCCCGACGCTGAATCCACCGGGGCGCGACTATCTTTTGATCTGTGAATATCTTGAAAAACGGCTGAAACGTCACGGGTTCGACACTAAAATGATCCGTGCCCATGGCACGCCGGGTGACAGCGCAAAATATCCGCGCTGGAATATCATCGCCCGCCGCGAAGGGACACGTCCCGGTGAATGTGTGCATTTCAACAGCCATACAGATGTGGTCGAGGTTGGTGCAGGCTGGACGTTCGACCCGTTCGGGGCTGAAATCTCGGATGGCAAGATTTACGGGCGTGGCACCTGCGATATGAAAGGCGGGCTGGCCACGTCGATTATCGCCGCCGAGGCCTTTATCGAAACCCATCCGGATTTTTCAGGTGCCATCGAGATTTCAGGCACCGCTGACGAAGAATCCGGTGGCTATGGTGGTGTCGCCTATCTGGCAGAACAAGGCTTCTTTAACCCTGAGCGCGTCCAGCATGTGATCATCCCCGAGCCTTTGCAAAAAGACCGGATTTGTCTGGGCCATCGCGGAGGCTGGTGGGCAGAGATCGAGACCAAAGGCGAGATAGCCCACGGTTCGATGCCGTTCCTTGGCGATTGCGCCGTGCGGCACATGGGAGCCGTGTTGTCCGAGTTCGAAAACAAGCTTTTCCCCGCAATGGCCTCTCGTCATACCGACATGCCCGTCGTTCCCGAAGGCGCGCGCAGTTCAACCATGAACATCAACTCGATTCACGGCGGACAAAAAGAAAACGATGATGATTTTGACGGCTTGCCCGCCCATTGCGTGCCGGACAGTTGCCGGATCACCATTGATCGACGTTTCCTGATCGAAGAACCGCTGGACCAAGTGCGCGGTGAAGTGCGTGCGCTGCTCGAAGGTCTGCGCGAAACACGGCTCGATTTCGATTACGAGCTGACAGAATTGAATTCCGTCCTGCCATCCATGACCGACCGTGATGCCCCGGTGGTGCAGACCGTCGCCAACGCCATCTATGACATCATGGGCAAAGAACCCCAATACGTTGCCTCGCCTGGTTCCTATGACCAGAAGCACATTGACCGCATCGGCAAGCTTAAGAACTGCATCGCGTATGGCCCCGGGCTTCTGGAGCTGGCGCATAAACCGGACGAATATATCTGCATCGACGATATGATCGACAGCGCCTGCGTGATGGGTGCGGCGCTAGAAGCACTGCTTTTGCCGAAAGACTAGGCTCTAGTCCTGCGCAAACGCATGCGAAGATGCCATCGCAAGGCCATCGACAATCGCAGTCATTGCGGCCCCCCGATGCAATTCAGCCTCGGGAAACGCGCGGCGCATGGCCACATCGATGACGCCCATCAGGCTCGACCCACCGACAAAAATCAGTTTCGATACATCCTTGGGCGCAAGATCAGCTTGGGCGACAAGATCACTTGCAACCTGCGCAATGCTACGGGCCATCTCGGTCAGAGTGGCGGCCATCATGGCGGGTGGCAGTGGCACGCGCAGGCCACGCTCCAGAATATCCAACACGATCTCGGGCGGGGCGGTTGCGGCCATATCATTTGCCGCGATCTTGCCAGCCTCGACAGCAAAGGCGATATCGTGGCCCAGTTCGTCCTCAAGCACCCTGACCAAACGGTTCAGCAAATCGGGTTGAACGGCATATTTTGCCAGATCATCCACCGCACGCCGCTGTTCGCGTGTATAAAGAAACGGTATCTTCTGCCATGTGGCCAGATCGGTGAACACCCCATGCGGAGCGGCGTGGGTTTCATCGCCGAAAACATGTTTGATCTGACTGCCCATCCCCAGATGCGGCATCACATGATGCAAGCTCAGCTCGCGGTCAAAGTCCGTCCCGCCCATCCGCAGGCCCTTGCTGGCGAGGATATGAATGCCCGCGTCACCTTGTTGCCGGAACAGCGTGAAATCCGAGGTACCGCCGCCGATATCCACGATCAGCCCCAGGTCTCCAGGTTCTAACACAGCGCGATTGGCCAAAGCTGCCGCCTCTGGTTCGGGCATGAACCGGACCTCTGAAAAGCCCGCCATCTGGTAGCACTCGGTCAAGTCCACCAGCGCTTGGGCGTTGCGTACGGCATCAGCGCTGTGAAACATCACAGGACGGCCCGACAAGGCCCGGTCGAATGTCTGGCCTGTAGCTGCTTCGGCGCGTGCCTTGATCTCGGCCAGAAATCGGCCGACGATCGCAATGAAATCCATCCGCTTGCCCAGCAACATCCGGCTTTCGCGCATCAAGGGCGTGCCCAGCAAGCTTTTGAGGGCGCGCATATAGCGTCCTTCATCGCCGGCGATCAACGCCTCTTGAGCACTGCGCCCGTAGATGACCTGCTTTTCCTCATTGTCGAAAAAAAGCGCTGTCGGCAGGGTGTTCTCGCCTCCTTCAATATCGATCAGATGCGGGACACCGTCGACAGCATAGCCCGCCGCAGAGTTGGACGTTCCGAAATCAATTCCCAATGTGGAAGATACCGTAGCCATAATGCACCCCTGCTAATTCAAGCGAAATCGGCGCATAAACCGCCCGTCCGCGCGGCACAATACAAATCTGTCACAGGCAATGCAGTGCTGGCCAAAGCGCTTCGAACTGAGTACTCTTTTCGACATAAAGTTAACAGGAGACATCGATGTTCCACCTTCGCTCACTTATTCTTGGCACTTGCGCCGCCGCGCTTTTGGCCGGTGGTGCCGTTGCAAAGTCTGATATTACCGTTGCGATGCAACTTGAGCCGCCACATCTGGATCCGACCAGTGCTGCGGCGGGTGCCATCGATTCAGTTTTGTATTCCAACGTCTTCGAAGGGCTAACGCGCTTTATGGGTGACGGTTCGGTCGTGCCTGGTCTGGCAAAGACGTGGGAGATTTCCGAAGATGGTCTGACCTACACCTTCAAACTACACAGCGGCGTGACCTTCCATGACGGCACCACGATGGACGCCGAAGATGTGAAATTCAGCCTTGACCGGATCGGGGCCGAAGACAGTGCAAATGCGCAAAAAGCCTTGTTTAGTGCCATATCTGAGGTCAATGTGATCGACCCCACCACAGTCGAGATCACGCTGTCCGAGCCTAACGGTAACTTGCTGTTCAACCTTGCCTGGGGTGATGCGGTGATCGTGGCCCCCGAAAGCATCGACAACATCAAGCAGCTTCCCATCGGCACGGGTGCATTCAAGTTCACCAGCTGGACGCAGGGCGATAACATCATGATCGAAAAGAATCCCAACTACTGGGGTTCACCTGCGGCGCTGGATATGGCGACTTTCAAATTCATTTCTGATCCGACAGCAGCTTTTGCGTCGATGATGGCCGAAGATGTCGACGTGTTTGTCGGCTTCCCCGCTCCTGAAAACCTGCCTCAGTTCGAAGCAGATCCTCGCTTTCAAGTGCTTGTCGGCTCGACCGAAGGCGAAACGATTCTGGCGATGAACAACAAGCAAGCGCCGTTCGACAACGTGAAGGTGCGTGAAGCGGTCGCGCATGCGATCAACCGTCAGGCTATTATTGACGGTGCGATGTTCGGCTACGGCACCCCCATCGGGACCCATTTTGCGCCACATAACCCTGCATATGTTGATCAGACTGCGCTGAGCGACTTTGACCCAGAAAAATCCAAGGCCCTGCTGGCCGAGGCTGGTTTTCCGGACGGGTTCGAGACAACGCTTGATCTGCCGCCCCCGTCTTACGCCCGTCGCGGTGGCGAGATTATCGCCGCACAGCTGGCCGATGTCGGCATCACCGCCAAGATCAACAACGTCGAGTGGGCGCAGTGGTTAGAGACTGTTTTCAACGGTAAGAACTTTGGTCTGACCATCGTCAGCCACACCGAACCCATGGACATCGGGATTTATGCAAACCCCGAATACTACTTCCAATACGACAATCCGGATTTCCAGGCGCTGATGAGCAAGCTTAACGCGACCACAGACCCCGACATGCGGACCCAGATGATGGCACAAGCACAAAAAACCATCTCCGAGGATTACGTGAATGGCTATCTGTTCCAGCTTGCAGCTTTGTCGGTTGCGAAGGTTGGTGTTCAGGGGCTTTGGACAAATGCACCAACACAGGCAACAGACCTGACGGGCGTAACCTGGGCTGACTAAAGCCAGAGCAATGAGTATGAAACGAACGCGCCTCCGCTCTGCGGGGGCGCGTTTTTATTTGGTCTTCAATCAGCGCCATCAGCACTGGCATGACCAACCCTAGAAAGTGTCCATTTCAGGGACGTTGCCAAGCCTGACAAGAAAAGTTGGCTCGCCAACTTCGCCAGAGCTTGGATCCTCGATCACCATATACGCGTCGGCCCCTGCGCATGCGTCCGACCGGTTCTCACGTTCCGCCCGCTCTTGGGCCTGCGCAGCCGATGTGTATTGAAATTGCTTCTCGATCTTGAGGCCTGCCTGCCCGCCCCTCGACGCCTTCGTCTCGACATATGTCTGGCAGATATAATGCACTTTGGAACTGTTTTCGGATGACTCGGACATTGGGGCCTCCTTTGGCTGACTGCGCCATGATATGGATAGAGTTTGGCCGGTTGTCGATGGCTGACCATGACTTGCCGTCGGGCTGCGGTCTTTCGAAACCATGTGCGGTCTCGGCTTTGGCAACGCCGCAAATTGCTGTGCTAGGCGCGAGACACCAAAGTTTGCACCGCTTGCCTGATTTCGTCCCGAACAGGCCCTTCGCGTGGCGCATCACGTAAGGTCGTGAACCAATGCTCGGGCGGATTTTTACCGCGGCGGTTGCCGTCAAACCGCAGCCCCCGCAGGACAGCTTGAGCTTCGGGTGGCAAACTGTCGGGAAGGTCGAAACCGTTCAAAGTGCCCCATACCCCAGCCCACAAACGGCCGACAGACCAAGGGTTGTACCCGCCCCCACCAAGCACCAGCAATCGCGGGGCCATCCCCATCAACCCGCGCAAAACCGCCCAGTGGGCGTTGTTTGAAAGGGCAAGATGCGACAGCGGGTCTTCCTCTACCGCGTCGGCACCACAAAGCAGGACAATCGCGTCAGGCTTGAAGGCCTGCACCTTGGGCAGGATCAGATGATCGCGGATATGGGCCATCTCTGTATCGTTCAGGCCGCGCAGCACCGGCAGGTTATAGGCATTGCCGCCAGCATCGTTTTCAATCGGACCAGTGCGCGGCCAAAGCCGATCTTCGTGGACCGAGATCATCAGGCAATCGAGGTCACCGGCAAAGCCGACCTCGACCCCGTCAGGGTGATGCGCGTCGATATCGATATAGGCGATGCGCCGGACCCCGTGATGGCGCAAAGACTTCATCGCCAGAACCGGATCGTTCAGATAGCAAAAACCGTTGGCGCGGTCGGGCATCCCGTGGTGCGTCCCACCTGCCGGGTTATAGATCACGCCACCATCACGCAGCAGCTCGCCAGCAAGGATCGAGCCACCGGCCGCTGTGGCGGGCCTGCGGAAAATCTCGGGAAACACCGGGTTGGTTACGCTTCCGATGTCGTGACGGAGCAGGTCGTTTTCGGTTGCATGCTGCTCCGCCTCGACCCGCTGCAAGGCAGACACATAATCAGGCGTGTGCCAGCCGGTCAACGCCTTGGCTTTGGCCCTCGGAGAGGTGATGAATTGCGAAGGAGGCAACCAGCCCAAAGCGCGCGACAGATCAATTACGGTCGACACGCGCGGTACGCGCAAGGGATGCCAACGACCATAGCTGGACCCTCGAAATATCTCGTGGCCGATGAAGTGCGGTTTTTCCATGCACCGGTATCTAACGCGTGGCGCTCGGATAACGACCCCTGCGTCACACAAAACGCTGTTGGCGCGGGCTGAGTGGTTTCTGTGCTAGACGCATGTTCCATCCGCGCCTAGGTTGCGGCCATGTTGCGATATACAGTCAAACGTTTGCTTTCACTTTGCATCAGCCTTGCAGTGGCATCGCTGGTGATTTTTACCGTGATCGAAGTTGCCCCCGGTGATCCGGCCGCTTTCATGTTGGGCATGAACGCCCAGCCCGAAACTTTGGCCGCGTTGCGTGCGGAGCTTGGCCTGGAGGCTTCAAAGCCTGAGCGTTATCTGACTTGGGTCGGCGGCCTGTTGACCGGAGATTTTGGAACGTCCTACACCTATCGCACACCCGTGGCAGATATGATCGCCGCCCGGATGTGGGTGTCGCTGCCATTGGCGTTATATGCGCTGACCCTGTCGACGCTGATTGCGTTTCCCGCGGGTATCTATGCCGCGTCGCGTCGCGGTGGTGCAGGCGATATGGGGGTGATGGGTGCCACACAGCTGGGTGTTGCGGTGCCAAATTTCTGGTTTGCCATGATGCTGGTACTGGTTTTTTCGATCAACCTGCGCTGGTTCGCAGCCGGTGGGTTCGTGGGCTGGGACAAGGGCTTTTGGACCGGCCTGCATGGGCTGACCCTACCCGCGATCGCCTTGGCGTTGCCGCAGGCGGCAATTCTGGCACGCGTGATGCGGTCATCGCTGCTGGATGTGATGGGCGAAGACTATATGCGGACCGCCCGCGCCAAAGGATTGACGGCGCGGCAAGCACTGTGGCGACACGGGTTGCGCAATGCGTTGATTCCGGTGTTGACGATCATTGGATTGCAGTTTTCTTTTCTTCTGGCCGGCTCGATCATCATTGAACAGGTGTTTTATCTGCCCGGACTCGGGCGGTTGGTGTTCCAGTCGATCTCTGCCCGCGATCTGATTGTCGTGGAGTCTGTCGTGATGTTGCTGGTTTTTTCCGTAATCTTGGTGAATTTCCTGGTTGATCTGGCCTATGCCGCCGTCGATCCCCGCCTAAGGTCACGTTCATGAACCGCAACCTGATCCTTGGCGGTGCGCTGACCGGCTTTTTCATCCTGGCCGCTTTTGTGTCGTTTATCTGGACCCCATTTGACCACACGACGATGGATATTCCCAACAAGCTGCAAGGCATCGGGGGTGTCCATCTGTTGGGAACCGATCATTTCGGGCGTGATATCTTAAGCATGATCATGGTAGGCGCCCGCACATCAATCGCCGTAGCGCTGGTGGCCGTGGGGATCGGCATGGGGATTGGCATCCCCCTTGGCCTGTGGGCGGCGGCGCGGCGTGGATCGCTGTTGGATGAAATCATCATGCGCGGCAATGATCTGATCTTTGCATTTCCGTCATTGGTGATTGCGATCCTGATCACGGCCATCTTCGGTGCCAGCGCTGTCAACGCCATCATCGCCATCGGTATTTTCAACATCCCGGTGTTTGCCCGCATCACCCGCGGTGCCGCGCTCAGCCTGTGGGAGCGCGAGTTTATCCTTGCCGCGCGTGTCGCTGGCAAATCAGCCATGCGGATTTCTGTTGAGCATATCTTGCCAAACGTCACCAACCTTTTGATCGTTCAAGGCACCATTCAGTTCAGTTTGGGTATCTTGGCAGAGGCAGGCCTGTCCTATGTCGGGCTTGGTGCACAGCCCCCGACACCGTCTTGGGGTCGGATGCTGGCAGATGCGCAAACCCTTGTGTCAATCGCACCGCATATGGCGTTGATTCCAGGGTTTGCGATCATCCTGACGGTGCTGGGGCTGAACCTGATGGGCGACGGCTTGCGCGATTATCTGGACCCACGGCTTCGGGTTTCACGCACATGACATTGCTGAACATCACAAATCTGTCGCTGGCCATCTACAGCTTCAAAATTCTGCATAACGTGACCTTGTCCGTGAACCCCGCCGAGATCGTTGCCGTGACGGGCGAAAGCGGATCCGGCAAATCCATGACAGCACTGGCGGCCATGCAACTGCTACCCAAAGGGGCACATGTCAAAGGTCAGATCATGTTGGGCGATCGGGATCTGCTTAAACTGTCCGAGCCTGATCTTTGCGGCATCCGTGGCAATGACATCGGCATGGTGTTTCAAGAACCCATGACCGCACTCAATCCGGTGCAGTCGATTGGCACACAGGTCGCCGAAACGATCCGCGTGCATGATCGGTCGGTCTCACGCGCCGCTGCATTGGCGCGGGCGGCCGAGACGTTGGAACGGGTCGGCCTGCCGCAAGACAAATTTCCCTTGTCGCGATACCCCCACGAGCTGTCCGGGGGTCAGCGCCAACGTGTCGTAATCGCGATGGCCATCGCCCTGCGACCCCGTTTGCTGATCGCAGATGAGCCGACGACCGCGCTAGACGTGACGACGCAGGCCCAAATTCTTGCATTGCTGAAAGACCTCGCCAAGACCGATAATATGGGCCTGCTGATGATCACGCATGATCTGGCGGTAGTCGCCGACATGGCCGACCGCATCATCGTCATGCGAAGCGGCGAAATCGTCGAGCAGGGTGAGACAAAGGCATTGCTGCGCAACATGCGCCATCCCTACACTCAAATGCTGTTTGCAGCGTCGGGCCACAAGGTTGCGCTACCCCCGCCACCCTCACCCGAACCTTTGCTTCAAGTCCGAAATGTCAGCCGCGACTACCGGCTTGCCCGCAAGACAGTCTTCGGCAAAGCAGGGGTGTTCAGGGCGGTAAATGATGTCTCTTTCACGATCCAGCGTGGTGAGCGGTTGGGACTGGTTGGTGAATCCGGCTGTGGAAAATCGACCCTGACACGGGCCCTTTTGGGATTGGAGCAGGTTCAGGAAGGATCGATTACCCTTGATGGTGATCCTGTGTTCTCAGGCGCAAAACCCAACCTTGCGGTGCGGCGCAAAATGCAGGTAGTTTTTCAGGATCCCTTTGGCAGCTTCAACCCGCGACACCGCGTTGATCGTTTGATCACCGAGCCCTTTCACTTGCTGTCGGACCCGCCAAAGGGGGTCGCGCGGAGTGACACAATTGCCGAGGCATTGATCGCTGTGGGCCTGTCGCCAGAGGATTCGCGCAAATACATTCACGAGTTTTCGGGCGGTCAGCGACAGCGTATCGCCATCGCCCGCGCGCTGATCATTCGCCCTGACCTGATCCTGTTCGACGAAGCCGTCAGTGCGCTTGATGTGTCTGTACGGGCGCAAATTCTTGATCTGCTCGCCGCACTTTGCGAAAGCTATGATCTGACATATCTTTTCATTTCGCATGACTTGTCCGTCGTCCGTACAATCACAGACCGCGTTCTGGTAATGAAATCTGGCCAGATCGTTGAACAAGGGGATACCAAAACCGTGTTTGAAAACCCGCGCCATCCCTACACACAATCGTTGCTGGCCGCAGCACCAATGCTGCCTGATTTGGGGGGCACCGCCTCATGAATATCTCGATCACTCCCCTGCCCGAAGCCAACCGGGCACTTCTTGATCAGATGGCAAAAGTCTATTTCGCCGAACTTTTACCGGATGGTCCATCCTATTACCCGTCGTCCTTGGATCGTTATTGGATCGAAAGGGGCAGGCATCCCTATTTGATCAACTCCAACGGCCAACCCATCGGTTTTGCGCTGGTGTGGAACCACCCGGACGGAACGCATGAGCTGACCGAATTTATGATCGAGCCAGAGTATCGCCACAAAGGCATCGGTACCCAAGCTGCGCATTTGGTTTTCAACGCACTTGGCGGGGATTGGACGCTGGGCGTCGCCACCGGTTCGCCGGGTGGCATGGCCTTTTGGCAGCAATGTCTGTCTGATTGCGAAAATACCTGTGAAATTAGCATAGGCCCCCCAAAAACTGCACATCAATGCGGCAGCTACACCTTCCGGATCGAACGCCAATAGCGATTGGTGATGATTGCGCAGCTGAAGACAGAATGGCAAAGTGCGGATCGCTGGATTGGTTGATTTAAACGAGGCCAGCCTCAACTTCTGCTTCACCTGATATTTGGATTTGAAATCATGGGGTAGTCATACTAGACAACATGAACAGCCTGACGCGCTGTTCTCATGCGGCTCCGTAGCTCAACTGGATAGAGCAAGGACCTTCTAAGTCCGAGGTTGAGGGTTCGATTCCTTCCGGGGCCGCCATTTCTTTTGTTTAATCTATCTTTACCAACTGTGCGCGTGCAGCCGGCCTTGGCATACGGAACTCGACCTTCAAAATGGTTATCCGCGGGTGTGGTTGGCCAGATGCCTTACCTTTGCGGACTCTTGACGAGCACCACTGGCACCGAGCACATTATCCTTAGTGTCAAATTGTATCATGCGACCTTGATCCAGAACCATGATCTTGTTGACAGCAGCAATCGCGCTTGGCCGGTGGGCCATTACAATCACCGTGCTGCCAGCAGTCCGAAGGTCGGTGATTACCCTTTCAAGGGCATCGTCGCCTGCACCGTCTAGATGTGCGTTCGGTTCATCCAGCACGACAAGTACGGGCTTGAACAGCACCGCACGCGCCAACGCGATCCGCTGGATCTGACCGCCTGAAAGCCGCGTTCCAAAAGCACCACCAACCCGCGTCGCATATCCATCGGGTAGCCCAAGAATCAGATCATGTACTTTTGCAAGCTGGGCGGCAGCGATGATATCTGCGTCTGTCGCAAGTGGATCAAATCGACCGATGTTCTGGCTGATTGATCCGGGCAAAAGCGTAACCGTTTGCGGTAGATATCCGATAAATTTGCCGATTTCAGCTTGCGGCCATTTATCAAACGCTGCTCCGTCAATCTGCACCTCACCGCGGTCAGGCCGCCACGCACCCACCAAAAGGCGCGCAAGGATCGACTTACCCGCTGCAGACTTGCCAATCACACCCAAACCGTCCCCTGGTTTGAGGGTAAAGGTAATGTTTTGCAGCAGCATCTCTTGACGTCCAGCACCTTGATCCGCCGAGAGTTTTGTAAGTGACTTTACGGTGATGCGCCCGGTTGGCTTTGGCAATTCAATAAAGTCCGTTTTCTGCTGAACCGCGTCAAAGAATTTACGCAAGGTTCTGTGCGCGAGTGTGGTTTGGGAGATAGAACGCCATTGACCAATCGCTTGATCAATCGGGGCAAGGGCGCGACCTGACAATATCGAAGAGGCAATAATCATCCCGGCAGAAATCTGGTCTTGCAGAACAAGAACGGCACCAACCGTCAAAATCGAGGATTGCAGCAATATCCGAAATGTCTTGCTAAATGATGCCACGATCTCTGATACGCTTGCTGTGCGCTGCTGCATTGCGAGATTTGACAGCTGCATGCCCTGCCAGTGATCACCAAGGTTTTGCTGCATACCCATGGCAGACACGACGTCGGCATTGCGAAAAGTATCGCTGGCAAATTCATTTTGCAGCACAGCTTGCTTTGTGCTGGCTTGTTGCAACCGACGGCTGCTGATGTGCCCCAACACCGCTGCCAGCCCGGCGACCACGGCACCGCCTAGCACGATAGATCCAAGCAGCGGATGGATCATAAACAAAACACATAGAAATAGCGGAACGAAAGGCAGATCAAATAGGCTGGCAGCCGTCGGCCCTGACAGAAAATGCCGCAGCACACCGAGATGTTTCAGGGGGTCTGCATTCTTGACCCCAGAACCATTCACGTGCTGCATCTGCGCGAGAAAGCAGTCGCGACCCAGATCAAGATCAACCCGTGTCGCGATCCGGGATAAAAGCCGCTGGCGTAGAAGATCAAACAATCCAAAGAATAGATACATCACAACCACAATGCTGAACAAACCAGCCAGTGTCATAATAGAGCCGCTGGAAAGAACCCGATCATACACCTGCAACATGTAGATCGAACCCGTGAGCATCAAAACGCTGATCAATCCGCTAAATACAAGGACAAGCGCGAAGCCGACCCTTTGTTTCTTTAGCGTTGAAAAATACCTGTTTGACGCGCCGTCGGTCACCATTTCACTGCGCCTTTATGGACTAGGTTGTAGTGCAGGCTGCTCTAAACTTCTTAAGTTTCTGGGTTCCTGGATTGTGCATAAGCAGACAGATTTAACTAAACTGTTGATTGGCCGTATTTTATCTACGTCTGTGGCGTCTCCCGCCTCTCACTCAAGAGAAATAGAAACTTCAAATCTGAAAGAAAGGTCATCTTTTTAACGCATTGGCAACGCCCTTTACCGCGACTTTCCAACCAAAATGCCTTGGGTCAGCATGATACAAAGGCACGTGCCACAGATGGGAGAGATGGTCTCAATATCCAACCGAGATGAGCTTTATGCAGCGTTGAGCCGTGCAAGGGGAGGCGAGACGTTTTGGCTTGAACCTGGGAATTACGGAACGTTGACACTGAATGGCAAGCAAGGGTTCCCCAACCAGTTCGATACGACCGTCAAAATTGCCTCTTCAGATGTGCTTTACCCTGCAGTTTTCAGCTGGATGGACATCCACAGCGGACGCAATATTGCGATAGAGGGGGTCAGATTCAACTATACCTATCAACCTGGTGACCCTGATTATGTACGCCCGTTTGAAGTTAACGACAGTCACAATGTCATCATCTCGGATTCCGTTTTTATAGGAGATCTTGTGAGGGCCGGGGTCGCCGAGAGGGATGGCTTTGGTCATGGTTACGGTCTTTCTGTTCGCGACAGCATCGGCGTTACGGTCAAGAGCAACGAGTTCCTTGACTGGGGCCGCGCCGGGGTATTCAGCCAGTCGCAAGACCTTATCGTTGTTAAGAACGACATTCACAGTATCCGAAGTGACGGATTGAATTTTGCGGAAGTCACAAATGTAGTGATCGAACAGAACCACCTTCACGACTTCAAAGCCGATTATGAAGCCTTTGATCATCGCGATATGATCCAGTTCTGGACCAACGGCACTGACACCCCAAGCGAGAATATATCAATCCGCCAGAACCGGCTCGACATGGGGGAAGGGTCATATACGCAATCGATTTTTATGCGCAACGAGGCTGTCGATTCCCAAGAAAAAGGGGAAAGGATGTATTACAAGAACCTCTTGATAGAAGATAATACTATTTATAACAGTCACTTGCACGGTATTACCATAGGTGAGACCAATGGTCTGTCCATCAGCGGCAACAGCCTGATTGCGGTGGCTGACGCAGGCAATGCTGACCACGATCAAACAGCCCTTTGGATACCTGCGATCAACATAGCGCCAACAGCAAACGACGTGACGGTCGTGTGGAATGTCACGAGCACAATAAATGGCTTTAGTGGTCAACATGACTGGCAAGTCAACGACAATACGCTGCTTCACCCTGATCAATATGGAGAGTTTTTCGTCAGGTCATCGCAGTCACTTCAAAGCGGGGAAAACCACTTTATTGCATTGGATGGTGTCGAATTTGCTGAAGATTACCAGCAGTTTCAGCTAGATCAGACGTCGCTTTTGGCAGACGCATTGTTCCATGTTGAAAAGACCGGGCAGACTAAAAACACCAGCGTTTTTGACGCGACTTTGATGGAGAAAACTTTTGTGGGAACCGACCATCAGGACGGCACTTACAATTGGGATTTTGGGGATGGTGCGACAGCAACTGGTATCCGGGTGAGTCACGAATTCACGCACGCGGGCGTTCATAACGTTACTTTAAGTGTGGATTATCCAAACGGGACACATCTGGCGGCGGATAGCACTATCGACATCCGTGGCGGACAAATTTTCTCGTTCGACAAGGACAGAGGTGAATTTCCGGAACACGGCGTTGGCAGACTTCAACGTAGCGAGCCGCTGGCGTCTGCCAGCAGCGCACCACTTCAGCTGACCGGCAACACTGCGGTTGCCCTGGTGGATCATCGCGCGTTTGAAGGTTTGCGGGGTGCTGACGCGTTCACAATTGAGTTTAGCTTGCAAGGCACCGGTACGGGTGAGCTGTTTCGCAAGCATCTGTCCTTCGAGGCAGAGGTCACCAAGGCGGGAACCATATCGTTCCAACTTAATAACAATGAGGGCAAAGCGGCCATAGTCACATCGCGTGGGGTTTGGGTGAATGATGGAGCACCTCACGATGTGTCAATCAGGCTAAAGGATGGGATGTTGAAGCTTGATATTGACGGGGTTGAGACTGCGGTTTCAAGGTTTTCGGGTATTTTGCCCTCAGATGGTGACTGGGATCTGAGTTTTGGAAACCCGTGGGGGCAGAAAGCCAATTTTAGTGGCGCGATCTTGGCATTTGATATGTCGGCTGGCCCGATTTTGCCCCCATTATTTCCGATCAGTGCAACCGACTTGAATGGCAAGGCCGACAGGTGGGATTTTGAAGGGTTGAATGTGTACTCAGCTTCGCCACAAGACAATGCCCTTGCCGATTTAATGGAACAGGGTCTTTGGGTGTCCGCCCAAAAACTCAACCCCGGTCGAGCCTCCATTCTGCACAACTTTGTCAGGGTTGTTCACCCATAGGGCGATGATGATCCAAACGAAATACAGCGCAAAAAATATGTCAGTGAGCAAAAGCGATCCGTAACGGCCTCGCAACAGGTTAATGGAAAGCGGGACGATTAGAGTGATCAGAAAAATACGAACGCCGGTCAGATAAAGCGGTCCAACGTGGAGCCCCACTGGCAGGACGACCAACGTTAGAAACAGTGCCACAAGATATGTCGACATCTGGGTTTTCGCGGTGCTGTCTGATGTGGCGGTGTCGTTCCCTCGCACATATGACGTTTCCGCAAGGCTCATCGTCCAAATACCCCATTTCGAAGGAGTTTATCTGCCCGAACTCCAACGATAAGAAAGCCCGCAAGCACTTAAGATTTCATGAACATTAATCTAGCCATCGGCTAAAGCGGCCCATGCGCAACGCATTTAGCGCGGTGCTATATCCTGCAGCCTTTAAGAAATGGAAACGGGAGGGTCTGCCATGGAAATGACAATCGGAATAGGGACGCAACTGGGGCAAACGGCGATGGGTGCCTTGTCCAAGACCAATCTGGAGCGCATTCTAAGCGATGGCTGGCGCGGGGTTTACCGTGAGAGTCACGACCCGGCTGCTGAACCCGAGATGTTCACAGTCAGCAGGCGAGGCTTTGACGCCAATGCAAATCCAACCCGACACGAGGACTTGGTTAATATCACAACGCGTGTCCGCCTGCCCTATCCTGACCAAGCGTTGATCACTGACGATCAAGTGGCCTTGTCGGATTTCATCTATGCTGGCGACGTGGTGGGTGACGTTGTCAACAACAGCAGCCGCGTCTATCCCAAGCCGGTTGCAATGTGGCTGAACCACGACCGCGAACATGCAAAGACCGCGATGCATACACTGCGGCTAGCGGTTGCCCACGCCCATGCGAGGGAGGGCCGCCCTGTCGCTGCCGTCAAGTTTATTGCAACTGATGGCGTTAACACTGTCGAACAGGTTATATCGACGATGACGGCGATGCGCTTTGACGCATCCGGGCTGACCGTGCCCCATTTCGCGGCCGATCTGGACCTTTCACAGCTTACCCAAGGCGCGGTTTTGATCCTTGATGCGGTAATCTATCCATGGGTCGGTGACGCGTTTACGATTTCAGTGGATGCAGACAGCTATCCTTCGCCCAACCTGACGACACTGCGTTTGCTAAATGATCGCGCGGGCGACTATGGCACGGTGTATGCCTATGTGGACGGCGTGGCGGGCAATGACGCGACGGCGCTTGCTTCTGCGTCCGCAACAAGCGCGGCATTGACCCCGTTTGCGGGAATTCCCGCAGCTGTCACCGCAATTCGGGCGTTCAACGCGTCAGCGTTTGGGCGGACAAATGATGCGGGCGGCGGGGTTGTCCGGTTGGTTAGCGGCCTGCACAGCTTTGGTGCGTTCAAGAGCCAGGGCAGCAGCGTGGATGTGCCGTTGATCATTGAAGCTGCTGATCCTTCAGAAAGAGAGAACACCGTTCTTTCGGATGGGGGCAGCAGCACGTTTAACGGCATTCCGGCCACGCTAAAACTGCGCAACATCACATTGCGCAAAATCGGGGGAAGCGTGGTATTTCTTGACAGCGGTGCGAACTCTGCCAGCAGCCTTTTCGTGACTGAAGGTTGTATCTGGGACGCAAACAACACCTCCAATTACAGTGCTTGGGTGTACCGGGTTGGACGGTTCTTTCAGACCAATTGTGCAATCGGTGCGGGTGGTGATCCGCGGCAGGGAAACTACTTTTCGACGGAAGCGACGATGGTTACCGCGGTAGGCTGCGAAAGCTGCGCAGGCACGATCACCTATCAGGCGGCAGGATGCTCAGACGTGCCAGAGTTCACGTTGCGCGCGGCAACTGGTTCAAGACCTGATATGACAGGCCTTTTTCTGGGTTGGAACATTTTTACAAACGGGACGACCAACAATCCGCTGATCAACATAGGCGCGCCAATTGGACCACGCGGCGTGGCGTTTGTTGGAAATATCGTCGAAAGCTGGCCAAGCATGCGAAACCAGCACTGCAGTTGCAGCGATGAACCGGATCAAGTTGAAGTTGTTGTCGCGGCCCTGAGACACGTCGCCCAAATTGATCTTTGCGTTTAGCACGATCGCGACCCCATCTTTATTTTGCCAGTGCAATTTCCCATCAGGTTTCACGCTGATGCCCGGTTGCAGCGTCGCGACGGACATAGGCCTGCAAATCTGGCATGTTCAGCGCCATTGCCGTCAAGACAGCCATAAGCGCCATCGCTGCTTCGATCATCCCAAGACGCGTATCCAGAAAGCAAGCGACCCCCAGCAGAACGACAGCAAGCACAAGGGGCAGCAAAAGCGGGCGCAGCGGCAGGTCTTGTTTACCAAGTACAAGGCCCAGGCCAATCGCAAAGCCAGCCGCCTCGCCCGCCGTACCTATCCAGATCACGGTCATGACACCGCCCCTGTCCATGATGACCAGCCATGCAAGGGGCAGCAGCGAAACCCTGACCATATTTGCGAATAGCTCGTTTTTGGTGTGTCCTGCGGCCAAAGCCAAGATTGCGCAGCCCCCTTGAAACACGCGAAACGCCTGAAGGACGGCAAGCCACACCAGAAACGGCAGCGCTGCGGCATATTTCTCCCCTAAAACTGCCGTCAGGAAGGGGCCGCCCAACAACGCTACAGCGGCAACCATTCCACAGCCCAAGAAGATATGGGTTTGCAGTACCGCAATCGACAGGCTTCGATAGCGAACTGTTCCGTATGCCGCAGATAGCTGCGGCAAGAAAAAGCTCATCGTGCTGCGCAACAGGACCAAGGCAGGCGTCAGCGTCAGCGATAAAGCCATGGAAAAAAGCGCCAGCGTCTCTAGCCCAAGGGCGCGACCGATGATTGCGCGTTCACCGTTGAAAACCAGAAACATCAGCGCACCGCTCGCCATCAGCGGCCAGCCAAAGCGAAGGCACCGAAGGATCACGGTGCCATCAAACCGCAGATGATAGTGCCGTTTCGAAACACAATGGGACACAACAACGGAAAGCCCCATTTGCAAGATAATCGCAAACAGCAGAACGCGGTAATCGCCGAACAGATGGTAAAGCGGCAGCACTGACAGGATCGATCCCAAGGGGGGCAGCAGTATGAGGATGATCGAGGGTGCAAACTCCATGCGGCGGCTCAACCGATGTGCGTCGAAATGGACAAACCCCGAGACAAGAGGGACCACAGCGATCAGTTGAAACGCCCATACCGACCCGGGAACAGCAAAAAGCAGGGAGATCGGCCCCGCCAAGGCGAAAAGAACGATTGCCAATATCACGCCGCGCAGAACCGAAAGGCCCTGAACGGCGGCTTGAAACCGGGCTGAGTTTCCATCGCTGGCCTGAATGATCTGCTGTTGAAAACCCAACGCAGACATCATTTCAATCATCGCAAGCGCCAACAAGAACAAGGATCCCAAACCAAAGTCTTCCAAGCTGATCAGCCGCGATATCAACAACGTCCGCATCATCATCAGCGCGGCGCCAACGACATTGCCGGACAGTATCAAGCCAATGGATCGGGTCATCGCGCGCTAGCGCTTTCTGACAGCGCAGCCCGTTTGGCTGGCACTTCTTGTGGCTGCAAACGCGGGACGGTTAACTTGCATCAGACCGGTTCCAACGCTGCACGAGATGATCCGCGTCCATCCCTGCGGCTAACTGGATCATGCGGCCAGCGCGATACAGACGGATGCGTGTCAGCCCTGCAAAAGCACGAATGCGGTTCGCCAAACCGCTGACCCGAGTACAGGTCGCGATGCGCGGGATTTCAGCCAAAGACGACACAGACAACGCCATCGCTTTGCCAAGCCAGCGCAGCCGGTCCCGCCACGTGACACAGCCCTGCCTGTCATGCGCCAGCTGCCGATCCCATTTAGAATAGAGGTCGTAAAAACTCAGCCGGGCAGGATGAAACACCCTCATTGCTGGAAGATACCGGATCTTGAAGCCTAGCCCGGTTGCCCGCTGTCCCCAATCCCTATCTTCTGCGATCGCCATGCCAGCAAAGGGCCCCACCTGATCAAAGACGCTGCGCCGGACCACAAGGTTGCCAGTTCCTGTGAAACCTTGCCATCTGATATAGCGATCCATGCGATAGGCAAAGATGCTCTCGTATGCCTCAAGAACGGTCAGTTTGGTGGGGTCTTCATATTCAATCCGAACGTCGCCACCCAGAATATCAACTTTGGGATCGTCCATCGCCTGCTCAGCCGTGGCAATCCAATCGTCTGCCGGGATGCAATCGGCATCAATGAACGCAAGAATATTGCCGGTCGATCGTGCCACGCCCATATTCCGCGCCAAACCGGGTCCGGCCAGAGGT
>JAGXHA010000053.1 GCA_024636475.1 Roseobacter sp. | reverse complement strand
GTTCATTGCAGCGAGGACGCCCATGACCAATCAGATCGAACCTGACATAGGGCGCACCGTCGAGGCCAACGAATCCCGTCGCCAGAAGGTCGAGGCCGAGCGGACCGAACGCGAAAAGAACGAGCCCGACGAAGAAGAATCGGTGCGCGACGCGTCGCACCTGTCGGCCAAGCTGGTCTATCAGGTGGTGCGCCGCGAAGGCGACGAAGAAAGGGGGGCCCCGGAATCTCGCTGTTCTGGTCAGCCATCGCGGCGGGGGTCTGCATCAGCTTTTCGGTGATCGCAGAGGCGGTCTTTGCCACCCACCTGCCCGATGTCACATGGCTGCCGCTTGTCGAAAGCCTTGGCTACACCTTCGGCTTCCTGATCGTGATCATGGGTCGGATGCAGCTGTTCACCGAAAACACATTGACCACGGTGCTGCCGCTTTTCGCCCGGCCCACATGGTTCAACCTGACCTGTGTCGCGCGGCTGTGGGGCATCGTGCTGGGCGGCAATATCATCGGCTGTTTCCTTGCCGCCGCCTTCATCGCCTTCATGCCGACCTTCGGGCCAGAGATGCTGGACAACATCACCGAAATCTCGATCCACGCGACCGAGAATGATGCGTGGAGCGCCTTTGGCAAGGCCGTGCCCGCCGGTCTGCTGATCGCGGCACTGGTCTGGATGCTTGCGGCAGGAGAGATGGACAATTTCCTGCTGATCATCGTGATGACATGGCTGATCGCCGCTGGCGGTTTCACCCATATCATCGCCGGGTCGGTCGAGATGGCCTTTTTGATGCTGACCGGAGAGTTGGGTCTGATCCGTGGCGTCTTTAGCTTCTTCATCCCGGTGCTGCTGGGCAATATCTTTGGCGGCACGGTGGTCTTTGCGCTTATCACATGGGGTCAAGTGCGTGAAGAGGTCAACGATGCCAGCGACAGCGGCAAACGGTCCAACACCTCTGACTAATTATGCCCCACGGTCCCGGTGACCTTGCGTTGCCGTCAGAGCGCGCGGGGCAGCCTTGGACAAAACTCAGGCGTTTCTGTCATGGACAAAATCCACCGTATTTGTCCCACATATTTTGACCAGAGGTTTTTGTCCGGCAGCGGCCGTTTGTGATCAGCGCGGCTAAAGTCTTGCTCATACCCTCAAAATACAGACCGCCGCGCCTGTGACCATGCGGCGAAGTGAATCGCAGGCCCGAAAATCGTCAGGTCAATTCAGGCGCAGGAGTATACATTACAAACGCGTTCGCGATGTTGCGGTTCCAAAGTCTGCTGTCTGCACCGGGCAAAGGACGTCAGGTGTTTTTCGGGAGCGTGGGCTTACAAACAGCTTTGAGGCGCTCGCAGCGGTTGAGAGGCTCGTGTTGCTGCGTGTCGAAGCAATGTGGGTTAAGCATCAAGAATCTTGGCCCAAAAGCCCGCCTGAGGTTAAATGGCGAGGAGTATCGCAACCTCAGTCGGCTTTGAGCCGTAGCCTGAAACCATTGGCTTTCCACGCAGTTGATCATCGCGCTGGCCGATCGCGAATCCTGTCTTGGATCGCATTCTTGTGCGCGGCGAGGCTCTGCGCTTCGACGAAAACGCGCGAAACCTTCGGATGAGCGACCCGGATACGCCGCTCAATGGCGCTCACCGCCTCCTCGACTGCGACCGCAGAAATATGGTCCTCAAAGGCGAGGCTGAGCGTAACGAGCACCTCTCGCGGCCCAAAATGCATCGTCAGCACTTCGTTGATGCCGACAACGCCTGGTTCGGAGGCCCCGATCGCCCGGATATCGTCGCGCACTTCGGGATCGATAGACTCGCCCGTGAGGAGACTTTGAGCTTCGTATGCAAGGAAGGCGGCTGTGCCCGCAAGGATAAGGCCGATGACAATGGAGGCTATCCCGTCGAGGATCGGCAAATCGAAAGCCTGTGAAAGCGCTATTCCGGCCATTGCGACGAGTAGGCCGAACATAGCCGCTGTATCTTCCAGCAGGACCGTGAATACGACCGGGTCCTTGCTGCGCCGCATTGCCGAGAGCCAACCCATTTGGCCTTGTGTGCGGCGGAACTCACGGAATGCGACGACCCAGACAATGCCTTCGAACACCATCGCCAGACCGAGCACAATGTAGCTCATATAGGCGTTCTCGATCGCATGCGGCGCGCGGACCTTTTCGATGCCGTGGAACAGCGACAGGCCCGCCCCAACGCCAAAGATCAGCACCGCGACAACGAAAACCCAGAAATAGAGTTGAAGGCCATACCCAAAAGGATGTTTTGGGTCGGCCGGGCGCGCGGCGCTCTTGAGCCCGTAGAGCAGCAGCACCTGATTGCCGGTATCGACGGTCGAGTGAATGGCCTCACTAAGCATGGCAGCGCTTCCCGTAAACCAAGCCGCGCCATACTTACAGATCGCAATCAGCATGTTGCCAGCGAGCGCCGCGTAGATCACTGTTTTCGAAGAATGGACCGCCATCGTTAACCCCTTTAGCCGATAACCCCCGGATGAATATTATCTCAAGCCAATATAACTGACTTACCTCGAGTAGCGGGGCTTGAAGACAGGTTACGTCCGCCAATGTCGGTCTGGCAATGAAATTGCCATTGTAGGCGGTGCCGATGATGTTCGGCAAGCTGCTTATCTTCGGGGTTGAAAGTGGATTGCCATCCTCCGCTGCAGGCCAGACAAACCGCCTCTTCTCAAGACGCTTCATAAAGAGACATGCCCTCTGCGTATCCCACCAGATGATCTTAAACAGATCGCCACGGATGGCAAACAGATGCCCTGAATACGGATCCTCAGCGCCGTTGGGCCTTCCACGAGAATGTGCCGACCAGCCGACACGGTGATGTCCACGTGCTGTGCCGTCGTGGCAGAGCAGAGGTCATCCACTGCGCGGACATATTTGGAGGGCGAACTGTCCATCCGCAGCGTATCACCTCACCCAGCAGAAAGATACCATCCAGAACGAGTACCTGACGCTGCCGCGCTGCGCGATGGTGCAATTCGAGGGTCCTTCAGTCATTTGAAAATAAGGGTTGCGTCCACTCCTGTGACATGAGGGCCGTCAACGCCAAGTTGACGGCTTTGGACCGGACCGGCCGAACCAAATGGTTGCGGACCGAGAGGTCGGGTCAGAGCGTCGGCGCGATCACACAAAGCAGTTCGAACATGATTGACGCTCCCAGGAATGCGGTATTGCCCAATGAATCGAACGGCGGAGAGACCTCGACTAGGTCGGCTCCGACAATACGCACCCCCGACAGGTGGCGGACCACCTCAAGCGCCTGATAGCTATTCGGCCCGCCGATCTCAGGCGTGCCGGTGCCGGGAGCAAAGGCCGGATCGACGAAATCGATGTCGTAAGAGATATAGGTGTCGCCGTCGCCCGCGATCTCGCGAGCCTCGGTCATCACGTCGGTAACACCACGCTTGTGAAATTCCTCAATTGCAATGACGCGGATGCCGATGTTGTCTGCAAAATCGCGATCCTCGGTGTCGTAGGTCGTGCCACGGATGCCGATCATGCAGACTCGCTTGGGGTCGAGAATCCCCTCCTCCACGGCGCGGCAGAACGGTGTGCCATGGGTGTATTTTGTGCCGCCGAAGTAGCCTTTAAACAGGTCGGTATGGCTGTCGAAATGGATCATGCCGACGGGTGCCTTTTCCGCGACCGCGCGCAGGATCGGCAGTGTCGACAGGTGATCCCCGCCCGCGGTTAGCGGCAGGACGCCCGCCGCTAGCACCTTGCGATAAAATTCGGTGATGCGCTCCATGCAGTCCGTGATATCAGCGGGGTTGTGCGGCACGTCGCCGAGATCGGCGCAGTTCGCGACCTCAAAGGGGCGCACGCCGGTTATGCCATTCTGGGCCCGGATCATCGTGGACAGATCGCGCAATTGGCGAGGACCGTGACGCGGACCAGGCCGATTAGTGGTGCCGCTGTCCCACGGCACGCCGATCAAGCCGATCTGCACTTCGGCCAATCACGCATCCTCCAGCGGCCCATGCGGCAGGCGCATGAATGTGGGGATACCTGCGAAACGCGGCAGGTCGAAACCGGAGACGGGTTGGAAAAATGGATTGCTCATCTCATTCCATTCTGATTATGGGCCTTTTGCTTCGGCCCGACGACCGTGTCAGTGCTCATCGCTGTTGCCCTGCTCCCGCACGAGCCCATGATTTCTTTTTCCAAGGCAAATAGCCATCGAGGTCAAGCATCGCCTACTTGTTCACATACCGGCGGTCTTTTTTGACGTCAGGGATGATGATCTTATGACCCTTTTACCCAAAAAATAGCCTCTTCGATGTCGTGAGTCACCATCAAACTCGGTATGGGAGCGATCTGAAAAAGCCATTCTGGTGACGGGCGGTGGTGACAAGCGGCCAACAGAGGCAGAATTGGGCTGAAAGTTCTGATGCCTAAACAAAAGCAGCTCGGCCGGTCCGTCTAAACGGGTATGAACCGGGCCAAACCTGGGATCTATCCCAACGTCAAGACCAAAACCGCGCTCAGGCCGTTCGCAAGGTGATCAAGATGGCCGAGCAGTGGGCCCAGAAGGTTTGCCCGGATGGAAAGTCTTGCGCAACTTGAGGCGCACGGCGTTTCACTTTGGAAATGTCGGTTTAGTAATTGTTAATTCGGAGCAGGCAGCTACACTTGAAATTGCCTGTAATCCACGGGGAGTGCGCATGATCTTGATGAGTACAGACGGCCAGGGTGATCTGCCGCGCTATTTTACCCATGTTTTCGCCATGGCGCAAGGGCTGCAGAACGGACGTGTGGATTTCGTGTTGCCCGACGGTCGTGTCTTTCGCACCAAAGAGGCCAATCCGGGCCCGGTGGCAAAGGTGAATATACACAATGCGGACCTTTTCGCGCGGCTGATCCGCGAGGGCCATCTGGGGTTTTCCGACGCGTATCTGGATGAGTGGTGGTCGACGCCCGATCTGCAAGCCTTCATGGACCTCGTGCATGCGGGCAACGAGCCCATCTACGACGGCTTTCCTGGCGCCACCTTGATCCGAAAGTTCGAGCAGTTCCGCTTCTGGCTGCAACGCAACAATCGCAAGCAGGCGCAGCGCAACATCAGCCGCCATTACGATCTGGGCAACGAGTTCTACGGAATGTGGCTGGACAATACGATGACCTATTCCTCGGCACTGTTTGAGGAAGGTGCGCAAGTCTCGCTGGAGGCGGCGCAGACCGCGAAATACAAATCCATGGTCGACCAAATGGGTGCGGAACCGGGCGATCATGTGCTGGAGATTGGCTGCGGCTGGGGTGGTTTCGCCGAATATGCGGCCAAGGAGCGTGGCTTGCGCGTGACCGGTCTGACCATCAGTCGAGAACAGTTCAACTACGCGCAAGAACGTATTGAAAAGGCAGGTCTTTCCGGTCAGATTGACATTAAGTTACAGGACTACCGCGACGAGCGGGGCCACTACGACGGCATCGCCAGCATCGAGATGTTCGAAGCGGTGGGCGAGCAGTATTGGCCGGTCTATTTTGAAACGGTCCGCGAACGGTTGAAACCGGGCAAGGCCGCGACCTTGCAGATCATCACCGTTGCCGACCGGCGTTGGCAGGTCTATAAAGGCGGCGTAGATTTCATCCAGAAGTACATATTTCCTGGCGGCATGCTGCCCAGCCCCACCGCCCTGCGTGATCAGGTGCAACATGCAGGGCTGGTCATCGAACGCTCGACGAATTTCGGCCAGAGCTATGGCATCACGCTGAGATGCTGGCACGAGACGTTCAACGCACACTGGGACCAGATCGCGGTGCTGGGGTTCGATGCGCGGTTTCGCAGGATGTGGAATTTTTACCTCACTTCCTGCGCTGCTACATTTGACAGTGGAAATTGTGACGTAACGCAGATTACGGTAAGGCGTCCCGACTAGGTCTGAAAATCCATAAAGTTATGATGAAAGCAGCGCTTTCTATTGAAAAAAGTCTATTTTTGTTATCGGGAGCCACCCTTACAATGGACCTATCTAAACGCTCCCAACCCCGCATATCGCCTCTGAATGGCAAGCCGGTCCTAGTAGGGCGGCTGCTGCAACAAATTAGACGCTGCCGTTGATTGCTCAGGTCAGATATGGGCAATGAGTACCACCGCAAACGCGAACAGCAGCCAGAGAGCCTGCCTAGCCGACATAATTCTTGAAGCTTCAGTTTTCGGTGCTGGCATGTTGACCTTTGATCTGTGGGCCGAATTGGTGAGAACGGGCCGATTTTGATCTTCTCTGAATATCTGGCTATGCGTAAAGCCAGAAAAGTACGGAAGTAGCTCCAACCTACATTTCTGAGGATGGGTCCCCAGCATTATACACTTGTTTATAAAGTGCTGCTGCTCTGTCTGCTGTAACCCCGAGCTTTACAACAAGATATGAGATTATCGCTTCCCCCGAAATACCATTTTTCACGCATGAAGCGATCATTGCTGTGATAATTTCGTCTGAATTTTGGATGATCTCCCCAGCTTTTTCAACCTCGGGTTCAAGGGTCGTTTCAATGTCAGGACTGGTAGGTTTATCTTCAGTCATATCGTGCCTTTCTAAGTCGGAGTGTTTCTAACATGGGAGGCTTTTCTTAACCGTAAACAAAAAATGTCGCCAACGTTGCCCTACAGCAAAGGAGATTGTTTGGGATAGACTAGCGCCTCTTGAACACTCTGCTTGATATTGGTGTGATCACCTTATCAGGCGTATCGGCCTCACTCTCAAAGCGGGCTTTGCGAACCGCAGCAGACCAATCGCCCGATTTCGGGCAATAGTAATCAGCTAGGTCGTCGGGTTGTAACCGTTGACCTCATAGTTTTAACGTTTCGCGGACACTCAAGTTCCGTTAGGCGAAAAACGGTGCCTTCTTTCAGGCGAAAAACCGCGTGAGCCCATTCTACTGGTCCTGCAAACTGCAGCGAAAGGAAGCGCGGCAATCTTCCACAACAAAACAGAGGCACAGGTGGGTGCAGCATTAAGAACGACGTCATGTTCTGACGATGTTATCGGTCGGCGGCATTAGCAACGTCCAATTCTTAAAAGCCCGATGCTTCAGAAAGTTGTCGCGGAAAAGCGAAAATTGTGGAACAGCGCACGTTCGGAGATGGACAAGCAAACGATGGGTGGGCTTTTAGACTTGAGGGCCATAGTAGGCTTAGTCGTACCGCAGGACGTTGTCATCCGCCCCCAGTGCAAAGCCGACTACGTTGGGCGTTGATGGTGTGGATACCCCCGCTCAACGGCATCGCAATGTGCCAGAATGGTGACGTATCACCAAGCAACGAGGAGGGTATCCATGGACGATGTTACACTGATTGGGGTCGACTTGGCCAAGTTTCGCAAAAAGCTGTCTCGTGTTCAGTTTGAACACTTTATGAAATGCCACCCGCGCTGCATCATTGCCATGGAAGCTTGTGGTAGCGCCCACCATTGGGGTCGGCTGATTGCAGGATTCGGTCATGCGGTGCGGCTGGT
>JAGXHA010000052.1 GCA_024636475.1 Roseobacter sp. | reverse complement strand
CCAGAGACTGCCACGCCAGACGATGTGAAGTATTTTCAACAGCATCTGGTCGAGGCAGGCACCAGCATCTGCACCCGCAACCAAACGATGACTGGCGTCAAATTCTTGTTTCGTGTGACGCTTCGGCGGCATGATCTGGTATGCGCGGAATGCATTTTGACAAACGCGCATCACGGATTTCCTCTTCGTTAGTGCAGCCTGACTGGCGCAATTCACGTTCTACGTTGTCCATTGATCGGTTTTCATCCTTGTTCGCACGCTTGATCAAATCGTGGTAGCCATCATTGGCGCGAACGCCCTCCCATTTCCCATGGTTCTTTGGTATCTTTCGAATTGTAGTGATTGTTTCGTCAACGTCTTCCTCGCGCACCAGGCCGACGCTTTCGTTGTTCAAAAGATCAGTCCACAGTGCCTTTGCGGTCTTTAGATTCGGGAGCGATGAGCGTTTCCAATTCTTTCCGCTAATTGCATCAGGTTTCTGCTTTTGCTCCCATTCATCACTGCAGCCGTGTTCCTTAAAGTCGATATAGATGTCGAATGCTTCATGGATGGTGATGTCGTTACCCTTTTCGAGCAGTGCGATGGATTCATCGGTGCAAAATCTCAAAAGATTTTTGGAACGTAGAATCTCACGCACATCCGATTTGGCTGGGGCGATTACAGACAAAGGTTCATTGTTTTGTTCTAACACAATGTTGCGCGGTGGAAGCATGCTTGGAGGTTCCGACTTTACAGGTGTTGATTGAACGGAAGGTTCTTGAACATGTGCAGCTGTCACAGCGAAGGCGGTGTCTAATGCGACAGTTGGCCTTGCAGGTTTTGGCAACTCAGATGGGGTTGGTCCATCTGTACGGATTGCGTGAGAAAATATGACTGTTTGGTCGGTGTACTCACCGCGATCCCGATTTTGACGCTCGCGACTAATGTCAATTGAGACTTTGAGGGCTTCGAGTGCCAGCGTTGCATAGGTGAGCGGATCTGCCGGCAGGGTGATGCCGAGACGTGTTGCGACGCATTCTAAGGGGGAACGAATGGCTTCCCAATTGCGCAGGAATATCGCCTGACGGAGCGTTTCCTGGATTGCCTGTTCGCGTTCCGAAGCAAATTCAGCAGCGGCGAGGGATCGCGGACCTGTGGCCAGGCGAGATTTTTCAAAGGCTGCGATTTCAAACCTCACGAGATTTGTCAGAAGCGGTTTTAATGTGTTTTGGCCCATGCTTGGACACCCCCGTGCGTAATCGTAGGCAAGAGTGGTCATCGCCGTAAGGCGTGCGGTGATCTCTCTTGCGTCAGAAGGGACGTCGGTACGCAAAGAAAAAATGAGAAATGGGTTTGATAGAGAGTTTGACTCGTAAGGAAGCCTGCGGCGGAAGTAGAAAGCATCGCCGCGTTTTTCGAGATATGGGGTGCGATCACGTTTGTTCATGCACTGACTCCGGTCCGACTTTGTGCACGTGTTGTGCACCTGGTGTGACTTTTGGAGTGCGCTAATTGTGACCAAAACGAGAAAAGGCACCCCAAGGGGTGCCTTTTTTCCTTTAACATCAACTACTTGCTGTGATGTTGGCTCCGACGGTAGGGATCGAACCTACGACCAATTGATTAACAGTCAACTGCTCTACCGCTGAGCTACGTCGGAACGGTCTGGACGACATAGCAGTGGTATTTTCTGCCGTCCAGTGGGTTTTGGCAGTTTTTTACGGTTTTTGTGGAATGATTTCAAATCAGTCTGAATTCTGCTTTGCCTGACAAAGCACCGATAGGTTCGACGCGGTTTTTGCCGGTAAGATCAACGAGATGTGCCAACACGTTGCGTGTGGCGGCACCTAGCAGGGCGGGTGGGGTCTGGGTGTAGATCTGGGCTGCGAGTGTCTGCGCGGTGGCGGGGCCTGACCCGAGCGCATGCAAGATATCGGCTTCGCGCGACAAACGATGCGCAACAAGCCAGTTCAACCGCTCGGCTGGATCATCGACAGGTGCGCCGTGGCCGGGATAAAAGACCCGCCACGGCTTTGCTTGCAGGCGTGCGCACGATGCCATGAAATCGGTCAGATCACCGTCCGGGGGCGAGACAAGCGAACTGGCCCATCCCATCACGTGATCTGCGGTAAAACATGAATCGTTCCAGCCCAAAGAAATGTGATTGCCGATATGTCCGGGTGTGTGGAGGATGTCCAGCGCCCAAGTGTCGCCCTCAATCCGTGCGCCGTCTTCCAAAAGCTGGTCAGCGGCGAAATCTGCGTCGATGCCTTCCCCACCGCCAATCTTTGCGCCTTTCGCAAGTTCTTCCATCACGGCGGAGCGGCCTGCCGTCGCATTTCCGAACGCCAGCACAGGTGCCGCGCAGAATTGCGCAAGCGGGCGCGCCAGCGGCGAGTGATCCAGATGTGTGTGGGTCACAATGATATGGCTGATGTGCTGACCCGGTCCGACGGCTGCAAGAATCGCCGCCAGATGCGCGGCTGATGCAGGGCCGGGGTCGATGACGGCCAAGCCTTGCGTGCCAAGCAGATAGGTGTTGGTGCCGCGATAGGTCATGGGCGACGGATTATCGGCCACAATGCGGCGCAAACCGGTTTCAAGCGTCTGGGGAACGCCGACCGGGGGATCAAAGTCATCAGGTGGCAGCATCGTTAGGCCTTTCGCAGGGGCAGGGGGCTGGCTAAGGTCTATCTCATGTTCTTTGCCTGGCTCAAACGATATATGCCCCGTGGCATCTATGGGCGCGCTGCCCTGATCCTGCTGCTGCCGGTGGTGATCTTGCAGCTTGTGGTGACGGTGATCTTTGCGCAGCGCAATTATGAAGGCGTTACTACCCAGATGACCACGACAGTCCTGCGCGAGGTTGCGCTGGTTTTGGACGTTGCTGCGGATGCGCCTTCGCCTGATCGGATCGGCCCGCTGGTCGATGCGCGCCTTGCACCTTTAGAGATGCGCGTTGTGGCAATAGATCCTGCGGACCTGCCGGCCGGCAGCCGTCGGACGTGGGATGATTATTCCGGCCGGGTGATGACCCGTATATTCGAGGACAAGCTTCCCGGATTTCGTGCCCTTGATTTGACGAGGTCGGGCAGGGTGCAACTTTTTACCGATACCGATTTAGGGCCGATCCAGATCAGTTTTGACCGTCGCCGGATCTCAGCGGCAAACCCGCACCAGCTCTTTGTCTATACCTTTACCTTCGGCTTTCTGATGACGTTGATCTCGTTCGTCTATCTGCGCAACCAGTTGCGCCCGATCAAGCGCCTGGCCCGTGCGGCAGAAGCCTTTGGCCGGGGCCGTCATATCCCCTATAGCCCTGCCGGGGCGGTGGAGCTTCGCGCAGCTGGCAGCGCTTTTCTGGACATGCGCGCCCGCATCGAACGCCAGATTGAGCAGCGCACGCTGATGCTGTCGGGCGTGAGCCATGATTTGCGCACGCCACTGACGCGCATGCGGCTGGGCCTGTCGATGCTGGAGGACGAGGAAGCTGGACCGCTGCTGCAAGATGTAGAGGAAATGCAGCGAATGCTGGATGAGTTCCTTGATTTTGCCAAGGGAGCGGCAGAGGGCGAACCTGAAAAACTCGACCCGCATGCCCTGTTGCGCGCTGCTGTTGGCGAGGCTCAGCGGGCAGGGCGCAATGTCACGTTGCTTGAGGCTGAAGGCGACGGGACTGGATCGGTTCGCCTGCGCAAGATTGCAATCCTGCGTGCCGTGGATAACCTGATCTCGAACGCGGTGCGGTACGGTGCGCGGGCCGAGGTTTCAGTATTGCTGACGGATAAAACCCTGCGCATTCGCGTCGAAGATGACGGCCCCGGCATCCCTGAAGCCCGCAGGGCTGAAGCTGTCCGACCCTTTTCCCGCCTGGATCCATCGCGCAACCAAAACAAGGGCAGTGGCGTGGGGCTAGGCCTTGCCATTGCCACAGACATTGCCCGTGCCCACGGCGGTGTCCTGCGGTTGGGCACGTCAGAAAAGATGGGCGGCTTGCGCGCCGACATCGTTATCGCACGATAGATCGGTGGGATTGACTGGAGCGGGTAACTGACTCCGCAGCCAAGTATCATATGGCGTCTATTTGTATCATTAACCCCATAAAATAAAGGGTTTTATTAGATCTCTTGGATCATCTGGAAACATGCTGTGACCAATAGTCGTATATTTCGGGGCGGGTTGCATGTGGGGTCGATATGCCAAGACGCACTAAGGAAACCAAGACGGAAACAGTAAACAAGGTGCGCCAGACTGTCCCTTTCTGCACCCAACAAGATTGCGCCAAAAGAGAATGATGCGGCGCGTTGCGGACAAATAGGAAACTGGCTGCTGGCTCAACAATCGAGCCGAGAATTCACACCAGCCATTTAGACGAAGAGAGCGGGCGGCACTGTCAGAGCAAAACCAGTGAGGCGGGCAGGACGAGAATTTGGCGCTGCAACAAAGGGATTGTAAGGCCAACGGCAAAGCTGGCACACTCCGAGTGCCGGTTTTGAAACGAGGAGAGCGCGAGTGTCTGATCTATTTCGAATGTCTGCGACAGAAATTGCGGACGCGGTCCGATCGAAACGACTTTCCGCTTTGGAGGTCACCGAGGCACATCTGGCAAGGATCAGTGCTGTAAATCCAAAGATCAATGCCGTGGTGCAGGAGTTTCCCGATGAGGCGCTGGCATCGGCACGTGTAGTGGATGCGCTTGTCGCGCAGGGTAAGGATCCCGGTGCCTTGTGCGGCGTTCCCGTCACGATAAAAGTGAACGTGGATCAGAAGGGCCATGCCACAACAAACGGGCTGCAACTTCAAAAAAACCTAGTGGCCCAAAGCGATAGCCCGGTCGTGTCAAACATCCGCGCTGCCGGGGGCGTTATCGTCGGTCGCACCAACACCCCTGCTTTTTCTTTACGCTGGTTCACCAAGAACAACCTGCATGGCCAGACACTCAACCCTCGCGACAAAACCATCACCCCCGGTGGATCCTCTGGCGGCGCGGCAGCAGCGGTCGCCAGCGGCATGTGCGCGATCGGGCACGGAACCGATATTGCAGGCTCGATCCGCTATCCCGCATACGCTTGTGGGCTGCATGGTATTCGCCCGACCATGGGTCGTGTTGCTGCCTATAATGCATCCGGTCCGGATCGTCATATTGGCGCTCAGCTCATGGCGGTTTCGGGTCCCATTGCGAGGACCATTTCGGATATCCATCTTGCTTTGATCGCGATGTCTGCAAAGGATACGCGCGATCCGTGGTGGGTGCCGGTGCAGCACGTTCAAGGGGCGTTTCCCAAACGTGCAGCCCTTACCGTTGCGCCAGACGGGATGCCGGTTGAGAAAGAGGTCGAGCATGCACTGCACGATGCTGCAAACCGCCTCAAAGACGCTGGTTGGATCGTGGAAGAAGTGATTTGCCCGCCAATGCGCCCAGCTGCTAAAATCAACGAGCAACTCTGGATGACCGAGATGCGCATCGGTGCGGATGAAATGGTTCAAAAAGAAGCAGAGGAAGACTCTCAGTTCATCTACCAGCAAATGAAAAACAGAGTTGACCCGTTGGATGTCGAAGGGCTGTTAGGGGCTTTGCAGACGCGCGCGGGTATCGTGCGCGAATGGGAAGAATTCATGCAGAAATACCCTGTTCTGATCTGCCCCGTTTCCGGACAACTCCCGTTTTTACAGCAGCAAGATGTCCAGTCAGAAACAGGGTTCAAGGCGATTATGGAAGCACAGCTTATACAGCGCGCTTTACCTGCTATGGGATTGCCCGGCCTGACTGTCTCGACGGGTTTTGTCGGCAAGATACCCGTCGGTGTGCAACTTATTGCAGGTCGTTTCAGAGAGGATATTCTGCTCGCTGCAGGTGCCGATATAGAGCGAACCGGGCCAACAATCGGGATTTCTGACCCGATGTAGATGGTGTCGGAATCACACGGTAATCTCCATAAAGGCCCTGTCAGAAGAAAGCTTATTGAGGCGGGCAGGGCGAGTATTTAGCGTTGCAGGATGATACACCGCAGCCACTCTCGCTACTTCAGGACAAGCCCGAGATCATCCGCAAAGCCGTTTGATGTATGTTCGGTTTTCGTTGTCGCGTAGAAATGTCGAGGATCTTTTGCACGAACGCGGCTTTGAGATCAGCAACGCAACTGTTCGCTTTTGGTGGAACAGATTTGGCCTGCTGTTTGCCGCCGAGATCCCTAAGAAAAGGGTCAGCCAGATGCGCGCGGGTTCAAGTTTGCAGCGGCACTTGGACGAGGTCTTCGTGAGGATCAACGGCGAGATGCACCACCTCTGGCGGGCTGTGTCACGAAGGGGAAGTCCTGGAACGCTTTGTCACAAAGCGCCGTGATCGCAAGGCAGCATTCAAACGCATAAGAAAAACAGTGAAACGCCACGGTCACCCAAATATCTTCGTCACCGACCAGTTACGTCCCTACGGCGCGGCGCTGAAGGTCATCGGCAATTTTGACAAACAAGAAACTGGCCGCTGGCTCAACAATCGAGCCGAGAATTCACACCAGCCATTTCGAAGTCGGGAATGCACGCCTATGCCCGCCGTACCGCAACGGTGGAAGCGGACATTCAATCAGCCACGGGTCGAGGGTATTTTCTGCGATGCGGAAGACGGCTGTGGTGTAGGTTTCTCGGACGCCACGCGCGACATTTGTGTGACGCGGATCTTTGCCTGGCGTCGGAGAAGCGCTCAAGCGGGAAATCGCGGGGTTTTGCTTGGTGGGGCGTTTGTTGCTATGGGGATTTGGGTAGTGTG
>JAGXHA010000051.1 GCA_024636475.1 Roseobacter sp. | reverse complement strand
TCATTTCAGGCATCAGCGATGCATCAGCGACATAGAGATTCTCAATACCATTCAAGGCAAAAGTATCGGAATTCACAACCGCATTTGTGTCAATGCCCATGCGACAGGTCCCCGCGGCATGATAAAGTGTTGTGCAATGGCCGCGTATATAATCGGCGATTTCTGCATCTGTCTGACAGTCACTGCTTGGTTGCATTTCGGACCCCAGTACCTCTGCCAGTGGGCCCTTGGCTGCAATACGCCGTTGAATTCTAACGCCTTCGACCAAAGTGGCGATGTCTTCACCGGACGCATCCGATGAAAAATATTTTGGGTCAATCATGGGGTGGGCGATCGGATCTGCCGAAGCGAGTTTGATCTCTCCACGGCTTTTAGGGCGTTGCAGGACTGTGTGCAGTGTCATGCCAGCCTCCGACGACAAAAAGCGCCCGTAGTCGCGGTGCGGACTGACAGCGCCGTATAGTTGCAGATCCGGCTCTACATCGGGTCTGGAGCGGATGTGTGCTCCCGCTGCGGCCCATGTCGTTGTACGCGGTCCGGTGCGGTGCTGCTCCCATTCGTCAAAGCTTTGCTTCAGAAATTCAGCATCCCAAGCGCCCACGCCTGTCTTTTCTTTGGAATAGAAAGAGATGGGAATGTTGATATGGTCCTGAAGGTTCTTACCCATCTCGGGGATATCGCATTTAGTCTTGATCCCGACCTCTTCCAGTTCGGCTAAATCACCGAAACCGGACAGCATCAGGATTTGTGGCGTGCCAATGGCACCAGCAGCCATGATGACTTGTGCACCGGCGTGCGCCTGATGCGGTGTGCCATTCTCAAGATATTCGACACCAGTGCAGCGGGTGCCCTTGGTCAGGACCTTGGTAATCAAAACACCTTTCTTCAGTGTCAGATTCGAACGCCCCATAACTGGCTCGAGAAATGCCCTGTTGGTGCCCGACCGCATGCCTTCTTTTACCGTGAGCTGAAAATAGCCAAAGCCCTCTTGGCTTTCCCCGTTGAAATCATCGTTGGCAGGATATCCAGCGGCCACGCCGGAAGCGATCCATTTACCTTCATATTCGTGACTATAGACAGGATTTTCGACATGCAGCTCGCCATGTCCGCCATGAAACTGGGAATTTGCGTGCTGGGCATTGCTTTCGCTGGCCTTGAAATCGGGCAAGACATCTTTCCATCCCCATCCGGGGCAATTGAGGCTTTCCCAATTGTCATAATCCGATGGGAGGCCTCGGATATAAATCATGGCATTCATAGCGCCCGACCCACCGACCATTTTGCCGCGTGGCCAGAAGATACGTCTACCTCTGCACCCGTCCTGCGGGACGGTATTATAGCTCCAGTCTGCGTGGGTGTTGAACAATGTGACCCAGTCTGATGGTACTTTCGAATTGATTGGCTGAGCGCCGCCCGCTTCAAGTAGAAGGACTTTGCGGTCGGGATCGGCCGAAAGACGGTTGGCCAGTACACATCCGGCTGATCCAGCGCCTACAATGATCGTATCATACACTTATGCTTCTCCTTGGTTGCAGCCAGAGTTAGGTTCTATCCGTTGCGGGATCTTCGGTGCGGACGCCGATGCGCTTTGGTTGGAGGCGGTGGAAAAGGCGAGAAGTCATTCCTGCAATGCCCTTCGGTAGGAGCACAACGAAGAGCACCAGAACGATGCCGATGATGGTATTGCGCACATCCCCCAAGCCCTTTGCTATCTCGACGAGGATCATCATCATCGCAGCACCAAAGACAGGTCCCCACGTGGACCGCAATCCACCGACAATCACCATCGCCAGAATGAAAAGCAGCGTTGAGAAGTCAAACAAGCTTGGCCCGGCCGACCGAAAGTGGGCGGCATAGACTGCTCCGGTCAGACCGGTGAAAAAGGCTGTTACAACAAAAGCGATCAACTGTGATCTGGTGCGGTTCAACCCGCGCGCTGCTGCATAGACTGGACTGTCGCTCAGCGCACGAAAAGCGAGGCCGAGGCGACCATGAATAATCAGGATGGAGGCGACAAGGGAGATAGTAAAGACCACCAACACCGTGAAATAGTTCCCAACAACCCAATTATCCCGCAACATCTGCCGAAACCCAAGGTCTTCCAGTCTGGAAAACCCTGTCGTCCCTCCAAAGAACCTTTGGCAGCCACCAGCGACCGTGGTGTAGCAGGCCGTATCCGTGATGATCAGAACATAGACCATGTATGAAATCGCAAAAGTGAGCAGTGCGACATAGGCAGGACCCAACCTAAGGCAGGCAAGCCCGATGATGAACGCTGCAGCAGCAGCGACCACAGCCGAGAGAGGCAAGGCCATCCAAGGCGAAATATCCAGATAGGTCATCGACATCGCTGCACTGTAGGCACCAACCGCAAAGATCAGCATTTGCCCCAGCGAAAAGACGCCCGCATGTCCCATCAGGACATTCCACTGCACCGCGACAGACGCCCAGATCATGAAGACGATAATCTCACCGAGAAAATAACGCTGGGTAACGAAGGCGGGAACAATAGTCATAGCCCCAAGCATAATCAGGGCACCGATAAGGTGCTTTTGTATGGTGCTGAGGGACGTCATGATCGCACGACCTCCTGCTTTCCAAATAGACCGGAGGGCCGCCAGATCAGGACAACCACCACCAGGGCCAGCATCAGCGGCAAGCCGTATCGGACTCCGAAATAGTACTGGATTGCGGCTTCGAACAGGCCCAGTGCTATAGCCGCTATTCCTGCGCCAGTCACACTACCCAATCCGGCGACTACACAGATGACAAAGGCGCGGACCGCCGGATTTTGGCCCATCTCCGGTGACAATGTTGAGAGTGAAGAAATCAGGATGCCTGCTGCACCGGCAAGCATCCCCGCGATGATCAATACTTGGAGGTAGGTACGCGAGGTTTTCACCCCCATCAGCATAGCAGCCTCGCGGTTCATCGCGGTCGCGCGAATGGCCATACCGAATTTCGTCCGCGTCAGCGCCCAAGCCAGAGCTGAGATCAGGACCGTCGCCAGCACGAGGATGACGACGGACTGATACGCCACCGCCACACCACCTATTCTGAAAATACCGTCGATCTGAACAGGTTGGCTGAACGGATAGCCGCCATAGACCTTTAGCAAAAAGTCCTGCAACAAAATGCCTACACCTACCGTCGCCACGAGAATGTTGATCTCGAAATCCTCTGTTTCGAGCATGAATTGCACCACAAGCAGATGCATGATCGCTCCGATTAGCCCCCCCGCCAGAATGCCCATCAGCAGTGCAATAATCAGTGGTGCGCCAGAATAGTTCACGGTGGAAAACGCCGCGTAAGCACCGATTGTCATGAATACACCGTGCGCCATGTTGAACATCCGCATTGTCCCAAAGGTGAGGGCAAGTCCAACTGCGCCAAGTGCGTACATCGCTCCCAATGTCAGCCCGCTGACCAGGATTTGAATGATTGCGTCCATTCCGCTAAGCCCCCAGATAGGATTTGATGATTTCGCCGGATGACTCAAGTTCTGCGGTCGTGCCTGACCAAGCGAATGCGCCACCATCCATCAGGTGAAAGCGGTCTGCTACTTTTGCCACACGGCTCGGGTTTTCTTCTACGACGACGATGGCGCGTCCCTCTGCCGCGATCTGGCCTAAAGCCTCGTAGATTTGCTCGATTATCAGAGGGGCGAGCCCCAACGACGGCTCGTCAATCATCATCATTTTGCCATCGGCCATCAGGCCCCGCCCAATGCCGACCATCCGCCTCTCTCCGCCTGACAGGCTTTCCGTGCGCTGGCTGCGGCGTTCATGCAAACGTGGAAACAAGGAAAATACCGTGTCCATTGTTTCACGGATCGCGCGTTGGTCCGTGCGAGCGAACGCACCCATCATAAGGTTTTCCGCAACTGTCATGCCAGTGAACAACTGATCGCCTTGCGGCACCAGCGTGAGGCCCAGGCGCGCTCGCTCCGGCGCGCCCTTGGGAAGTGGGGTGCCGTCAAATACAATCTCGCCTGACCAGGTGGGCAGCAGTCCTGCGATTGTTTTGAGTAGGGTCGATTTTCCATGGCCGTTGGGCCCGATGATCGCGGTCATTCCGCTTTGATCAACCGAAAAATCAATGGACTGAAGCACTTTAAGGTGACGGTACCCAGATACCAATCCTTTTATGGAGAGCAGCTCAGACATGATCTATGCGGACCCCATGTTATCGGCGGCAGAGCCAAGATAGACTGATCTCACCAATTCGTCCTTGGCAATCCCCGCCGGCTGGCCGTCGTAGATCAGCTTGCCCTGATGCATAATCAAAGCGCGATCTGCCACCGTCATCAGAAAGCGCATAACATGTTCGATGAAAACGATGGTGATCCCTTGACCTTTGAGCCGCTGCATAAGTGCAATGAATTCGTCGATCTCACCGGGCATCAGCCCGCCCACAGGTTCATCAAGGAGCAATATCTTTGGTTTGTGAACGATGGCAGATGCCACCATTAACTTTTTCCGATCAAGAACCGGAATATCGGAAACAAGTTGCCGTGCTTTCGTAGACAGGCCGTAGGTTTCCAGCGTTTCCATAGCAATCTCGAGATGGCGTTTCTTGAACAGAAGGCCCACAGCTTCCCGTCCCGAGCCGTTCACAACGGAGGTCAGCATGTTTTCGAGAACTGTGAGGCTGCCAAATCCGCAGGTGATCTGAAACGTACGCGCCATTCCTTGGTGAAACAGTTTATGGGGAGGAGTTCCGGTAATAGAGTGCCCGTTGAAAAGCACCTGCCCACCGCTAACCGCGCTCAGGCCCGACATCAGATCAAAAAATGTGGTTTTGCCAGCGCCATTCGGCCCTCCTATGCCTACTGCCTCGCCAGCACCGATCCTAAGATCGACACCATCAACGGCAGCCAGAGCGCCGTAGTGCTTACTTACATTGCAGCATTCCAGAAGGGTCGTAGCAGCGCTGGTCACTTGTTCTGATCCTACGACTTAAACCAAGACGGCAGATCAAACGTCGCGACATTGTAAGGAGCAGGCGAGATAATCGGACCCGTCTCAGTCTGGCTTTTGATCTGGCTGAAGATATGAGGCATGCCAAGAGATGGATCGTCTGTCTCGGCCGGATAACAATAAGCCGACTGTGTCTCTGGGTCGATGCGCATCGAGCCCATCGGGCTGCGGTATATCATCGTGCGCAAACGATCCGCAACTTTACGGTTTTGCTCTTCTTCATAGGGCGCACCGGCACCTCCTGCGAGAGCAGCCGCTATCGCATAGGCATGTAGCGCAGAGTAGGTTTGTCCACCGCTATTTGGTGAGGAATTGTCTCCAAAGCGCGCGACATAGTCAGTCGAAAACTTCTGACCGATATCATCCTGAAGCGCACCGATCAAAGTTGCATATAGCACACCCTCCGACGCCGCACCGGCAATGTCCCGGAAGGCTGCAAGTGATGCGCCATATTGCATGTACACAAGGCTATCAATCGGATCATTCATGAACTGCAACATGAACTGGGCCTGATCCTGCGGGAAGAAATGCGTGATCGCTATCATGCTGGGTGGGTCTTCGCGTAACTTTGCCATTGTCGGACCCCACTCGGATGTTGGCGCTTGAACGCTTTCAAACAGGGAGACTTCGAAACCGTATTCGGACGCACTTTCGCGGATCGCGTTTGCGATGTTGATGGAATAGGCGATGGGTCCGGTGATCACCGCAATCTTGTTGTTGGCGGGCGTGAATTGGCCGCTGTCGATCAGATCGCGCATGAATTTCAGATAGCCGACGCCATAATATATTTCGGCTGGATCATACTGGAAAGAACCATAGTAGGTTTCGGGATCGGAGCGGATCAACTCATTATGCGCAACCAAGGTATCGGCGTGCATGTAGACGACGGAAGCGTCCGCCGCCACGCCGGGTAACGCCGCGCCACTGCCCAAGTTATAGCCGGCAATCAGGACGCTGGCATTGCTCCGGTCAACCAAACGGCGACCCGCGCTTCCAATGACGTCATCACCTTTGGACTCAGTATCCTCGACGACAAGTTCCAGTGGACGTCCCAAAATGCCGCCCAAGCCATTGATCTCTTCAACCGCCATTTCCAGACCGCGCCTGAATTCAATCCCGTCTGCAGCGGCACCGCCTGTCATCGGCAAGGGTGCGCCAATCACTATCGGGTCAGTGCTTTGAGCGACAGCAGATTGGTTCATACCCGCCAAAAGCGCAATAGAACCTGCACCTCCCGCACTTGCCTTTTTTAGAAAGCCTCGGCGAGATGTATTTGTAGTTTTATAAGTCATATTTTTCCCCTGTTGCGTTTGTTTTCAAGACTTAGTCGATTGATGATGCGCCGCAATTTCGTCGATTGCAGCCTGTTGGTGGGGCAGGAGGCGCTGACCTCCGTAATTCTCAATAAAGTGAAGAAACGGATCTATAATCCCTGTGTCATGGCCCGACATGCTCTCGAGAACCGCCAAGCCGCAATAGGGGACGTAGGCGGCTGAATATCCGCCCTCGTGGGTCATAAGTATCCGGCCCTGACAATGGGTGTCTGCCATCGCTATCAAAGCGTCCGTCATGTAGGCATAGTCCTTTGATGACAACATCATGTGCCCAAGTGGGTCTAATGCAGACGCATCAAAGCCGGATGCCACAAATATCATCTCGGGCTTGAACTCTTCGAGCGCGGGCAGAACAAGTTGATCAAATGCGGCGCGATATGCACCGCTGCCTGAACCTGGAAGCAATGGGATATTCAGGTTTGCGCCAGCACCTAAGCCCGTCCCTGTCTCAGTCATGGCTCCGCGATCGGGGGGAAAGAGATTATCCTGATGCATTGAAATGGTCAGAACATTCGGATCATCGTAGAAGGCGCTTTCGGCACCATTTCCATGATGCACATCCCAATCCACAATAGCTATCCTTTTCAGGCCATGGATCTGACGCGCATGCTCTACACCGAGAACGCCATTCGCCAGCAAGCAAAATCCTGTCACGAGTTCTTTTTCGGCGTGATGACCTGGGGGACGACACAACACATATGCATTGTCCACAGTGCCGTTTATCACGGCATCCACGGCCTCCAGTACACCTCCAACCGCCAGTTTGGCGATGTCGAAACTTGCAGGTCCAACCGGAGACTTGCCACCCGCTTCGCCGCCGCCTGCCTTGCACAGTGCGTCAAGATCAGAGATGTGCTTTTGGGTGTGGAAGCGCAGTAATTCTGCTTCCGTTGCGGCCCGCGCCTTGATTGGAACCAGTTCGTCCTCCATTGAGGTGACCGCGACAAGATTGCGAAAGCGGCGCTTGGTCTCTTCATTCTCGGCGTGCTCTCCTGGCTGCACAGTAAGGCCGGGTGCCACCAAAAGATTATAGCGCTGCGTGTCGTGCCACATGAATTGCTCAGCGTAGACAAAGCCGGTTTTTCTGGTTCTCGCTGCTGCCTGCACTGCGCGTCTCCAATCTGGGTAATGAGGTTGCTTTGCGGACTTCGTCCCGCAGTTCGAATCAAAGCCTACAACCAAATCTTTGCATTCAGAAATTTTTCATAATAATCTTAAGTATGAACAGAATTTATGGACCGCTTCCTCGGTGCGGAAAAAAACAAATAACAGGAGCTCTCAGCTTCTCACATTTGAACCTAATCAATGACTTGGGTGCAATTTTGGTATGGAAGAGCAATACATGAAACCAGCGGAAGATTTTGGCGCACTCGTCAAAGGCCACTGGATGATCCGATGAAAAATGAGGCGAATTTACAGGGTGACGTACACCAGCGCCTCGGGCGGCATCTCGACTGGAACCTGCTGCGCACGTTCATCGCAGTGGTAGAGTGTGGTGGTTTTTCAAAGGCCGCACAGCATGTTAACCTCACTCAGCCCGCAATTAGCCATGCCTTAAAGCGCTTGGAGCGATCGCTTGGTCTGAAGCTGATTGAGCGAAACGCTCGTCAGTTCGACGTGACCGATGCAGGCAAAATTGTGTATGCGAAAGCTATAGAAATCCATAGCCAAATTTCGCGATTAGCTGAGGTACCCTTGCCTGGCGACGAACAGATTTACGGGCATCTGAGATTGCTTTTCGCCAGTCGGCTGCAATCTACTGTCCTTAATTCTCTGTTGAGGGAATTTCACCTGAAGTATCCCGAAATCACGCTCAGCGTTGATGTTCTATCAAGTGCTGAGATCCAGTCCCGCATTGAACGGGGTTTGGGAACCGTTGGGTTATGCTTGCTGCGCGACAGTCCCAAAAAGCTGCGTTCAGTTCCCATCATAACGCAGCGCTATGGCGTTTATTGTGGCCCATCGCACAAACTTTTTCAGCGACCCGGGCTGGCTGCTGCGGACTTGCGCCACGAGGATTTCATCACATTTCCAAGCGATCATATCGGTGGCGTGCTTTCGCCGCTGGCGATCTTTCGGGAGCAGCACCTCTATCGAGGCCGCGTTGTTGCCACGTCGAATAACCTTGAAGAGATAATTCGCCTTACCGAAATTGGCATTGGTATCGGCCTTATTCCAATGCATATTGGGTCTGATTTTGTTAAGAACAATAGGTTATTTGCGTTACCACCTTTGAATGGGATTAGCCCTATTGATGTCCACTTTATATGGAACCCTGAAGTAAATATCACGAGAGCCGAAGATGCTTTCATCAAATATGCACTTGAGTTTTTGGCGAAAGGGGTTTCTTGAGTGTCACCGATTTGTAGAATATCAATCATGTTACTATCCTTGCCCATGGTAGAACTATAAACCATTCACTATCAACAGCTTGGGCGTTGTTCAGGGCGGACTAAAATCTTGTTTCTGAAAAATAGGCTCAGGCCCGTAAATGAGTAACAAACGCTCAACGAAACGTGGGGAATCCAAAAGCGGTTGGAAGCGGTTCGTGACCGGTTTCGCAAAGGGTCTGATGAAACGTCATTCGCTGGTCACGATACCGGAGTAATTCCTGGAGCTGATCATCCAGAAAAATTAGTCAAGTTTCATAACCAGAATCATCGATTTGGTTGATTGATTGTCTCAGAAAGAACAGTGTTGAGCGCCCGCAGACGAGGGATCTCGGCTGCCGGCTCTGCGGGACTGCCTCAGATGGGCCGCCCGGCAAGAGAACGGCACCAAACTGATCGGCCGGGCGATCGAGACGGTCGTCGACCCCAGGAACCACGCGCGGGAGCCGGAGAAGACGCAGGCCGTGCTCGACCAGCTGAACCTGCATCTCACTCCCGACGGCTTTGAGGTCGCGCTGCTTGGGGGCAGGGCGGTCCTACGCAAGCGGGGCTCGGGGGCCGCGGTCGTTGGCGCCATCGCCGAAAAGACCGCGACACTGGATTTCGGGACGGTGAGC
>JAGXHA010000050.1 GCA_024636475.1 Roseobacter sp. | reverse complement strand
GACAGTTCGATGACCGCTTTTGAAAGAGTCTTGGCGCGTATGTCGATGATCACGCGGCCGTTTTTGGCAACCGAGCCGAGGAAAAAGTCGCGATAGGTTTGCCAAGGAAAATGATAGCCGCAAGACAGAAAGCTGAACGCGTAATCAAGCCCCCTAAGCTTGTCGACCGGATCCTTGTCCGGGTTCAGCGTCTTGATCTTTTGCGCCGAGATGCCGTTATCCGTCAGCAACTTTTTGGCGCTGGTCAGACTGGAATACGCAGCACCTTCGGTTTCATAGCCGAAATGGCGATTTTCATTGGTTTCAAGGTCGATCAGGTTCAGCTTGCAGTCATAATCGTGCGCCAGAAACAGGTCGAACAGCGCATAGCCGCAGCCGATATCTGCGATTGACTTGGGGGGCTTGGTGTCAAAAAACGGGCGTAATTGCTGGTATTCGAGATAGATGAACGCCGCCGCGCGGCGCACCAGCATGTCCATTCCCAGTTTTTCGATAAGATCGACCATCGGAGCCGTATCACCCGCGATCCAGGCGCGGATGTATCTGTTGTAACGTTCCTGATCCATAATGATTTCCGACCGCTGCAAGATCAGGTTGATGACATCATCCTGATCAAGCGCCTTTGTGTTCAGGTCGGCAATAGCTGGCTCATCCATTGCATTCATGGCCGCGTCAAAAGGTATCATGTCATTCTCTCGTGCAAATAAAGGAAGTGACTCAAAGGGTGGTGACCGTCAATTTGATCAGCCTGCGAGGCGGGCGGATTAAGCGCAAGCCTTAACGCTTTGGGTCCCGCATTATCTTTTGACGTGCTGTTATCATGCTAATGGTCACATGTGGCGGTCACACGGTGATGAAGGTGACCCCATCGATTTTTGCCACCTGTTCAAGATCGGCAGCATAGAGCGCATCCATGCGGATTTGCTTGTCTTCGGACCAGCCGGGGATGACGACATCGGCCTCAAGCTTTTCGGGCGGCGTAAACTTGTCGATGAAGATCGAGATGACCCGCGCGCGCAGGTCGTCGGTCAGATCGGGATGCTGGCGCAGGTATTCCGTGAGCCGCTTGCCGCCCTCGTCATTCATCAGGAACTTTGCCAGATGGATATGTGCGTCCAAAGTCAGCTTTTCCGGTGCTCCCCCGACATAGGAAAGAACCGGGCCCCAGATCAGGGGTGCTTCCTCGGCACTCCAGACGGCGATTGAGGCATCGGGGACATGGGTGCGTAGATCGCGCAGCACATCGGCCCAGCAAAGCTTCAAGGGGTCGGGTATCTCTTTTTCAAACGATGGATAGTTACCGCTTGCCAAGGCATCCGACAGCAGCAGTGCGGGGTTACGCAGGCTCAAGACGAATTTCAATGGCGACGGCGCCAGCACCGCGCGTAGCCGCGCCGCCCGCGAACCCAATCCAGCAAACCATTTCCCATCGTGATAAAAATGCAGTTCCGGCTGCATGGGTTCAATGACGTTCAAAACCAAATGCATGTCTTGGTCGGGATCTTTCTGATCCAGAAAGAACATCTCTCTAAGATCATCTGGCCCCGCTGATGCACCGCTTTCAGCAAGCCGTCTAAGTTGTGGTCGGTAAAACCGGGGCCGGTGCACGAAAAGCCCCTCATCGGCGAGCCAGGGTTCCACAACCAAAGACCATATCAATTGCTGCCCTTCATCAAACGCTGTGCCCAGCTGGATGGTGTACTGGATCTCTTGGGTCAAAGCATCATACCTTTTGTCTTTTCGGTCTCACAGTCCATTCGCCGTGAATACTGCGGTCCGGCCGCCATCAGCGCCGTGGCAAACAAATGCACGTCTGTAAATAATCATTTGCGTTGCGACGTCTACCAGACATTTATGATCGAAATGAGGGCAAAACTATGCGTTTGTTGCGGCGATTTCACGGGATGCTCTGCGTCACTGAAGCTCCAGATATCGGTCAAAGAAGGCGATGATCTCGTCAAAATAGACCGCGTCGGTAGCGGATTTGGTAACAAGAACATATTTGTCTATGCCGATATGGGGCGCATCTGTGGGGATTGTCACCTGCACATTCGCGCGTTTGCGTGCCGCAGCCCGGGACGTCGCATCGGAGGCGATGCTTGCGATGATGCGATCGCGTTTACCGTGGATCACCCACAGCGGCGGGCCATCTGCGCGGATACCCCAGTCATGCACCACGGGGGCTGCAAGCGATACCATCGCATCCGGCGCACTGAACTCGGACTTTCAGGCCTCCGGCGGATAGCACAGCGTATTGCCCGCCAGGCCACCGGCCGACACCCCCAGCATGCCAACCCTCGGCGAGGCGACATTCCAGTCGCGCAGCGCCGACCGGCAAAAACCGAGCGCATCCGATAGATCCTGACACGCGGTAAAAAGGCGCACACCAAAGAGGTTGCGCGCCATTCCCCAACCCTGGCTTTCCACCCGGCGCGCAATCCGTATGGCTCGCACAGCCTCGTCTTCGGTCACGTCATTGAGGCCGGTTTTCAGCCGGTAATCTGGTATCGCCACGGCGAAACCAGATTTGCGCAACCGGGTCACCATGGGCTGATGTACCTTGTTGTCACGGTTTCCTTTGGTAAATCCCCCCCCATAGCCGAACAAGATCAATGCGCGAGCCTGCCCGCTGGGGGGATAAAAGTCCAGCATGAGCGGGCCGCCAGAGCGCTGCGCGTATTCGAAGGCCTTGGGCGACTTGCCGAGTGCTTTCATTTCAAACCTTCTTTTTCTATGGAAAAATCTGCCCGTCTGGCAGGTTCGTAGACAAATTTATGCGACTGGTCGATCGCCTGGAACATGGCATGTTGGGCCTGGCGCAACCGGATCAATGGGTCGCTTGCGGATATATCCTCGAAGGCAAGGTCACCTTCGAATTCCGCCAGATTGCACAGGGCGGGCAGGTCGATAGGTGGCGCGGATATATTCGTTGTCATCCCTACACTTGTCCACAATCGCCTTGCGTTCACGCGGGGAGTAGCTGTCACCGGAACGAAATACGCCTTCAAAATTGTTCTGAATGATGACACGCATCAATTCTGCGATATCAATCTTAGTGGTGTTCGACACGATGCCAAGCACTTCGGTGAAACAGGGGCCGGATCATTCGGACACTTCGCGCGATAAGCAGATGTTCGAGAACCTTTCCGGCAGATCGTCGCGGGTCAAATAGGTCATGCCCAGGTGGGGTGCCATATCCAATATCCTATCGCCATCGCGAAAGTTCTCTCGGTCATAAGTTTGGACGCACATGTTTTCGCTCCCGAATGCCTGTGCCCAGGCCTTAAGCACTTTGCTGTACTTCAATGCGGTTTCGCGTTTTTAGGCTTATTGCTGAGGGTTTCCCAGATAGCGGCCTGTCTTGACAACCTGCTTAGACACGGCCTCCAGGAATTTGTCCTGTCGGCGGATATAAACGATGATCTTTGTATTCCAGAGCAAGGTCTGAGCCCGCATTATTCACCGGGATGGTCTTGGACGCTCCGAGCGTCGGCTTGAGGGCGGTTTAGGCAGCGTGCAGAGCCGATACCGAGGTGTTTGCCGTTGGCGTTTCGTGACTTGGCTGCACGCGATGTATTTCTGACAGCCAAAACGAGAAGATTGCAGCGCCCAGGCACATGCGTTCAGGGCGGCCCAAGGCGCTGTCGGCGGTTCGATGGTATCAGCGCCGGGCGGTGGTTTATGGGCTCGCGCCACGCAAGGTCTGGATCTGCGGCCAAAGGACTGCCCAGAATGGCGCCACTGCTTCGGCAAGGATGAGTGTCATGCGGCGGGCCGAGATGACAAGACGTCCACCGCCGCGCAGCACGCGCTCGCGCAAGCGGCGCAGGCTCCATGCCGCACCGGTCGCGCGCGCCATGGCGCGGCGGGTCACATGCATGGTCTGGTAGGCCAACACTGCGATCAGCAGGCGCATTTCGTTGCAGGCGAAGGCATCAACGGCAGGCGCCGTCGTTTTCGGCTTCTTGCCGCGCAGGAGCGTTGTTGCATAGATATGCGTTGGGTTTGAGAATGCCCTTACTCATAATTCAGGTCATAAGATGGCTTCGAACTTGGCGCGGCCAAGCCCGTTCATTTTGTTCAGGATGCGCGTGCCAATTTTGGCCTCTGTCCTTTGATTGGGAAAGCATCGTGCGTTCATTTTGGGGCCGATGACTTGCTTCCAACGGCCCATTTGTGTCTCCCCGCGACTGCGCTGATTGTAGCCGCTGCTCACCTGCCAGGCCATTCTGCCCCCGGTGCGTATCGCGGTAATGCGCCGGTCGCGAAGCGTGGGGCGGTCCTGCGCGTCGGCGCTAAGGATCGCGTTCTTTGGCGGCGGAATAACGATCTGGATATCGCCACCAAACCGCGCCAACAACATGTCGCTCGACGGCTCGCCATCATAGGCCCCGTCGGCTATGAACTGGGTCACGTCCCCGTCAATCTGATCCAGAAGTCCGGGCAAAGCTGTCGTGTCGCCCACACCATCGGTGGTCAAATCAGAACATACAAGATCGCAACTGACGAGGTCTAAGCCGAGATGCAGCTTGCGCCAGGATTTGCGTTTGACCTTTGTTTTATGCTTGTTTTCCAGCCACTCACCCTCACCAAAGATCTTCAGGCCGGTGCTGTCTACCACTAAATGGATCGGGCCATTCGTCTGCGCCCGCGTTTCCATCGGCAAAACCAACCCAGATCCACGGCGTGAAAAGGTCGAGTAATCGGGCACTGCCAGATCCAGCCCCATGATCTTAACAAGGCTGCGGACAAAGCCTTCAGTTTGGCGCAGCGGCTGCTTGTAAACCATGCCAAGCGTCAAACAAACAATGATCGCCAGATCGGAATATACCGGCTGGCCACCCCGCGTCTTGCGGCGCTCTGCACGCCATGCGGCTTCTACCTCGGGGCTCAACCAAATTGTTACATCGCCGCGCTGACGCAGGCTCTCATTGTATTGGGACCAGTTCGAAATGCGGTGCCGCTTCTTCTTGAACTTGTGCCGACGCGCGGCGTTGAATTTATGCGGCATCAGCGCTATCCAGTCGATGACAAAGCCGCCTGCTTACTGAACCAACGCCATCCGTGCAACAACGCCATCGGCCAGCACGAAGGCACAGGGTGTTCCCTCGTCCAGCAGGTTTGCTATCATTTCGCAGGCCATGGCGGGCTTGGTGGCAAAGGACACATCTTCCGGAACATGCGCCCTGGTACGACGGTCGGGGTCATTTGCCCAAGCTTTGGGAAGATAAAGCCGTTGATCGATCAACGCATGGCCCCAGCGGCTGGCATAGCTTGCGAACACACCGATCTGGCAGTTCTCGATCCGCCCCGCAGTGCCGGAATACTGACGCGCGACACCGGCGGAGTGTTCGCCCTTCTTGAGAAACCCGGTCTCATCCACGAACAGCACTCCATCCGTGTCGCTAAGCGCCTCAATCGCATAGCTCCGAACCCGCTCACACAGCGCATCCGCTGACCAAGACGACCGGCCCAGCGAGGACTGGATCCGATAGGGCCGCGCCAACCCGGCTTCCTCCGCTAGCATCCAACCCGTCTTGCGTTCCGCTCCAGACAGCAGGCCGTCAATGAACACACCAGCAGATGCACGCTGCTCAGACCTTTTGAACGCAGGGGCGATAAAGCCCTTCAAGTCTTCAAGCGCATAACACCCCTCAGTCAGGGAAGTTGTCCGCTGCTCTATTTTTATCTAATTTTCAGGAGGGCGGGATAGGACGATGATTTGGGATATTCACTGGAACGAAAATCGGCAGTGCTGAAGCGGATGTTACCGCCGAACAACATGGCCATTCGGCAGTTGTCGCAAGAGGAAGGGATTTCCGAGGCGACACTGCACAAGTGGCGGGCTGAGGCACGCGGTAAGGGGCAGCTTTTGCCCGACGCTGATGCTGGCCCCGAGGGCTGGTCGTCACGCGACAAGTTCGCGGCGGTTCTGGAAACGGCAGCGCTGAACGAGGCCGATTTAGCCGAATACTGCCGCAAGCGCGGGCTTTTTCCAGGGCAGATCGCGGCGTGGCGTGCGGCCTGTGAACAGGCGAATGACTGGGACCGTGCCAGTAGCGCGCGTCTTGGGCGGGCGACCAAAGAAGAAAAAAAGCGGGTGAAGGATCTGGAGCGTGAATTAGCGCGCAAAGACCGCGCATTGGCTGAAACGGCAGCCCTGCTTGTTCTGCGAAAAAAGGCTTCTGCGATCTGGGGGGACGGAGAGGACGCATGATCAGCACCCCAGATCGTCAAACAGCCGTTACGCTGATCAATGAGGCCGTCATTGCAGGCGCGCGGCAGGCCAAAGCCTGCGCCGAGCTGGAGATCAACGACCGCACTTTGCGGCGCTGGACAAAAGACGGCCAGATGCACGCCGATCAGCGCCCCCTTGTGCTGCGCCCGGAACCGGCCAACAAACTGAGCGCCGAGGAACGCGCGGCCGTGCTTGAAGTCTGTAATGCAACGGAATTTGCCAGTCTTCCGCCTTCACAGATTGTGCCAAAATTGGCAGATCAGGGGCGGTATCTGGCATCGGAATCCAGCTTCTATCGCATTCTGCGCGCAGATGGGCAGCAGCATCATAGGGGCCGGGCCAAACCGCCGGTACGGCGCAAACCACCCACCAGCTACAAGGCCAGCGCGCCCTGCGAGGTCTGGACTTGGGATATAACATGGATGCCTGGACCCGTCGCAGGCATGTTCTTCTACCTCTATCTGATCGTGGACATCTACAGCCGCAAGATCGTTGGATGGGAAGTTCATGAACGCGAGAGTGCGGAGCTAGCGGCGATGCTGATCCGCAAAGCGGTACTGGCTGAGGGATGCGCCTTGCGCCCACTGGTTCTGCATGCCGCATCAATGGCAGCCGATGAAAGGCGCGACGATGAAAACAACTATGGAAAAACTCGGCATCATCGCGTCTTACAGCCGACCGCGTGTCAGCAATGATAATCCGTTCTCAGAGGCGCTCTTCCGCACTTGCAAATATCGCCCGAACTGGCCGACCAAGGGCTTTGCCACAAAGGCAGAAGCCCAGGCCTGGGCGAAATCCTTCGCCAGCTGGTATAACGGCGAGCACTTGCACAGCGCCATCTGCTTCGTCACGCCGAATGCGCGACACGCGGGCCATGATCGTGCAACCTTGGCAAATCGTGCCAGTCTCTATGAAAATGCTCGGTCACAAAACCCTGAACGCTGGTCAGGTCAAACCCGCAGCTGGCAACCTGCTGGCCCCGTCTGGCTCAACCCGGAAACCGAAATCAGCGCCTCTGAAATCAGAGACGCCGTATGAAATCGGCGGACAACTTGTTTGACAAACACCGTAACGCCAATCTGAAACGCTCTCTGCCCAATCCGAAACCGACATGCTCCATCCTTCTCAATCTGCAGGAAGATTGAATCAGAAGGTCGCATAAAACGCAACTGTAGTACTAGTCCCATGTGTCACAGGATTTGACTGCGTTGAGATTTTCTGAATCACTCTGGGAGAACTTTCGGAGGATGCTGAAATGGGCAAACGTGGACCCGCTGTGAAATATGTTGTTCGTCTGGTTGCTGAAGAGCGCCAACAGCTGGAAGGTATAATCCGCACGGGTCGTGGCGCGGCGTATCGGCTGCTCAAGGCGCGAATATTGTTGAAGGCG
>JAGXHA010000049.1 GCA_024636475.1 Roseobacter sp. | reverse complement strand
GTATTATGGCGTTTACAAATTTGTTAGCGCCATAACATTCAACAATCACCTTTTCCGCCACCGCTCCAGCGCCGGCGAATGCCCATCTCCGCCCGTCACGACCTGGCTGACGTTTATCGAACCGATCATGAACGAAGGTGAAGCTTACGAAAAACTGCCGCGCTTTATTCCCTATGCAATGCTGCCCTTTGGTGCTGCTTTGCTGTTGTTCCGCTTTATCCAAGCGGGCGTGAGGGTGTTTACCGGCGTTTCGACCAGCCTGATCGTCAGCCACGAGGCTGAAGACGATATCGAGGCCGTCAAACATATGAACGCGGGGAAATAAGCGCATGGAAGTTCTCATTCTATTTACCATGATCGTGGGTTTGATGCTGCTGGGCGTTCCGATCGCTGTCAGTCTTGGGTTTTCGTCGATCATCTTCTTGCTGGTCTTGTCAGATTCCTCGCTCGCCTCTATCGCGCAGACGTTTTTTCAGGCGATGGCCGGGCACTATACGCTGCTGGCGATCCCGTTTTTTGTTCTGGCATCATCCTTCATGTCGACGGGCGGTGTGGCCAGGCGGATCATTCGATTCTCTATCGCGTTGGTCGGGCATTTTCCGGGCGGTCTGGCGATTGCGGGCGTGTTTGCCTGTATGATGTTCGCAGCGCTCTCTGGTTCATCGCCCGCCACTGTTGTTGCCATCGGCTCCATCGTCATCGCAGGGATGCGCGAGACCGGCTATACCAAGGAATTTGCGGCAGGTGTGATTGCCAACGCAGGTACTCTTGGCATCCTGATCCCGCCGTCCATCGTGATGGTTGTCTATGCGTCTGCGACAGATGTATCGGTGGGCCGGATGTTTCTTGCTGGTGTGATCCCGGGTCTGATGGCGGGTTTCATGCTGATGATCACCATTTATATCATGGCGCGGGTCAAGAAGCTGCCACAGGGCGAATGGCGCGGCTGGAGCGAGGTTTTTGCCTCGGGGCGTGAAGCGGGCTGGGGCTTGATGCTGATCGTGATCATTCTGGGGGGCATCTATGGCGGTATCTTTACGCCAACCGAGGCCGCCGCGGTTGCTGCGATCTATGCCTTCGTGATCGCCTGTTTTGTCTACCGCGACATGGGCCCACTGCACACGCAAGGCGAGGGGAGCAACCTGTCCCTGCTGCGCAAGCCAATAGCACTCGTCACGGTGTTCTTTCACCGCGACGTGCGCGATACCCTGTTCGAGGCAGGCAAGCTGACAGTCACACTCATGTTCATCATCGCCAACGCGCTGATCCTGAAGCATGTTTTGACTGACGAGCAGATCCCGCAGCAGATTTCGGCAGTCATGCTGAATGCGGGTTTCGGGCCGATTATTTTCCTGATTATCGTCAATGTGATCTTGCTGATCGGTGGCCAGTTCATGGAGCCCTCGGGCCTGCTGATCATCGTGGCACCGCTGGTGTTTCCCATCGCGATGGAGCTTGGAATTGATCCGATCCATCTGGGCATTATCATGGTGGTGAACATGGAAATCGGAATGATCACGCCGCCTGTGGGTCTGAACCTTTTCGTGACTTCGGGCGTGGCCAACATGCCGATGATGAATGTGGTCAAGGCGGCGTTGCCCTTTACCGCCGTGTTGTTCGTGTTCTTGATCATGATCACCTACATCCCGATCATCTCGACCTGGTTGCCGACAATGATGATGGGGCCGGAAATTCTGGTACGCTAGCGATCTGCGGATAGAATGACAAAAAGGGCGGCATGTCAGATTGACGTGCCGCCCTTTTGCTATTGTGGTGCAGTGAGTTTATTTTGCGAAATGGAGATCAGGCCTGTGACAAGGCCTTGATGATGGGGGCAAAGTCAGCCGCTTTCAAACTGGCACCACCGACAAGAGCGCCATCAACGTTTTCTGCGGTAAAGATTTCCGCGGCGTTGCCAGGTTTGACGGAGCCGCCATAAAGCAGGCGGATCGCATCGCCTTCGGTTTTCCCAAAGCGGCTGATCAACTGTGCGCGGATAAAATCATGGGCCTCGACGATCTGCGAAAGGGTCGGGACCTTGCCGGTGCCAATCGCCCAGACCGGCTCGTAGGCGATGACCAGGTTTGTACCGGTCGCACCGTCTGGCACAGATCCGGTCAACTGCTCTTGGATGATAGGAAGGGTCCGGTCCGCCTCGCGGTCTGCGCCGCTTTCACCGATGCAAAGTATTGCGGTCAGCTCAGCGCGCCAGACAGCACGCGTCTTGTCTGCGACGTCGCTGTCGGTCTCGGCGTGCGCGTCGCGCCGTTCCGAATGGCCAACGATGACATAGCTGGCCCCCGTATCGGCGATCATTTCGGCTGAGATATCGCCGGTATAGGCACCCGAGGGCGCGGCATGACAATCTTGGGCACCAATCGCCACTGCCGTTCCGCGCATCTTTTCGCAGGCGGCGAAAAGCAGGGTAAAAGGCGGGCATATCACCGTCTCTGCATCATCGGGGCCCAGTTGCCTGGCCAGTTCAGCCAGTTCCGACAGGGCCGAAGCCGTGCCATTCATTTTCCAGTTTCCAGCGGCAAGCTTGCGACGCATCAAAATCTTCCCCGTCTTGGTATTTCAAAGGGATAGCAGCCGCACCTGATTGAGGCAACGGCTGGTGCGTGACCACGCGCTTGGATCACCCAAGCAGATTAGCCAAATTTAATAGATTCGCCACATCCGCAGGCTTCGGTCACGTTGGGGTTGCGGAACTTGAAACCCGACTCGAGCAAGGATGTCTCGTAGTCGATTTCCGTTCCGAACAGGAACATCTGGGCCATCGGCGCAATCAGGACGCGCGCGCCATCCTGCTCGACGACCTCGTCATTGGTCTCGGGCTCGGTGACATATTCCATGGTGTATTCCATGCCCGCGCAACCGCCCTTTTTGATGCCAATGCGAAGCCCTGCATGGCCTGCCGAGTTCATCAACTTGCTGATCTGCAAGGCGGCTTTGGGGGTGATGGTGACGGCTTGTTTGCCTGGGGTCGCGAACATCGTGGATACTCCTGTTGGAAGGAAGATAGGCGTTTCGTCAGTTGTTCTCAAGCGCGAGTGTCAGAATTTATTTACGCATGGTGCAGCGCTTACATAAAGCCCAGTTCCAAACGCGCCTCGTCCGACATCATGTCCATGCCCCATGGCGGCTCCCAAACCAGCTCGACATCGACAGTCTTGACGCCGGGCAGCGGTTCAACGGCATCGGCGACCCAACCGGGCATTTCGCCTGCAACCGGACAGCCGGGGGCAGTCAGTGACATCTTGATGTTCACTTCACTTTCCGCATTGATATCAATCGTATAGATCAAGCCAAGCTCGTAAATATTGACCGGAATTTCAGGGTCGTAAACCGTTCGGCACGCTTCAACCACCTGTTCATATAGCGGATGATCGGTGGAGGAAGGCGCGATCAAAGGCGTGCCTTCAAGGGGTTGGGTGCTGTTGCTCATCAGGTGCCTCGTTTCATTTCCTGACCCTTTATATAGGGATTAGGCGGCCCATCGTCCAGAGGGGCCGCCACACTGTCATGATTTACGTCGACGCACCGGCTGCGGTTTCGCACGCGCCTCGACCATATCATAAAGTATGCCAACGATGTCCTTGCCGGTGGCCTTCTCAATCCCCTCAAACCCGGGGGATGAATTGACCTCCAGAACTTTTGGCCCGGTCTCAGAGCGCAGCAGATCAACGCCCGCTTTGCCCAGCCCGAATGCACGTGCGGCACGCAGAGCGGTTTCGCGTTCCTGTTTGGTGATGCGCACCACCTGGGCCGATCCGCCGCGGTGCAGGTTGGATCTGAAATCACCGTCCGCACCTGTGCGCTTCATCGCGGCAACGACCTTGCCATCGACAACCAGACACCGGATGTCTTCGCCTGCCGCTTCCTTGACGAAATCCTGAACCAGAAAATTCGCCTTGAGGCCCCGAAAGGCATCAATCACGGATTCGGCGGCCTTCTTGGTCTCTGCCAGAACGACCCCTTTGCCTTGCGTCGATTCCAGCAGTTTCACGATCAGCGGTGCGGTGCCCACCAACGCCATCAGGTTCGATGTATCCTTGGGCGAGGCGGCAAAGGCTGTGGTTGGCATGCCGATCTTTTTGGAGGCCAGAACCTGATGTGCATGCAACTTGTCGCGGCTGGCCAGAATGCCTGCTGACCCATTCACGCAATAGGTGCCGATCGTTTCGAATTGGCGGATCACGGCGCAGCCATAGGGGGTGATCGAGGCACCGATGCGCGGGATCACGGCATCGTAGCGGGGCAGGCGCTTGCCATCGTAATGAACCTCTGGTGCCATCGCGTTGATTGCCATGTAGCAGCGGGTGGTGTCGATGACTTCGACTGTATGACCGCGCCCTTCACCGACCTCGACCAATCGTCTGGTGGAATAGTTGTCGGCTTCCCGACTTAACACAGCAATCCGCAGCGCACGTTTGGGCGCTTTGTGGCGCACGGCGGCGGAGTGGTAGACATCATAGCTCAGGTCGGGCTGAAGCCGCTTTTCGGTTGCCGAAATCTTGATGTGATCCGTCAACGCCTGACGGCCCAACAGCATTCTGCTTGTCATGCTTGCACGGTTGGTCAGGGTGATGTCGATCGGCCAGCTTTGCCCTGCGACATCCAGATTGGTCGAGATCACATAGCGCAATTCGGATTCGCCATTCGACGATGTCACCTCCCGCCTGTCGATGATCGGGGCAGAGCAGGTTATCACAATGTCATCGTTGCCAGCGACCGGGCAGACGGTAAAGCGGACTTTGGGCTTTGAATCGGGACCGAACACTTCGATATCATGAGCATGAAGCGACGATGTCTTGGCTCCGGTGTCGATTTTAGCTTTGATTGCGGGCAGGCCCAGGTTGGGCAGGGCAATCCACTCTTCCCAGCCGAAATTCAATTCTTCCATACCTGTTACTCCGTCACCGCTAAAATCATGCTGTCGACTAACAGGTCACCAAAGGCTTCTCAAGGTGCCAAGCAGTGCTTCCAAAGCGGATTGAATCCCGGTGTCCGGCGCAACGCCCCCGATATCGGCATCACCAGACCTAGCCTTCGTTGATATCGCGTTTCACGATCCGCGCACCGCTGGATTGTTTGCGAAAAAGAACCCGCAGGATGATCCAAGCCGCCAAGGAAAATCCGGCAAAAATGGCCAAAAGCAAGGATGTGCCGGCACCTGGAATGGCCAAGACGACTGGAACCATCGCCAAGGCCCCAAGCGCGAAGCCCAGAAAAATGTTGCCTGGCAGAATGACCTCGATCAGGCCCAAGATCAAGGCAACGGATATCCAGATCCACCACAGTGTCAGATAATCGGTCAGCATCAGCTACGTCCTCTGAGCAACTTGAAAGCGTCGCCAAAGGCCTCAAGCGCTTGGGCCGGCACCACAATTGTCTGATTGCCCGCACCTGCACCAAGCGCATTCAGCGCCTCGACCTGCTTCAGCGCGATCTGGTACTGTGCTGCCTCAAGGCCATTCTCGCCGATCGCAGTGGCCACGACCTGCGTTGCATAGGCTTCGGCATCGGCAAGCACACGGCGTGCTTTGGCCGTCTGCTCTGAGGCATAAAGCTCTGCATCCGCCGCCAACTCGACCGCGCGTTTTTTTCCTTCAGCTTCGGTTACCTGCGCACGGCGTGCACGCTCTGCGTTCAGTTGCTGCATCATTGCGGCGCGGGTGGCCGCGTCAAGGTTCACGTCCAGGATTTCGGCGCGGGTCACTTCTATGCCCCAGTTGTCAACGGCATCTTCTACCAAAAGCTTGATCGTGCTAATCAGCGCCGTCCGGTTCGATTGCACCTCGTCCAGATCCATCTTGCCGATCTCGGCCCGCACGATCCCCGCCACGGTGGTTGCAATCGCGGAATCGATGTCCCGGATCCGGTAAACTGTTTTTTCAGGCTCGATGATCCGGTAGAACACCGATGTATCAACCTGAACAAGCACGTTATCGCGGGTAATCGCGTCTTGGCTGGCGGTGGGTAACTGACGCTCGAGAATGGAAATTTCGTGGGCGATCTTGTCGATGAAGGGCACGATCATATTGATGCCCGGCCCCATCACCGAGCGCAAACGCCCAAAGCGTTCCACCACATGCTGTTCGGACTGTGGTACGATCTTGACGCCTTTGACGACCAAAATAACCAGCAGAATTGCAAGTAAAACCAGCGGCAGGTTACTTTGCAAGATATCGAGTAGAACCTCTTCGATGGGCACGTTTGTGTTCCTTTTCTGCGGGTGGGAGCTGTGTAAGTGTATCCCAGACAGTCACCCAACCGATTAAGATTGATATAATCACTCAACCATGACGTTTCAAAGTGTCATTGTTGCAATTTAAAGCGGTTGCCAAAACAGTCAGTCCCGGATCGCATCGCGATTGCACGCTTCTATCCAACGTCTTATAGCCGCTGTCATGGAAAAATTCTCTTTTAATCTTCAGGCCCAGGACGGCGTTGCCCGTACGGGCGTCATCCACACGCCTCGGGGTGATATCCGAACCCCCGCTTTCATGCCTGTGGGCACGGCGGCGACCGTCAAGGCGATGCTGCCTGAAAGCGTGGCTGCAACCGGTGCAGATATCTTGTTGGGCAACACCTATCATTTGATGTTGCGCCCCACAGCCGAGCGGATCGACCGGCTAGGCGGGCTGCACAACTTCATGAATTGGGACAAGCCGATCCTGACCGATTCAGGCGGTTTTCAGGTGATGAGCCTTGCCGATCTTCGCAAGCTCACCGAAAAAGGTGTGACCTTCAAAAGCCATATCGACGGCTCCAAACATGAACTCACGCCTGAACGGTCGATGGAAATCCAAAAGCTGCTTGGCTCGGACATTGTCATGTGTTTCGACGAATGCCCCGCCTTGCCGGCCGACCGTGACCGGATTGCTGCCTCGATGCGCCTGTCGATGCGGTGGGCTGCGCGCAGCCGCGACGCCTTTGGTGACCGTCCGGGCCATGCGCTTTTCGGCATCCAGCAAGGCGGGCTAGAACGTGATTTTCGCGAGGAGAGCGCCAAGGCATTGATCGACGTCGGCTTTGACGGGTATGCCGTCGGCGGTCTGGCTGTGGGGGAGGGGCAAGAGGCGATGTTCGGTTGCCTAGATTACGCCACCGACATGCTGCCCGTGGACCGGCCCCGTTACCTGATGGGCGTGGGCAAGCCCGATGATATCGTTGGCGCAGTGGCGCGCGGCATCGACATGATGGATTGCGTATTGCCTTCGCGCTCGGGTCGGACCGGACAAGTTTTCACACGTAACGGGGTGGTCAACATCAAGAACGCGCGGCATGCAGATGATCCGCGCCCGCTGGACGAAGACTGCACATGTCCAGCTTGCGCAAACTATTCCCGCGCGTATCTGCACCATGTCTTCCGCAGTCAAGAGATGATCAGCGGCATGCTTTTGACTTGGCACAACCTGCATTATTTTCAAGAAATCATGGCCGGTATGCGTGCGGCGATTGCCTCTGGCACGTTTGCGGTATGGCAAACGGCCTTTCATGATCGCAGAGCGCAGGGCGATATAGAGCCACTGTAGAACTTCAACCGGCGAGGCGAAAAATAAATCGGTGAACCAATCCTTGTAGCGGTGCGTCTTGTTCATGATTAAACAGATCAAGAACCAGAGAAGAAAAGATACTCAAATGGCAGACAAGCTGTTCTCCCCGCTCACTGTTGGCACCATCGAGGCGAAAAACCGCATCGTGATGGCCCCGCTCACGCGCAACCGCGCAGATAACGACACCGATGAAGTCGGCGACATGCATGTTGAATACTACACGCAACGCGCCGGCGCAGGCATCATCATCACCGAAGCCACACAGATCAGTCCTGAGGGTAAGGGATACTTGGCGACCCCCGGCATCTACACCGAAGGTCAGGTCGCTGCCTGGAAAAAAGTTACCGACGCCGTGCACAAGGCAGGCGGCAAGATCGTCATCCAGTTGTGGCACGTTGGCCGGATCAGCCACACGTCCTTGCAACCGGACGGCCAGCGCCCCGTCGCCCCGTCCGCAATCAAGGCTGATGTAAAGACCTTCACAGCCAACGGATTCGAGCCGACCTCAGAGCCTCGTGCGCTGGAAACAAGCGAGATGCCGCGTCTGATCCAGGACTACGTTCACGCGACCAAAATGGCGAAAAAGGCCGGATTTGACGGTGTCGAGGTGCACGGTGCCAACGGCTATCTTTTGGACCAGTTCCTGAAAACCAAGACCAACAAGCGTGATGACCAGTACGGCGGCTCGGTCGAAAATCGTGCCCGACTGCTGCTTGAGGTGCTTGACGCTGTGACGAACGCTTGGGACGGTGCCCATGTCGGTCTGCGCCTGTCACCGTTTTCGCCCGCAAATGATGTGGATGATGAAAACCCGCAAGAAACCTTTGAATATGTGGTCAAAGAGCTGAACAAATTTGGTCTGGCCTACCTTCACATGGTCGAAGGTGCCACTGGCGGATCGCGCAAACTGGACGAGGGCGAGAGCCTTGAGAAGCTGCGCAAGATCTTTGATGGCATCTATATGGGCAACAATGGCTACGACCGCGATCTTGCCATCAAGACCGTCGAAAACGGCGATGCTGACTTGATTGCCTTTGGCCGTCCCTACATTGCCAACCCCGATCTTGCCAAACGGCTCGAGCGTGATGCGCCGCTGAACAAAGGCGATTCCGGTACGTATTACGGTGGCGGCGAAAACGGCTACACAGACTATCCGTTCCTGGAAGAAGTCGCTGTGGCATAATGTTTCTTTTTCCGGCCGCTCTGCCAATGTGGCCGGAAAACACTAAATCTACAAATGACTTTGATGGCGATTGAAGTGATCTGCGCTTGTTTGTCGGCACGCGGCGGGTCATTCTAGCGTCAAAAGCAGTAAAACTTCCCTGACATCCGAAGGGGATTGAAACAGGCGGGTAGGGTGCCCAAATACTCTACTCAGAACAGGAGATGACCGAACGGCCGCCTATGATAGGGGCCAGTGTCGTCTTGCAGTATAAGGAAAAGAGCATGTTAGAGCCTCTGAACGCATCATACCCGGTTTTGCCGTTGCGCGACATCGTGGTGTTCCCCCATATGATCGTCCCGCTTTTTGTGGGCCGTGAGAAATCTGTGCGCGCACTGGAAGAAGTGATGGCGGACGACAAGCAGATTTTGCTGTCCAGCCAGGTTGATCCCGGCATCGACGACCCTGATGCAGAAGGTATTTTCAAGACTGGCGTGCTGGCCAACGTGCTGCAATTGCTGAAGTTGCCCGATGGCACCGTGAAGGTGCTTGTCGAAGGGCAGGCCCGCGTGCGCATCACTGAATACCTTGAAAACGACAGTTTCTTCGAGGCGAAAGCAGAATACCTAACTGAAATTCCCGGAGATGAAATCACAACTCAGGCGTTGATCAAGACCGTTTCGGAAGAATTCGAACGCTATGCAAAGGTCAAGAAAAACGTCCCTGAAGAAGCGCTGACGGCTGTTGGCGAAGCGTCCGAGCCTGCACGTCTGGCCGATCTGGTTGCTGGCCATCTGGGCATTGAGGTTGAACAAAAGCAGGATTTGCTGGAAACATTGTCCGTGTCCGAACGGCTTGAGAAGGTTTACGGGCTGATGCAGGGCGAAATGTCTGTGCTTCAGGTCGAAAAAAAGATCAAGACCCGCGTGAAATCCCAAATGGAAAAGACGCAGCGCGAATATTATCTGAACGAGCAAATGAAGGCCATTCAGAACGAACTGGGGGATGGTGAAGACGGCAAGAACGAAGTCGCCGAGCTTGAAGCCCGTATCGCGCAGACCAAATTGAGCAAGGAAGCCAAGGAAAAGGTCGATGCCGAGCTGAAGAAGCTTAAGAACATGTCGCCTATGTCCGCCGAAGCGACCGTCGTGCGCAACTATCTTGACTGGATCTTGTCGATCCCGTGGAATGTGAAATCACGCACCAAAAAGGATCTGGTGAAGGCCCAGAAGGTGCTGGATGACGACCACTATGGCCTTGAAAAGGTTAAAGAACGCATCGTCGAATATCTTGCGGTACAGCAGCGGTCTTCCAAGATGAAAGGCCCGATCATGTGCCTTGTCGGCCCTCCGGGTGTCGGTAAGACGTCGCTTGGTAAATCTGTTGCCAAGGCAACGGGGCGCGAATTCATTCGCATCTCGCTTGGTGGGGTGCGTGACGAATCCGAAATTCGCGGTCACCGCCGGACCTATATCGGCTCCATGCCCGGTAAGATCATTCAGGCGCTGAAAAAAGCGAAAACCAACAACCCGCTGATCTTGCTCGATGAAATCGACAAGATGGGTCAGGATTTCCGTGGCGATCCCGCATCGGCCATGCTTGAGGTGCTTGATCCGGAACAAAACTCGACCTTCGTGGACCACTATCTTGAGGTGGAATACGACCTGTCAAATGTGATGTTCCTGACCACATCAAATAGCTACAACATGCCGGGGCCATTGCTTGACCGGATGGAGATCATTCCGCTGTCCGGTTACACCGAGGATGAAAAGCGCGAGATCGCAAAACAGCATCTTGTGGCCAAGCAGATCAAGAACCACGGTCTGAAGGCAAAGGAATTTGCCATTGAAGACAGTGCCTTGACCAGCATGATCCGCTACTACACCCGCGAGGCTGGCGTTCGGAATCTTGAACGCGAGATTGCCAAGGTGGCGCGTAAATCACTGACCAAGATCGTCAAGAAAGAAGCCGAATCCATCACCGTGAACGAGGACAACATCGAGGATTTCCTTGGTGTCAAAAAGCATCGTTTCGGTTTGGCAGAGCTTGAAGACCAGATCGGTGTTGTGACGGGACTGGCGTATACCTCTGTTGGTGGCGAATTGCTGCAGATCGAGGCGTTGCGCTTGCCGGGCAAAGGCCGGATGAAAACCACAGGTAAGTTGGGCGATGTAATGAAAGAATCCATCGACGCGGCCAGCAGCTATGTGCGCTCCATCAGCCCCAAAATCGGTGTCAAACCGCCAAAGTTCGACACGATTGATATCCACGTGCACGTGCCCGACGGTGCGACGCCAAAGGATGGCCCGTCAGCAGGTCTGGCGATGGTGACGTCGATTGTTTCGGTGCTGACCCAAATTCCGGTGCGGCGCGACATCGCCATGACAGGCGAGGTGTCGTTGCGCGGTAATGCGATGCCGATTGGCGGGTTGAAAGAAAAGCTGTTGGCGGCTTTGCGCGGCGGGATTACTACTGTTTTGATCCCCGAAGAAAACGAAAAAGACTTGCCGGATATTCCTGACAACGTAAAGGCAGGGTTGAAGATTATTCCGGTCAAGCACGTTTCCGAGGTGCTCAAGCATGCCTTGATCCGCCAGCCCGAGGCCATTGAATGGGATCAGGAAGCCGAAGATGCCGCAGCGGCAGCCTTGGCCAAGAAGTCACCAGCCGGGGACAGCGCGACAGCGCACTGATCGGCTGTAGGTTAGCAGACAAAGGCCGCCCTTGATCGGGGCGGCCTTTTGCGTGCCAAGGGATCAAAACCGCTAAATCTGGTGGTTCAGCGCTTGTGAACCCCAAGGATTACTAGCGTGCGATCCGGCTTTATGGTAAGTCTCGTCAAGACTAGGAAAAGAGGCGGTAGATAATTCCATGAGCAACACAGTCAAACCAACGAAACTCAAGTCGGTTACATCAAAGCCAGACGCGGCCCCAAACGTTCAGGCCAGCAAGTCGGCGGCGGCTATGCCCGACACCAGCGCGTCAAATACACACAATCCCGACGGTCCTCGTTCGGTTATCGTAGGCCCTGTGATGCGCAAGAAAGAACTGATCGACATCGTGGTAGAGCGGTCAGGCGTCAAGAAAAAAGATGCCAAGCCGGTCGTTGAGGCGATGCTTGAGGTCTTGGGCGAAGCGTTGGGCGACAACCGCGAGCTTAACCTGCTGCCTATGGGAAAATTCAAAGTCGTGAACGAGAAAGACTTGGGCAACGGTAAAATGATGCGCGTGAAAGTGCGTCAGGTGACGCCGTCGGACAAGCCTAACACCATCGGAAGTGACACCGACGAGTCTGACGTTTAACTTCAGCTCAAAGCCGAGAAAACTGGAAAGCCCTTTGTTTCAAAGGGCTTTTTATCGTTAAGCGGCAAGTTTTTCCACATTCACCGCCAAAAACCTATCTGCCATTAAAAAGCGGGTTTTCATGAAATTAGGGGCCGCCCTTTGGCAGCCCCTTCATTTGGTATTTGCGTCTATCTATTAAAACGGGATTTCGTCATCCAGATCGCGCGATGATCCGCCGCCACCGCCGCCACCACCGCTACTGCTGCCGCTAGACGGGCCTGAATCGTACCCTCCGCCGTAGCCGCCGGGATCAGACGGGCCGCTGTTATAATCGCCGCCGCCGCCGCTACCAGACCCGCCATCGCGGCCATCCAGCATGGTGAGCGTGCCGCCAAAACCTTGCAACACGACCTCTGTACTATAGCGATCTGCACCGGATTGATCCTGCCACTTGCGGGTCTGCAATTGGCCTTCGATATACACTTTTGATCCCTTTTTCAGGTATTGCTCGGCGATGCGCACCAGCCCTTCCTGAAAAATCGCGACCGTATGCCATTCCGTTTTCTCGCGACGCTCACCGGTATTGCGGTCTTTCCAGGTCTCGGATGTGGCGATGCGCAGGTTGCACACCTTGCCGCCATTCTGGAACGAGCGCACTTCGGGATCGCGCCCCAGATTGCCAATAAGGATCACTTTATTCACTGAGCCGGCCATGATGCCCCCTGTCTGCTATGGGATTGGAAGGACCATGCGAATCTGTTCAGGCCCTTGCGTTGAGTGACGTTATACCGAGCGCAGTCTGCATGAAACAAGGTTGCGAACCGGTTTATCCCAGATCAGGTCCACCAGTTTGTCGAATAAAGGGTGGCACAGGGCCGTGACTTTGCTATGTTCTTCAAATCTGGCTGCACTCTGGGGGCTTTATGAAGAAACTGATGATCACGACGCTGTGCTGTGCGGGATTGCTGGCAGCTCCTGTATCTGCCGAAGTTTTCTCGTCCAAAAGCCGTTCAAAGTTGTTTGCCTCGCAAAAAAAGCTGCTCGATACCCGCGCTTCCAAGCAATATGCCGCCTCGGTTCGTTTGCAGCCCCCCCGGGTGGCCGCACCAACGAAGTGGGATGTGCCCAAATACAGCGGCAAATATAAAGGCGAATATCACAGCATGGCACGCGAAGCGGCGCGCCGACATGCCATCCCGGAAGATCTGTTTCTGCGTCTGGTCCAGCAGGAAAGCGGATGGAACCCATCTGCGAAATCCCACAAAGGTGCGTTTGGGCTTGCACAGTTGATGCCAGACACAGCACGCGCTTTGCGCGTTGATCCGGCTGATCCTTATCAGAACCTCGACGGCGGTGCGCGCTATCTGCAAATTCAGTTCCGCGCTTTCGGAACGTGGAAACTTGCGCTTGCGGCGTATAACGCAGGGCCGGGTGCTGTGAAAAAATACGGTGGCATCCCCCCCTTCAACGAGACCAAGAACTACGTCAAGGTGATCGCAGGGCTTTGATCAATGACAAAGGCTCTCCAGGTCTGGAGAGCCTTTTTCTATTCTTATCAGTCTATTCTGCAGCGACATTAATCTCGATCACCGGCTCCATTTCGGCAAGTTGCGCGTCTGTGAGATGGCATTTGACCTGATGCCCCTCGGCAACGCTGCGCAAGGGCGGGACTTTGATTTCGCATAGATTGCCTTCGACTTGGGATTTCCAACGACACCGGGTCTGGAACGGGCAACCGGGTGGCGGGTTCATGGCGGATGGGACATCGCCCTCCAGCACGATATGCTTTTTCTTCACGCGTGTATCTGCGATGGGCACAGCCGAAAGCAACGCTTCCGTGTAGGGGTGATAGGGCGGCGAAAAGACCTGATCAGTGGTGCCAAGTTCAACCACATGGCCCAGATACATGACCATCACACGGTCCGCCAAATAGCGCACGATGCTCAGATCGTGGCTGATGAACAAAAGCGTTGTCTTTTGTTCGCGTTGGATTTCCATCAACAGATCTGTGACCGCCGCCTGAACAGACACATCCAAAGCTGACACAGGTTCATCCGCCACGACAATCCGCGCATCCCCAGCAAAGGCGCGCGCAATCCCGACCCGCTGCTTTTGCCCCCCGGACAACTGCCGTGGCATGCGGCCCGCAAATTCGCGGGGCAGTTTCACCAGATCAAGCAGTTCCAACATGCGGATGCGGCGCTCTTTTTCATTTTTGCCGATCTTGAAAATCTCAAGGGCTCGGATGATCTGGCGGCCCACTGTCATCGACGGGTTCAGCGTATCAAAGGGATTTTGGAACACCATCTGAATGTCAGCGACATTCTGCGTCGTGCGATCCTCGATCGGGACGCCGCCAATATCCTTGCCGTCCAGCAACACCTGCCCAGAGGTGGCCGTTTCAAGCCCCATCAACACCTTGGCGAAGGTCGATTTACCGCAACCGGATTCGCCTACGATGGCCAACGTCTCAGATTCGCGCGCCTCAAAGCTAAGCTCTTCGTTGGCTTTGACGACCTTGGTCGCCGATCCACCAAACATGGAGTTTGCAGCGACTTCGTAGTATTTCTTGAGCTTGTCCATCTTCAGGATAACTTCGCCAATCTCGCCTTTGGTTTTCACATCCGCCAGTCCAAGCGGCGCTTTCCAGTCGATCTCCTTGAACTTCAGACAGCGCGTCGCGTGGCGCTCGTTGCCGGGCACATCTTCCATCATGATGCTGCCCTGATCGCAGCGCCCCGCCTCGAAATAAGAACAGCGCGGGCAAAAGTTACACCCCGGAGGGCGCTCGTGGGGCAGGGGGAAGTTGCCGGGAATCGCAACCAAGGGGCGCGCGTTTTTATCGGCTCCGGGCAGCGGAATGGAGCGGAACAGCGCTTGCGTATAAGGATGCCGCATCTTGTCAAACACGTCCTCGATTGATCCGCGTTCGACGGCCTCGCCGGAATACATCACACAAATCCGGTCGCAGGTCTCAAGCACCAGCCCAAGATTGTGGGATATGAACAGCATCGAGGTGCCGTATTTCTTTCCCAAGTCTTTGACCAACTCGACCACGGCGGCCTCGACCGTCACGTCCAAAGCAGTAGTGGGCTCGTCCAAGATCAGCAGGGCCGGCTCTGACATCAGCGCCATCGCAATCACGATCCGCTGCTGTTGCCCGCCCGACAGCTGATGCGGATAGGCTTTTAGAATACGCTCGGGGTCCGGCAGCTTAACGTCGGTGACCACCTGCAAGGCTCTGGCGCGCGCATCGCTTTCGGACATGCCCGAATGGATCATCGGAACTTCCATCAACTGGCGCCCGATCTTCATGGCAGGGTTCAACGACGCCATAGGTTCTTGATAAATCATCGCGATCTGGCTACCCCGGATTTCGCGCAACTCATCATCGCTCATCTGCGCCAGATCGCGGCCTTTGAACATGATCGATCCGCCAACGACACGCCCGTTCACGCCCAGATCTTGCATGACCCCAAGGGCCACGGTCGACTTGCCACAACCGGATTCGCCAACCAGCCCGACAGCTTCACCCGGTTTGATCGAAACCGAAAAATCCATTACCGCAGGAATTTCCCGCAGCCGCGTGAAAAACGAAATCGACAGGTTGTCGATCTCCAAGATCGGCCCGTCATATGCTTGATCAGCCATGTTGCATCCTCATTATGGTTTCCGCGCCCTTGGCGCGAGGGGCTGCCCCCCGGTCCCGTCCGTCACATCCTCAATCACGCAAACTTTCTTCGCGCAAACCATCCGCCAAAAGGTTCAATCCCAAAACAAGGCTCAGCAAAGCGACCGCAGGCGCAATCGCGGCATGCGGATAAAGCGACAGCAGCCGCCGCCCTGCGTTGATCGTCGTGCCCCAATCGGGGCTTTCCGATTGCAGCCCAAGCCCGAAGAAACCCAAAGTCCCCAAAAGGATCGTCGTATATCCAATCCGCAGACAGAAATCGACGATCAGTGGCCCGCGCGCGTTCGGCAAAATCTCCCACAGCATGATGTACCACGGGCCCTCACCACGGGTCTGTGCAGCCGCCACATAGTCACGCGTCTTTATGTCGAGCGCGAGCCCCCGCACGATACGAAACACAGTGGGTGCGTTGACAAAAACGACCGAGACGAAAACCACAAGCACGCCGGGATCAATGTCGAACAGATCGACAAACGCGGGCAGGCCGGGAATCCGGTAGGTCGGCGCATCCACAATAGCACCATTGGTTGATACCAGCGACAGATACAGCCAGCCCGTAATGCCCAAAACCACGATCAGAAGGGGCGTGCGCAAGGACGGCTGTGTGTAAAAGCGTGAATTCAGCAAAACAGCCAGAAAGACCAGCGGAAAGACGAACAAGACCAATGCCATGTAGTTGGGAATGCCCGTCAGGACAATCTCGGGGGTGACCAGCAGATAAAACAGCAAAATGACAGGAAAGGCGAGGATCAGGTTGGCCAGAAAGCTAAGGAATACATCCAGCTTGCCGCCGTAATACCCCGCAGGCAGTCCCAGAGTGATGCCCACCATAAATGCGAAAAGCGTGGCCATCGGTGCAATCTGCACCACCACCCATGACCCTTTGATCAAACGGCTGTAGACATCGCGCGCAAGGTTGTCACCGCCCAGCAAAAACCATTGGTATTCCTCCTGACCTGCCCCTGCGAGGGGGGTGCCGGGCAGTTTGTTCTTCATGCCGGAAACCTGGCTTAGGCTGTCGTGGGTGACCAGCATATCAAACACGCCACCAAAAACGCCTGTAAACACCCAGAACATCACCAGCCCAAAACCGATCATGCCCACCGTGCTGTCAAAAAGCTTGCCATAAAGGCCAAGGCTGCGCTTGAACTTGATCGACACGGCAAACAGGGCGGCCAGCGCGATCCACACTGGTAAAAGCTGCCGCGCAAGCCCGCCGAAAATGCCTGCGGCAGGCCCCAAGGCGATCCCAGCCAGAAGGTAGACCACCACAATCGCGAGTGCAGCCAAGAACCCGTAGGCACCCACGCGGCCCAAAAGACCCGAAAGACCTTGATTTGCGGCAGCAACCCCACCTGATCCAATGGTGCGCACCCCGGTGGAGGGGAGGAAAGATACCAGAATTTTCATCGTATAGGCCAGCACCATAACGCCAACAGCCAGTCCCAGTATCGGGTTCAACCAGCCCATCGAGCCTGTCCATGTTAAAGCTTCCATGTCCTTGCCCTTTCTTTACGTGATGCGAATGCGCGGGTTCAAAAACACATAGCCGATGTCGGATATCAGCTGTGTGGCCAGAACCACGATGACCGAGACAACAGAGACCGCCAGCAGCAGCTCAATATCGTTATTGGCGGCAGCTTGCACCAAAAGCCACCCGAAACCTTTGTAATTGAACAAGGTTTCAACGATAACCACACCGTTCAGCAGCCATGGTATTTGCAACATGATGACGGTAAAGGGCGCGATCAACGCGTTGCGCAGCGCGTGTTTAAGAACAATATCGCTGAATTTTACGCCCTTTAGGCGGGCGGTACGGATATATTGTGCCGTCATCACCTCGGTCATCGAGGCGCGGGTCATTCGTGCAATATACCCCATGCCGTAAAGCGAAATCGTCAGCACCGGCAAAAAGAAGTTCCAGAAGGTCGCGTCTTCCATTGCCGAAGTCGCAGAGCCCAGAAACAGGGTGTTGCTGTCGATCCATCCCATATCGGAAAGCCATGGCGATATGCCGAACCGTGACGACGCCAGCACGGCGATAAAAATTACACCCGACACGTATTCAGGCGTGGCTGTCGTTGCGATGGAAAAGGTCGAGAGCGAACGGTCCAGCCGCGAGCCTTCGCGCATGCCTGCCAACACCCCGACAAGCAACGCCGAGGGCACCATCAAAAGCAAGACGCACAGCATAAGCTTGCCGGTCAGCTTCAGACGGGTCAGGACAGTGGGGCCGACATCTTCCTTGAAAACCGTCGAATAGCCCCAGTCACCCTGCAGAATACCACAAAATGTGGGGCGCTCATCAACCGGTGTTTCACTGGTAAAACACCGTCCCATAACCTTGCCATCCGCAGTTTCAGTCACCCAACCCGGGGCCACGCCCAGCCATTGGCCGAACTTGATCGGCGTTGGTTGCAGATAGCCACGGTTTTCCAAATAGCTGGTGACAGCCTCGTCCGACATGCGGAAGTTGCCTTGGCTCTTGGCCAGTTTCTCAAGGTTCGGGTAAAGATTGGTCAGCCAAAACACGATAAATGTCAGGCACAGTGCTGTCAGTAGAATCACGCCCAGGCGGCGAAGAATGAAAATTCCCATGGAATATCCCTGTTGCGTGGCTGGTGACGCACGACCTTACTTGTGGGCGCATTAGCCCGGCTGATTTATGTATGCCGCATGCCGTCCGGTCTTATGCCAATCGCGATTGCAACAGTCTCCCTCGACACTCATTACGCGTTGATCTGTCTTTGCAAAATCACGCAGGTGCCTTTTTGATTTCCACCATGAGGCACAAGATCAACATGAAGGTCAATGTAAGCTTGTCGCGATTTTCCAATTAAATGCGACATGCAAAGGTTCTGTTAGCGACATGACTGTAAAGGGTGCAGGTCTCAGGGCTTGGCGGGTAAGGGTTTGGCCGGGCGCAGCTTGCTTGGCGCAAAGCCTGTGTGTTGCTGAACGAAGCGGGTGAAATAGGCCGCAGATCCGAACCCTAGATGGCGCGCGATGCTTTGGGCCGAATGATCCGTCGTTGCCAGCAATTCGCGCGCCTCGAACACCACCCGTTCTGTCAGAATATCGGCGGCAGTTTTGCCCGTTGCCGTCTTGACCGCGCGGGTCAGATGCGTTGGCGTCACATCCAGCACTTCGGCATAGGTCGCCATCGGGGCCCCTGTGGCAAATCTTTCAGAGACCATCTGGCAAAACCGCGCACTTAGCCGCGCCCCGGCATTGCGGCGGTCGGGGATGTGCTCATCCTGCATACTCTGGCGGCGTAGCCAGACTGACATCAACGCCACATGCGCTTCCAGCGCGTCATGCGACAGCGGGCGCAGCGCTTGTTGTTCGCGCTGAGCGGCCTCTATCATGCCGGTAAGTTCGGTTTGCGCGTGTACATCGCGGATCCTCAGATGGCGCGGAGACTGGGGCAGACGCAACGGGGTGCCGTCGGGAATGACGACCACCTGACCAAAACCCTGCCTGCCCAGATCCAGCGCAAACAGAGATCTTGCCGGAATGAAAATCGCATTATGCGCGCCAACTCCGCGGCGCTGACCGTCAAGTTGCAAAAGGCCCTGACCCCGCGTGATCCAGACCAACAGATGCGAAGGCCGGTCATGCAACAACGAAATGCGCCAGTCTTTCCCCTGCGAGAGTTGGGCCAATGTCATGATCTGGACGGTCTGATAGTTCATTTGCGCGCTACATCGCTAAAGTTCAAGTAATCGCACCATGATCGAGAATATTAATAATGGAAAGTCACATTTGTGAAATGCTCAGGAATCCGCTTGCGGCGTATATTTCAGCCAGTCACCTGTGTTTTTGCGCAACCAAGTGCGTTGCCGCTTGGCATACTGACGGGTTGAGATGATCGCGTTGTCCCGTGCGGTCTCAAGTGTCGTAGTCCCCTCAAGATAGCCCATAAGCTCGGGAACGCCAATCGCGCGGTGCGCGGGCAGATCGGGATCATAGCTGGGCCGAACCGCTTCAACTTCTGTCAGGGCACCTTGATCCAGCATCTGATCAAACCGCCGGATAATGCGCGCGTTCAGCCAGTCCTTGTCTGCGTCAACTGCGATGGCCGTGCAACTGTTCAGAGGCAAAAGCGGGGGCGGTGTGCTGTCTTGCCAGTCGGCCAAACCACGGCCTGTTGATGTCAGCACCTGCCAAGCGCGCTGCACCCGCATCGGATTGTTAAGATCAATGCGCTGCCTGGTTTCGGGGTCAAGTGTTGCGATCATTTGATCGAGCGACATGCAGCGGGCCGCCTTGCGCACCGCATCCGGTATGGCGGGTACATCGGCAAGGCCCTGTGTCAGCGCCATAAAATACAGCCCCGTGCCACCCACAATGATGGGTCTGTCTGCCTGCGCCAGAACCAAGCTGACCTCGCGCAGCCAATGACCTACGGAATAGAGCACGTCAGCGGCCACATGACCGTAAAGTGTGTGCGGGGCCAGCATTTCTTCTTTTTCAGAGGGCCGTGCCGAGATCAGTCGCCAACAGTCATAGACCTGACTGGCATCGGCATTGACGATCACGCCGCCTTGCTGTTCGGCAATTGCCAAGGCCAGCGCAGATTTACCCGACGCCGTTGGCCCGGCGATCAGCACAGGGGCCAGAGGGTCGACGCGGGCGACGATGGCATTGGCAGACATGAGCGTGCGATGTGGCATTTCTTTGCGCTGACCTTTAACGGAGCATTGAACCTTCTGGCTATTTGCGACATTTTGCAGCGCAAAGAAAACCCCTCCTTCACCTCTGAAAGGTGCTCTCATGACCGACAACCTGCCCAAAGTGACATTCAAACGGGTGATGCTAAAGATTTCGGGCGAGGCATTGATGGGCGATCAAGGGTACGGGCTGCACCCACCAACCGTTCAGCGCATCGCCCGCGAGGTGAAATCTGTCCACGATCTGGGCGTCGAGATCTGCATGGTCATCGGCGGCGGCAACATCTTTCGCGGCCTTCAAGGCAGCGCCCAGGGGATGGAGCGCACGACGGCCGACTATATGGGGATGCTCGCCACGGTGATGAACGCGCTTGCAATGCAATCGGCGCTGGAGGAACTGGATATCCACACCCGTGTGATTTCTGCCATCACCATGAACGAAGTGGCCGAGCCCTACATCCGTCGCCGCGCCGTGCGCCACCTTGAAAAAAAGCGCGTTTGCATTTTTGCAGCGGGCACCGGCAACCCGTATTTTACCACCGATACGGCTGCCACGTTGCGCGCCAATGAAATGGCCTGCGAGGCGATCTTTAAAGGCACCAAAGTTGACGGCGTCTATGACAAAGACCCTGCCAAGCATGACGACGCCAAGCGCTATGACACGGTGAGCTATGATGATGTGCTGCAAAAACGTCTGGGCGTGATGGACGCATCTGCCATCGCACTGGCGCGCGACAACAATCTGCCGATCATCGTGTTTCCGCTGGACGAGCCCGGCGGTTTTCGGGGGATTCTGGCAGGCGAAGGCACCTACACGCGGGTTCAGGGCTAGCGCGGCAGCCAATCTGCATGAAGCGCTCTCTATACAAGAGGGGCGTGATGCCGCTATATCGAACCAAATTTAAACAGACACAAAACGACCGGGGACATCATGTCAGACGAATTTATGTTGGATACCGACGACCTACAACGGCGTATGGACGGCGCGATTGCGTCATTGCGTACCGAATTTGCATCTTTGCGCACTGGCCGTGCATCGGCATCCATGCTGGAACCTGTGATGGTCGATGCGTACGGCACGAAAACACCGATCAACCAGGTCGGCACCGTCAACGTGCCAGAGCCGCGCATGGTCACGATCAACGTCTGGGACAAAGGTCTGGTCGGCAAAGTCGAAAAAGCAATTCGCGAATCCGGGTTGGGGATCAACCCGCAGCTGAATGGCACGATCATCATGCTGCCGATCCCCGAGTTGAACGAAGAACGCCGCACCCAGCTGACCAAGGTTGCCGGCCAGTACAGTGAAAATGCCCGCGTCTCGATCCGCAATATCCGCCGCGATGGCATGGACCAGATTAAGAAGGCCAAATCCGACGGCATGTCCGAGGATGACCAAAAGGTCTGGGAAGGTGAAGTTCAGGAGATGACGAATAAATACATTTCGATGATCGATGCCCAGCTTGAGACAAAGCAAGCCGAGATCATGCAGGTTTAAGGGCGTTTCCGTTCTGATCTGTTCATAAAGGAAACCTGATGCCCTCGTCGTCCCATCACACCCCAGATACCGTGCCGGGCGCGCCGCGTCATGTGGCGATCATCATGGATGGCAATGGGCGTTGGGCCACGCAACGCGGACGCCCCCGGCTTTTCGGGCATCACGCAGGGGCCAAGCGTGTTCGCGAAATTGTCGAATCCTGCCCCAATTTTGGCGTTGAATATCTGACGATATTTGCTTTCTCGACAGAGAACTGGAAACGGACCCAAGTCGAGGTTGCAGGGCTGATGAGCCTCTTCCGGCGCTATATCGCCAAAGAGACGAGGGCACTGAAAGCCGAAGGTGTGCGCGTGCGCTTTATCGGGGATCGGGTGAGGCTGGATGCCAAGCTGATCAAGCTGATGAATGAACTTGAGTGCGAAACCGAAGGTAACACCCGCGTCCATCTGACGATTGCGCTGAATTACGGCGGTCGGGACGAGGTTGCTCGCGCAACCAAGCGTCTTGCCCATGATGTCGCGTCAGGTTCCCTTGATCCGAACGATGTGGATGAAGAGACGTTGCCCCGGTATCTGGACACATATGTGTTGCCCGACCCCGATCTGGTGATCCGCACCAGCGGCGAGGCGCGGATTTCCAACTTCCTGCTTTGGCAATCAGCCTATGCGGAATATGAATTTATCGATACGCTCTGGCCTGATTTCTCGAAAGAGGAATTTGGCCGGCTCTGTGCCTCTTTTGGCTGCAGGGATCGCCGATTTGGGGCCGTCACGATATGACCGTCACGCTGGGAGGGACACCATGACAGAAAATTCGGAGAGATGGTCTGATCTGGCGGTCCGTCTGGGGTCAGCGGCTGCAATGGTTGTGATCGGTTTGGTCGGCATCTTTCTGGGTGGTCACATCTTTCATGTCATGGTCGCGCTCATCTGTGGCCTGATGGCATGGGAACTTGTCGGCATGCTCAACCCGCAAAGTTCAAGCGCCAAGGTGCAGATGGGCCTGTTGGTGGGCGGTGCCAGCTTGGCTGCGATGTATTTGCCGGTGGGGTTTGCCTTGCCGATTCTGCTGGCCCCGGCGCTGGTGGGTTTTGGGCAGTTGGAAAAGAACCGCACGATCTTCATGTGTTTCACGGTGATGATCCTGCTTGCAGGCTTTGGCCTGGTCCAGGTGCGCGACGGCTATGGATTTGGCTGGATGATGTGGCTTGTGCTGGTGGTCGTCGTTACCGATGTGGTGGGGTATTTTGCGGGCCGGGCGATTGGTGGGCCAAAATTCTGGCCGCGCGTCAGCCCCAAGAAAACATGGTCCGGCACGGTTGCCGGATGGATCGGTGCCGCACTTGTCGGGCTGTTTTTCTCGATGAACAGCGGCGTCGGGTTGCAATTGGTTGGCGTGTCGATCGCCATGTCGATGGCCTCGCAGATGGGTGATATCGCCGAATCCGGGATGAAACGAAAGGTGGGCGCGAAAGACAGCTCGGACCTTATTCCCGGCCATGGCGGGTTGCTGGACCGGTTTGACGGCATGCTTGGGGCCGCGCTGTTTTTATTGCTGATCGGACAGTTCCTGACCATCACACCGACGCTTAACTGACCTGATCGAATGCGACGGGTAAGTATATTCGGGGCCACAGGCTCTATCGGGCAAAACACCATTGATCTGATCGCGCGCGCCCCAGATGACTATGATGTCGTAGCCCTGACTGGTGCGGGAAATATTGCCCAGCTTGCCAAAGATGCGCGCCGCCTAGGAGCGGATATCGCGATTACTGCGCGCGACGACCGGCTTGACGATCTGCGTGACGCCTTGCAGGGCAGTGGGATCGAGGTGGCAGCCGGAGATGAGGCGATCCGCGAAGCGGCCACGCGCTCTGCAGATTGGGTGATGTCGGCAATTGTCGGCGCGGCTGGTCTGGCACCGGGGATAGAGGCGTTGAAACAGGGGGCAACGCTTGCCCTTGCCAACAAGGAATCGCTGGTCTGCGCTGGCAAGCTGATGCTGGAGACGGCACAGACCCATGGTGCGGCCATCCTTCCTGTCGACAGTGAACATTCAGCCGTATTTCAGGCCCTGATTGGCGAGGATATGGCCGCTGTCGAGCGGATCATCATCACGGCAAGTGGCGGCGCGTTTCGGGACTGGCCGCTTGAAGATCTGGCCGAGGCAACGCTTGAGCAGGCATCGAACCATCCCAATTGGGACATGGGCCAGCGGATCACGATCGATTCAGCATCCATGTTTAACAAAGCCATGGAAGTCATTGAAACCCGAGAGTTTTTCGGTGTTGATCCTGCGCAAATCGAAGTCTTGGTGCACCCGCAGTCGATGATCCATGCGCTGGTCGGTTTCAATGATGGTGCCCTGATGGCGCATATTGGTCCGGCTGATATGCGCCATGCAATTGGATTTGCCCTGCACCATCCGCACCGCAAACATTTGCCCGTCGAAAGGCTTGATCTGGCCAAGATCGGCAATTTCGAATTTCGGGCCCCCGATGAGGGCCGGTGGCCAGCGCTGCGGCTCGCACGCGAGGTGATGGAGCGCGGCGGCTTGGCGGGCGCGGTTTTCAACGCGGCTAAAGAAATAGCGCTTGATGGATTCATCGCTGGCGAGTTGTGGTTTCCGCAAATGGCCGAGGTCGTCGAGGATACCCTCGAGCAGCTAAATTCCGAAGCGGGCCTTATTGATGCCACCATGACCCTTGATAACGTCGCCCATGTGGACCATCTGGCAAGACAGGCGGCAAAGGCCGTAATCAAAAAAAAGGCAGGGTAGCGTTTTGGACATTTTTGCACTGATACCGCAGTTTAGCGGCCTGATCTGGACTCTGCTGGCATTTGTGATCGCCCTGTCGGTGATTGTCGCAATCCATGAATATGGTCACTATATCGTCGGACGCTGGTCAGGCATTCATGCTGATGTGTTCTCGCTTGGGTTTGGGCCGGTCATCTACAGTCGTGTTGATAAACGCGGCACCGTTTGGCAGATCGCAGCACTGCCTTTTGGCGGCTTTGTGAAATTCGCAGGGGATGCCAATGCGGCTTCTGGCAAGGACGAGGCCGCGATGGAAGCAGCGGTGGCCGATCCTGTCCGGTTGCGCAGCACGATGCACGGTGCAGCTTTGTGGGCGCGTGCGGCC
>JAGXHA010000048.1 GCA_024636475.1 Roseobacter sp. | reverse complement strand
GCAATCAGCTGAACCGGCAAAGACTTTTGGCACATTTGTTGCCTGTCACCTGCCATAGTTGCTCTACCTGCCAACGTGAAACTGAACGGCTGCTATAGAGAAAGGCTTGCAAGCTTTGGCTTTTTTTGCGAACGGCAGCAAAGTCCACATTGTCGCCGCTCACCCTTGGATTTTACGTTGATTTCGTGTGCAGCTGCAGCGAAAGTCGGTTGTGAGCCCATAATGACGGATGCTGCGATATGCATTAAGGTCAGCTTTCACTTTATTTCGAATCCAAAGGTGCTATTCTGGGCCATATTTCTGGGCCACATTTCTGGGCCGGAGACACTATTTTCTTCGACAATATAGCGGGGGTGAGGAAGAAGTGTTGGGTACAGAAATACTTGGCGGTGATCGTATCTGGCTATCCTGGACAGGTATGGAGACCGATCTGATTTTCAATCATGGCGTTGACCTACCAAACTTTGCGGCATTTCCTTTGATCGACAACCCCGAGGGTCGAGCGCGGCTTCGGGACTACTATGAGAAGTTGATCCAGATCGGTCGCGACACCGGTGCTGGCATTATTTTGGACACTCCAACTTGGATGGCCAATCCTGATCGCGCAATGAGTGTAGGCTATGCGGCCGATGATCTTCCTCGTGTGACTCGCGAAGCGGTTGCTCTGGCACGCAGCATTTCTGAACAGCATCCCGATGCAGCTATTTGCGTAAGTGTTCAAATCGGACCCCAAGGTGACGGATATAAGCCAGGGTTACAGTCGGCCAAGCTGGCCGCCTGCTATCATGGCCCACAGATCGCGGCCGCGAAAGAGGCCGGTGCTGACGTAGTAAGTGCTTACACAATGGGTTCGGCGGCAGAGGCGATTGGCATCTCGCTTGCTGCGCAGGAGGTAGGCATACCGGCTATAGTGTCGTTCGCCGTTGAGACAGACGGCAGGCTTGCCGATGGCACCACTTTGGCCGCCGCCGTAACTCAACTTACCGAAGCAGCGGAACCTTTGGCGATTATGGTGAATTGTGCTCATCCTGAACACATCGCAAACGGCCTTGACGGTGGAGAATGGGAGGCCAAGCTTTCCGGCGTTGTCGCAAATGCCTCTCGGCAAAGCCACGAAGAGTTGGACAATGCGGAGGTTCTTGATGATGGTGACCCTGACGAACTCAGTGGTCAACTTGCCGACCTGAAGCGCTCACACGCTGGCATCCGCGTGTTAGGCGGTTGCTGCGGTACAGATCTGCGACATCTCCGCAAGATTGCAGAAAAGGTAGCTGTGAGCATGTAGACCTCGTCTTGATTGGACACGATTACAACCGCCATCCCATAGCCGTTTAGCGTGTATCGCTGGAATCAGCCTGTTTAATCGTGAAGCTGAGAGCAGCTATTCGTGCTTGATGTAATAAAGGTCTGCTCAGAACCCATATTTCCAAGTTTCTGCATATTAGCGAATGTCGGCCTTTGGGCAGACCGGATAATCAGATCGCTGTTCCTGAAAATACAATGCTCGGCATCGGAATCTCGTAAATGCCATCTGACAGATAGCTGTCCGCCAGCTCGTCAATTTCGCTATGAATTGTTGCTTTAACATCTGAGTCTTGCTTTTCCAGGATGAGCGGGACACGCACACCGACATTCACGAAGAACTCGTAGAAGCTTGAGCCTGGCGCATGCAGAACGTTCTCGACGGTCTCTGATCTGATGTTGGAAAAACCTGCGCTCTGCATCATCGCCGCAACATTTTCTTCGTCTGATAAGACAAAGGCGTTAGGAGCTGGGTCAGCGCGCGATATATCCGCATGACGTTCAAGAACATCGAACAAAAGCCGGTAACATTCGGATTTGTCCGGACCTAACCACTGGCTGAAAACAAACCTTCCGCCTGACTTCAGAACTCGGCGCGCCTCGGTCATGGCAAGTATCGGGTCTGTAACGTGGAACAGGACAAAGTTGCTCAAGACTCTGTCAAAGCTTTGGTCTTTCGCAGGTAATTTTTCCACATCACCGAGTGTGAACTCCAAATAGGGAAACTGCTCTTTGGCCTGGTCAATCATACCTTGCGAGAAATCCAAGCCCGTTACGTCTGACCCAAGCAAATTTGCACAAGCCGCAACGTAACCGGGCCCGCATCCGGCATCCAGAACCCGGGCACCAGGGAACAGCAGCGCATGATTGAGGAGGGCAGGGATGGTTTGAAGCGTGGCACGTGCCGTAGCGTCTTTGTAGACCGCTGCCCGAGCGCTCCACCGTCCAGCCATCTCGCTCACTGTCACGGAAAGAAGAATAATCCATTTTACACTCCCCTTTGACCATCTCATTCAATATCAGCGGAATTGGCAAGCAAAAAGCGCGGACGTTGACGCAGTTGCATGCAGAGGCAGCTTTGTCCGCTCTGCCGCAGTTCGTCGTCCGGTTCAGCGTGGATTTTGTTCGCGACCGCAGCGAAGTGCAGTTCAGAGCCCAAGGTGTCGCGTCGTCCTTATTCCGCAATCAAATCCATCTTCCGTCTTGCCTCACAGCGGCACAAAAGGTTGACTGGAAGTTCGAACTTAAGACCATCAAAAAAATGGAGCATACAAATGAATATGAGAAATTCTATTTATACCGCATTAGCACTGACCATGAACTTTGGGATGGTGCAGGCTCAGGAGCCTGGTGAGATTATGCTCGAAGTTGGGAATAAATCCATACCGTTTGAACTCGAGGCCTCGCAAAGTGACTGGTCTGGTTCGGTATCAGGCGGTAGTGTCAGCATCAGTGCTAATCCAGTTGATATTGATGCCCAAGAGCAAGCTTACTGGCGTCTGAATATCGGCTTCCAGTTCAGTGGAACAAACGGCGATCGAGCCAGCGCCTCCGTCCTCAGGAAAACTACCAATGGGGAGCGGCAATCCTTATATTCAGAGCACGATCAAGGCGACATGACTGTTGATTTGTCAGAGATCTCCGTCGATGGTGATCTTCTCTCAGTATCAGGGACGATGGCAGGCCAAATGGGAGCAAGTTCCAACTATGGCCGGGACATTGACTTGAGTGAACCAGTAGATTTCAAGGGCAGTTTCGCTGTGACTTTAGGTCCAGTCAACTTTGGGAATTGATGCGCGTAGGAATATCAAACGTACTCAATCACAAAGTTGCGAAGGACTTAGAGAAGTTATCTTATGTCGTCTATGAAAACCTGGGTCCAAACAGCTTCGCTTGTCCTTCTGGCACTGCTAACAATTCCCTTTACGATCTATGCCATAAACTTCGCGCAAGGAGGCCTGAGGGATACCCTACCCGCTCCCCACTACATACGGTCCGATAACCCTGTCGCCAATCTCTCTATTTTTAGCCATATGGCCGCTGGAGCGGCGATAACAGCGTTGGTGCCTCTCCAGTTGATTCCTTCAATCCGAGAGCGTCTACCCACGCTGCACCGCTGGTCGGGGCGGCTGATAATCATTGCCGCAGTTGCGACCGCAGTAGGTGGGCTCCTCTACATTCCACTGCGCGGCACAATTGGCGGGACGCCTATGAATATCGGTTTTTCACTTTACGGGTTACTGGTTCTGCTGACCGCTCTACAAACCATCCGATACGCACGCGCAAAGCAAATTCAAGATCATAACGCTTGGGCTCTGCGGTTTTTCTGGTTGGCGTTGGGTTCATGGTTCTACCGCGTCCACTATGGCCTTTGGTATCTGGCCACCGACGGCCTATGGTCCAACCCGCAATTCACGGGAGGCTTTGATCTGGTCCAAAGCGTGGCGTTCTTTCTTCCATATCTCGTCGGTGTCGAAGTTTACCTGCGCATCAAGCAGTAATTTGATCGCAAGGCTTTCGTGACTCCATCAATTAGACGACAGTTATGTCCGCACACCGACGCTTCAGCCTACCAAAATGCTGCGCGATGCACGAGTGGCCGCTTTGGCGGGCCGCACCGCAGCATCTTGACGTGGTCTTGAACGGCAGCAAAGGGCCGAAATTACCTTGCCAGGACAGACTGAGTTACTCCACCTGAAACCTTTCATTAGCTTTCAGGGGAAGAATACACCCTATTATTTCCCCTTCTTTTTCAATGACATGACTGAATTCTGATTATATGGATTGGCCATCTGAAATCTACGCGTCGCCTTGCGTCGCAAAAGGAGATGGTGAAATGACTGACAAGCTTCTTACAATTGACGAGCTGGCTGAAGCACTTGGTGGCGTCGGCCGCGCCTCGATCTACCGTCACATAAAAGCACTTCCTGGCTTTCCACAACTTGTGAAGGTCGGCGCTGCGACCCGCTTTCGGCAATCCGATGTTCAGGCCTTCATCCGCGGCGATACAAGCACCTCTGGTGAAGCACAATGAATACCCGCTCCGAAGCGTTATTGGATGAGCGACGACTACAAGCTGGCCGTCAAACGACCTTAACGTCAGTAACCCCGCTGTTGCGTGCAGGTGCACCTAAGCCTCACGAGGTACGGAGCACGCTGGATGTATTAAATAGGGCTGCGCACGCCTCAGAGATAAGCGAAACATATGCGGAAAGCACAGCTAAGGACTGCCTGTGCACGGCTCGGCGGTTGGATCTGCTACGCGCGATGATTGTATTGGTGTTCAAGAATGCCAGTGCGGAAACCGTCTGGGAAGCCACGGAACAGATCCTTTTACCGGCAATTGCCGGACTGTGCGATGGGCAACGTAAAACTGGAAATACTATTGGGACCGGTATAATCGGTTCTGATGGACGCGATTGGCTACGAGAACTTGATCAAGAGGATGGCGACCCACTAACGCGGATCATCGAAGCAATTATTCAGCACTGTCCTCAAGTTCTTTTCGGCCACCCGGAGAGCCATGATGACTGAGCGTATAATTGCCACCCCCGAATTGCCCTACAACCCATTCAGTGCACCAATGGCCATGGGTCATGGGGTGAATGGCAGACCCAGCGGCCAGATCACCTATGAAGAACACGTGACACAGGCCACGCGCATCACTGGTGACGAACAGCGTTTCGACTGGCCGAGGGTCATAAAGCAAGACGCGCAGTGGTTGCTGCCTTCCATGCTGCCATCGCGTAATGCTGCAAAACAAGTTCAGGACGGGCTCTACGCGGCTCTGGTGGTTGATATCGACCACGGCGCGCCAACGTTCGAGGAAGTCGAAAAAGCGGTCCTAGCAGCAACGGGGGGCGCGGTTGCGCTCATCCACTCGACCAAGAGTGCGACTTTTCGCACACCCCGCTGGCGCGGCGTTATCCCCTTGGAGCGACCAATATCTGGGGCAGATTATGACGATACAGCGAAAGCACTGTACATCCGCATCCGCGAGGCAAGTGACGGCAGGGTCGATCCAGACGACGCTGTAGCGCGGCCCGGTCAAATTTCGTTTCTGCCAAATGCACCCGATGGCGATCCCGCGGCAGAAGATTACTTAGCCTATGCTGCTGAAATCGGCGGCGACCCTGACATTGCACTGGATTTGACGCGCGATCACGCGATCATTCTCCTGCGTGACGCTCAAAGGTCCAAAGCACGGGTCAACGCTGAAGCCGCAGTCGAACAGGCGAAGCATCGTCGCGGGGGTGGGAATACGCCGATCTCTCGCTTCAACGCAGAGCACACCATTGATGCCCTGCTCAGGCGCTATGGATATGTTCAGCAGACCGATCCGTCAGGGAAGTATGGGACAGGTCACTGGCGTTCCCCCTATCAAACAAGCGGTAGCTTCGCGACGTGGGTTGATAGCGACAAAGGCGGCGAAGCCGGCAATGGATGGATCAGCCTCTCGGGCAGTGACGCCAAGCGAGCGGTAGGGGCTAAGAGCGCCAGTGGCGGTGCGCGATACGGTGACGCGTTCGACCTTTACGTTCATTTTGAACACGGCGGTGACATGGGTGCGGCGATGGAAGCTTGGAAGGCCCTACGTGACACGAGACAGCTCGTTGATGTGGCCAGAGGTTTAGTCAGCCAGCGCGAAGAACTGGCCAGGCAGCGCAATCAGCTTCGCGTACTCGGTAGGGGCCGCACCTAAGCGACCAAGCACGACACGAACAACTTTCTAGAAACACTGCGTAGGCTCAGCCAACGCACGGATGGAGCTTTGAGATCATGGAAGAAATGCGCAATGAAGACATTTGGCTTGCCACTCTGACGGGCGTGGAAACCGATGACACCAGCTTGGCGCAGGCGTGGATCGCCACCGAAGGCGGTGGTGACGAGGACGTGGAAATCATCCGTGCGAGCGATGGCACAGTGCGGCGATTTGATCGCCAGGCGGGTACATGGGACGTGCTTGATGAAACCGACACACGTCGGCGACTTTCGGATTTTCTATGCGATGTCGCCAATGCTAAGTTGATCTCCGCTGATGTGAAGCTCCGCAAGGACGAAATTGGCAAGAAAACGCACTACGCGGCCAAAGCGCTAAACAGAAACTTGCGCTCGCAGGCTAAGCTTAAGGCGGTGTGGCAGATGGCGATGGTGCATCTTATTTTAATTGAACTCGATGATTTTGACGCGGACCCGACGCTCTTAGGTACACCTGCCGGGGTGGTCGATCTGACGAGCGGCGAGATCAGACCCGCCACCGTGGGTGATAAGGTTACGCAGCGGACGGCTGTCTCGCCAGCACCTCAGGGCACACAAGCACCTATTTGGGAAAACTTCCTCTCTAGCATCTTCGATGGAAATATTGAGATGAACGAGTTCGTCCAACTTATGGTCGGCAGCGCGCTTGTCGGCGACGTCTCTCCGCAAAAATTTGTGGTATTGTATGGCTCCGGTGCCAACGGCAAATCCGTCCTGCGCGACGTATGTGGCAGATTGGCAGGATCTTATGCCACCACCGCGTCGTCCAAAGTCTTCATGCAGAGCTATGGGGACCGCCACCCAACCGAAATCGCCTCGCTCGCCGGAAAACGCTTGGTGTTGGCGAGTGAGGTGCCCACAGGGCGTATGAACGAACGGCAGGAATGTGAGGGCTGCGGTGCGGCGTTGAACCGAAAACCGATGTCACGCGCACCACCAAGGGAGCAGGCCGCATGACCTATCGCCAATCAGAGATCATTAACCTATGCTGGCTGCATCATGCAGCACCGGCACAATCAAGGTGCGCCAATCGATCTGGAGCAACGCTCACCACGGCGACCCAACAAGACACGGCCGGTATAATAGGGTCAAAGGTACGCGATCCCCTTGGATCCACCGCCGTGAAAAACGCCAAACAATCCGCCGAAACAGCCGTCGCATCGACCGTCACCCCGCTTTCCCCATAGTCTCACCAAGCCCCCCGCGGCTTCGTCCTTCCGAGGTTTGTCAACGCGGGCCGCCATCTCCTGGCAGGCACTGTTGCGGCACGGCCCGCATCGAAAAACCTTCAGGAAAGCTGACCTTCGCTGCGGGTGCAATGAAGCGGCGTTTCGCGAAAAAAGCAGGGCAACAATCTAAGGTTCAGAGAAAAATACTCCATCATCTGGCTGCTCGAAAGAAAACACTAAATCAAGCGATGCTTGCCTCAAGCAAGTATTAACGGTGCTCAACTCATTTATAGCGCCCGATTTAAGGATCAATATCTGATCGTGAACCACACTATTTCGGACACGATATAGTAGGGTATACCATGCTGCATCTTCACTGAACGGAATCTCTAATTTTTGTAACAAATCCGAACAAACTTGTTTGAGTTGTGTTAGATTTTCTCTTCGCTCAAGTTTAGGCACACACTTCGAATTCAGTAGACTTAAACGACGTTTTTCACCGCCGATCTTCTCAAGACGCTCCCTAATTGACCATGGAGTAAGGCCTTCGTCGTTATATACTTGCGGAATACCCCAAGAAAATATCTTCGAAATCATGAATTCGAAGAACTGATAATATTGTATAAACTTACCAATTTTAGAGTTATCTAAATCAGCATTCCTCAAGAGCTGACGCAACAGTTCAAGATCCTCAGGCAATATCGACTTTGGCCGCCTCAGATTTAGATGCCCTTCTGCCTGGAAACCCATCGGGGACGAATTTAACTCAGTATCGTTCGAGCAAATGCTAACTGATTCACGTCTTAAATTGAAATCCAATTCGGCGTCAGAAATTTCAAGCTCCCCCAGAACCTCACGGCTCAGGACGAGTAGGGCAATATTGTCGTCGACAACATCGTCAAGATAAAGAGCTTGGCCCCTAATGGTTGCTAAATTTTCTTTATGCCTAAAATGTGAAAGTCGTTCCGGAGTGACAAACTGCTGAAACCCCGCATCCGCAAACTTTCTGATGAACTCGTCATCAATATCGGCCTCATTGCGGAATGACGCGAGGGGAAATAGGTAGCCAATAGTCTTGGAGGTGGCCTGATCACGAACTGTAGGTAAATCACTTGCCGCCAAGTCTCCAGCATAACAAGTAAGGGTCTTGAACCTTGTTTCGTCGAAAGGCTCTTCAGGCTGAAGATTGTGGAATATGCGAAATAACTCACCCGTTTCGGTTGTTATGATTGCCTGACCCTGTGAATGTTCGGCTCGAAGACCGTTAGAGACCAGCTCATGCAGTGTTTCTCCGAAAAAACTCCTAACCATTAAGCGTACAGCAATTGATATTTTTCTTCGGCTAAGAGCCAGCAGGCCGATAGATCGAACCTGGCCTCGCTTTCAGGCTGGAGCAGCAATCTGGTAGCCAGCTGGAAATACAGCCTCTGCGCGTCGCCAATCCGTTTCGCTCTTTTGGAAATACGGTCAAGGACTTCTATCATTTCGTTTAAGCCTTTGCTGGGGTCATCGCTAAAACTCAATTGATCAAGAAACCCACTAATCTCAGTGAGGTCTTGTATTGAACCTGTCTTGAGCAGTCGCCGGCATTCGGCCCCAAATCCGGTCATAGGTTGAGCTCTTGTCAAAACCGAATGAACACTTGAACCAAAGGGCCTTGCCACGCCTCCCTCGTCTTCAGGTGTCGGGGTCCAGTCGTTGGCCTTTTCAGACATCAATCGGGTAAGTTTATTGTGAAGAACCAACAAAATCTTCATTTCGTCTGCATCGCCTTCATTCGAAAATCCTTCTAAGAAATCCAGCTCCCGCAATTCTCCGACCAATGCATGCCGATTGTATGGCATTGGTGAACCAGTCGTGAACGCATAAAACATGTCAATAACGTCAGAGTATTTATAGGTGGTCCCGCCGCGAGCTCTCCCATCATCTGTTTCTCTTATCACGCGAATGCCGTCAGGCAGATCTTCGTTGTCAATATAATCGTGATAAAGGATCTCAAGCTGATGGCGAAGAGTCATCGGCGATTGCCCGGTGTTCAAGGTCAGCATGCGATACAAAATACCCGGTTTCGAAAGCCCCGCGTAGATTTCAAGTCTGATTTTTTGCTTCCCAAATCCGTCCAATTTTTCTCTCTCCAACAAATCTTCGGCCAGCTGAGTAAAAATTGAGTCAATCGTCAGTGAACGTTGGAGGCCATCGAGAATAAGGAGTTCTTTCTCACCGACTGCACGTTGGATGATCTCGTTAATCTGACCCCAAGAAGTATAATCCGCATAATTCACCATGACCGCTTCTATCAACGGCCTCAGTTCCGCTTCATAGTTTTCTGTAACAGCGAGGATGATTGGAGGTATAACGCAACCTTTGATAAGGTCGTTTTTCAAAAGATCATATGTCTTTCCTGCGGACTTCACCCCTTTACGTTGATATTGGTTCCGTTCAAGTATGGAGGGCAGAAGTTCTCTGTATTCATCCATAGTTACTTCAGCACCGATGTTCACTCCCATGATCTTGCTGTCGGTAAGCTTTGACGTAAATTCCACAGGCCAGTCTCCAGGTAATATAGTTGAATCGAGCAGAGCATAGTTTGGACGATAACGTTAGCTTAATGGCAAGCTAAGCGGAAGTGGAGCGCCAAAAGCGGTAACTTATTTTGGGCATGTATCGCCTATCGCTAAACCAAGAAGAGGGCACCCAACTGCTATGATGGGATGTCCGCTTTGGGCCGTGAATGACATTCGAACGAAAGAGCGGCAAAAGCGCCTGCATCGTTTCCTCGAACACAATTTTCGGACCGACATGCGAGTTTGGACGTAGAAACTATCTGTCTAGCTTCCCCGGCACAGTGGCTGACCGGTGGGCTCTTCGAAATGCATTGGGGGATAAATTGGGGGATTGAAATATAACTATCCCCTCCAACTATCTGAAATTATGATATAAAATTAAATAAGTTGGTGCACCCGGAGCGATTCGAACGCCCGGCCCCCTGATTCGTAGTCAGGTACTCTATCCAGCTGAGCTACGGGTGCACTACGCGGCGGTTTAGTTTCCGGCGCACGGCTTTGCAACCCCTTGTTTCACCTGAAACGCAATTTCTTTAACTTGGCCTAGAATGTCCCGTCACCTTTCGGAAGACATACGCTGAAAACCGTTCCAGACGCGTCTGTTTTCAACAGTTCAAGCATGCCACCATGCCCGCGCACCAATTCAGATGCGATGGCAAGGCCAAGGCCAGAGCCCCCCTTGCGCGCGCCACCACGAAAGGCCGTGAACAAATGCTCGCGCGCTTTTGGGGGCAGGCCCGGGCCTGTATCACGCACCTCGATTATCCAGTTCTCCGCTCCATCAGTGGCGGTCACACATATCTCGCCCGGCTTGCCCGTCGCCATGATCGCTTGTCGTGCATTGCGCGTCAGATTGGCCAGAACGCGAAACAACTGCTCTGGATCTGCGCGCAGTTTCAAGCCTTTGGGGATCGTCGTCACAAATTCGATCTCGGCGTCGCCAACAGCCAGACGTTCACTTTCAACAACGTCTTGCACGATCTGGCCAAGGGCGGTCACGGTCAATGTCGGGCTAGGTTCTTCCGCTTTGCCAAAGGCCAGCGTGGATTCGCACAAATGCACCGCCCGCGTGATCGAACTTACAAGCTTGGGGGCCATCCGTTTGACGCTTGGGTCTTCTGACATCTCAATGCGGTCAGTGAACAACTGCGCTGTGGTCAAAATATTGCGCAGATCATGGCTGATCTTGCTGACGGCCTGACCCAGCTGGGCCAGACGTTCCTTTTGCCGCAAGGCCTGGGTCAGCTCGGTTTCCAGCTTCATCAAAGCCTCTTCGGCCTCGCGCACTTCGGTCACGCTGGCAGAGGGTGAAATGATGCGCCGCGCATCTTCAGGGGCCAGCGCATAGTTTTGCATGTGGCCAACGACGCTCTTGATCGGTTTCAACAAGAACGCCCGGAGTGCCAGAAACAACAAAAACGCGGTGATGACAGAGATGACGGCCGACAGGATCAAGATGCGGATTCCATAATCGATCATCGCGTTGCGCAGGGGAAGTGTCTGCATTGTAATTTCGATCAATGAACCCGCGTCCTGAACCGGTGCGCCGATCACCCGGATCACACCGTCCTGAGCATCGGAAAGTTGAACGAACGCATCCCGGATCAAAACCAATGCGGAAGGATCGCGCAGATCAAATGTGCCCTTGATCGATTGCGGCATGGGCGAGGAGAGCACGAGTTGGCGCACCTCGTCGCGACGCAGCACAACGTTGAAAACCTCTGCCGTGCGCAGCAACTCCGCCTCAAGGGCGGGATCGATCATGTCATTGGCCAACAGCGTCAGTGACGCGATCTGCGCCCGCTCAAGCCGGTTCATCATATATTCTTCGCGAAAACGGGCAATCGAGGGCACAAAAATCAAAATCTCAGCCAGCATCACAAAGATGGTGGTTAGGATCAACAAACGTCCTGAAAGAGATCTGAACATCGGCCTCGCTCTAGGGGATAAATCGCTGGACGAACCGCACCACCGTTTTGACCAGATCGCTTTCAAACAGGCGCGGGCTGAAATAGGCACCCGCCGCGCGTTTGTTCACTTCGCCAATTGTGGGGTACGGTGCAACCATACCGGCAATCTGGCTCATTTTCATATTGTTGGCCAGCGCCAAAGCCCACAGATTGATCAACTCGCCCGCCTGATACCCCACGATACTGACCCCGACAGGACGGCCTTTGACCACCATAACCTTGATCAGGCCCTTGGTCTTACGCTCTGCGATGGCGCGGTCGTTGTGGTTATAATGAAAACGCACAACCTCGACCTTGTCGCCATGCTGGTCTTTTGCCTGTGCCTCGGTCAGGCCGACTTGCGATAATTCCGGGTCAGTATAGGTCGCCCATGGGATGTGGCTGGTCTTGGCCTTTGACGGGATAGCAAACATCAGCGACCGGATCACAACACCCGCGTGATAGCCCGCAACGTGGGTAAATTGCATCCCTCCCGCCACATCACCAACGGCATAGATCTTTCGGTTGGTCGTGCGCAACGCATCGTCAACCTTGATGCCATTCTTGATCGGCTCAACGCCAGCTTTTCCAAGGTCCAGCTTGTCGATATTGGCCTTGCGCCCAACGGCCACAAGCAAATGTGACCCTTTGAAGAGACGGCCATCCTTAGCCTCGACCTCGATCGCACCCACTTCGCCGCGTACATTAGCCGCCAAAGCACCTTCGGCAATCTCGACCCCCTCGTCCTTGAGCGATTGCAACACGATCCCGGCCAACTCGGGATCATCCTTGGCCAACGCCTTGTCACCCTCGATCACGGTGACTTTGCAGCCCATGCGAATATGCGCCTGCGCCATCTCCATCCCAATGGGGCCCCCGCCGATGATCAACAGATGGTCCGGTTTTTCACGCAGATCGAACAATGTCTCGTTTGTCTCATACGGGGTGTTATCCAGCCCCGGAATGGGCGGCACCAAGGGCGATGATCCTGTTGCAATCACAATACGTCGCGCCTTGATGATAGTGTCGCCCGCTTGCACCTCGTCCTCCGAGATAAAGCGCCCGTATTCACGGATCACATTGATCCCGAACCCTTCAAAGCGTTCCTGACTGTCCACAGGCGCGATCTGCGCAATCACATCCGCGACGTGATCCTTGGCAGCGGCATAATCAACCTCGCCCGCGGCATCCGTCACGCCAAATTGTGCCGAATGGCGCTGGCTGTACGCGGCCTTGCCCGTTGCGATCAGTGCTTTTGACGGGATGCAGCCATAGTTCAGGCAGTCCCCCCCCATCTTATGGCCCTCAAGCAAGACAACCTTGGCACCCATCTGTGCTGCGCCCGCCGCTACCGACAGCCCGCCCGAGCCAGCGCCAATGATCAAAAGATCGGTCTTGATGCGGTTCATTTCAAAAGTTCCTTTTTGCCGGTGACGGCTTTGAGTACGACAGGCAACAGAGACAAGGCGCAAAGACCCAAAATGGGCAACAAAATATGCGGCTCAAAAATGATCCCGAAATTTGGTGTCTCGCCACGGGCAAATACAGCGCCAAGCCCCGCACCGACAGAGGTATAGACCACCGAACCGGGTATGATTCCCAGAAAGGTCGAGATCACAAAGCGGTACAGCGGCACGCCCAAAAACGCCGGGATCAGGTTGGCCACAAAGAACGGGACCGCCGGCACCAGCCGAATGAAAAACAACATCGACCATTGGTTATCATCAATACCGTGCTTGATCTTGCGCACCATGCCGTCAGACGCATCCATTCGCGCTTTGAGCTTTTCACCCAACCCCATGCGCGCTGCCAAAAAGATCATCACAGCCCCGAGTGTCGCGCCAGTGACGTTGAAGATCACGCCAAAAACGGTTCCGAACAAAAAACCCCCTGTAATTGTAGCAACCCCCGCGCCCGGCAGCGAGAAGCCGACGATCAGGATATAGGCCACGATAAAAACCAGAACCGTCAGCAGATAATTCGCGTCCCGAAACGCGATCAACGCCTCTCGGTTGTCGCGCAGCGCATCAAAACTCAGGTAATCGCGCAGCGTGAAAAACCCCGTAGCGGCCACAATAACGATGATCAGGATCGGCAGATATCTTAGCCATGCGGGTTTATCGGTTGTCTGCTCTACCATAACGCTGGTCACTTTCTAATCTTATTAAGTACCCTCAAGATAGTATAAATGGGTCATTGTCGCGCTGGCAGATAGGTGGATCACGGGTGCTTGATCAAAATCCCTTGGATATTGCAGAAAGCCAGCGTTATGCGGTCGGACTGAAACATTCATCGGCACGAACTTGTGTTTTTATTGCAGTGACGCAAAATTAGCGGCCCCAAGGGTTTGACTTGGATGCAATGCACCTTTAGAGGCAGGGCTTGAATTGACAGTGATGCGCCGAATCTGGCGTTGATCTAACGTATTAAGTGGAGCCGGAGCGATGAAACGCACCTTTCAACCTTCAAACCTTGTGCGCAAGCGGCGCCACGGTTTCCGTGCACGTATGGCAACAAAAGCGGGTCGCAAGATCATTAACTCCCGCCGCGCCCAAGGCCGGATAAAACTGAGCGCTTAATCAGCGGCCTCAGAGCAATGATTACATGACACCGTCGGAGGCACCCATGGATGGCACAAAAGCCAGCCAAATGGAAACGCCACCGACGGTTTCTTTGCGTGTGACGACACTCAAGAACAGACCGGACTTTCAACGGGCGACCCGATCGCCCCGTGTCGCGATGCCCGGATTTATTCTGCAGATGCGTAAACGTCCCGAGGGCGAAGCGGACGGTATTCGCATAGGTTTCACCTGTTCCAAAAAGGTCGGAAACGCCGTGGCGCGGAACCGAGCCAAGCGCCGCCTGCGCGAAATCGCGCGACTTGCCTTGCCGGATCAGGGGCACGCCGACACGGATTATGTGCTGGTGGGGCGCCAGGGTGCTACTGCCAGCCTGCCCTTTGGGCAGTTGCAGGCAGACTTTTCCAAAGCGCTGGATATCTTGCACGGCAAGCCGAAATGACGGTGTTGGCGCGGCTGCTTTCGGTTCCCGTAAAAGGCTACCGGTTGATTTTCAGCCCTTGGCTTGGCCAAAACTGCCGCTATCAGCCAACATGCAGCGCATACGCCTTGGAAGCGCTGAACAAGCATGGCGGTATTAAAGGCGGCTGGCTCTCTCTTCGGCGCATCGCACGCTGCCACCCTTGGGGCGGCAGCGGCATCGACAACGTGCCAGACTAGCTTTTCTTGTCGGCGCGCTGGCAAACACGGGGATCGCTTAGCGTCCAGAACCTGTCGTTAAAATTGACGCGCAAGGTACCTTCGGGCACAGGCAAAATCGATCTGATAAGTACAGTTAAACGTCTCGCCGCGTGCGGCGTCAAAATACTCCTCACTCTTGAACACCCGGTCCGACAACGGCGGATCATCCGCGTTCGGCGTGACCGTGCAGCCTGCCAATCCCGCCAGCGCCATTCCTAAATATCGCATCACTCAACCCGACTTCTGAAACCGCAGCTTGATTGGCGCATTTAGTTGGACTAAGCCAAAGCCATGCTGGATCAACCTGACGATATTCACCCGCTTTTTTACGGTGCCCCCCAAAGCACTGATTTTCGCAAGCTGCGCAAACGCCTTGTGCGCCATACCCGCGAGGCGATTGAACAATACGGTATGATCGAACCCGGCGGCAAATGGCTGGTGTGCATGTCGGGCGGCAAAGACAGTTACACGTTGCTGGCTATTTTACATGAATTGAAATGGCGCGGTTTGTTGCCCGTCGAGATTTTGGCCTGCAATCTGGATCAAGGACAGCCCAATTTTCCCGCGACTGTTCTGCCTGCATTTCTTGAGAAGATGGGCGTGGAACACCGGATCGAGTACCAAGACACCTATTCCATCGTCATGGATAAAATTCCCGCTGGTCGGACATTTTGCGCTCTTTGCAGCAGATTGCGCCGTGGTCATCTATACCGGATCGCCCGCGAGGAAGGCTGCACAGCAGTCGTGCTTGGCCATCACCGCGATGATATTCTCGAGACGTTCTTTATGAACCTTTTTCATGGCGGGCGCCTTGCTACGATGCCCCCCAAGCTGCTGAACGAAGAGGGCGATCTTTTTCTCTACCGCCCCCTTGCCCATGTCGCGGAAGCTGATTGCGAGAAATTCTCTAAGGCGATGAAATACCCAATCATCCCCTGCGATCTTTGCGGTTCTCAGGATGGGCTGCAACGCCAGCAGGTCAAAGCAATTCTTGACGGTTGGGAGCTCAACAGCCCCGGCCGCCGGCAAGTCATGTTTCGCGCATTGATGAATGCACGACCGTCGCATCTTTTGGACCCGAAACTGTTTGATTTTACCGGGCTCGAGCGGAACTCTTAATCGGTTTTCGTAGAATTTTCCGCATTTGACCAAGAAGAACACGCGCGCCTTAACCCGCCCGATACATGTACCCCCTATCGGTAGCCCTGCGATGTGCAAACCGCATCAGAAAGGGGCTTTGGGCAATGTTGCGCAGTTTTCAAATAGCGACCCTGCGTGTGGCCCGCAGCGTTTCGATGATCATGATAGGTCCACCCGCGCTTGCCTTCCTGCCCGCAATTTGCCTTTCCGCGTTCTGGTTCGGCGGCGAAGGCGCGCTTTTGATCAGCACCGCCGCGATCCCGATCATCTATCTGGGTTTGGGAAGCCTTCGCGGCCCTACGTCGCAGATGCTACTGGCCCGCGAGGGGGCATCCGCCATCTTGCAGCGCGGCGCATTTGAGGAACTGACCGATCAGATTTTTATCCACACCGAAGAAGTCGGTTGGAAATCTGCGATATTCTGTCTTGAAATCGAAGAATTCGCCGAGTTGACCCGCCGCTATGGTGACAGCGCAGCGGATCAGGTCCGCTCTAGAACCGGTGAACGCCTGATTGCTGTGCTGCGCGATAAAGACAGCATAGCCGAAATTGAAAGTGCAACTTTCGCGGTCTGCATTGATCCGGTCAGACATCTCGATCTCGAGCTTTGCATTCAAATGGCAGCCCGATTACAACGCGCCGTGGAAGAACCGATATCGATTGACGGCACTGTCATCTATGTGTCTGTTTCCGCTGGGTTTTGCCAGCATGGGCGTTCCCCGCAAAAAACCGGAGCCGCGTGGCTGCAAGCCGCGAAAACCGCCCTAAGCGAAGCAGTACGCCACGGCCCTTCTGGCATACGCGCGTTTTCCGACCGCATGCTGCCCGCAACCGCACATTCGATCGCCCTGGTTGACGAGGTGGCACATGCCCTTGAAAACGGGCAGATTACACCTTGGTTCCAACCGCAACTGTCAACAGATACGGGGCAGATCAGTGGGTTCGAAGCGCTGGCCCGCTGGTCACATCCAACCCGCGGCGTTCTGCTGCCAATAGATTTTCTGCCCGCGCTGGAACAGGCTGAGCTGCTGGAACGGTTAGCGGAAGTGATAATGTATCATTCATTTGCAGCCCTGAAGAGTTGGGATGTCGCTGGGGCAAGGATACCACAAATCGGGGTAAACTTTGCTGGAACAGAGCTTAGCAACCCCCTTTTGATCCAGAAAATCAGCTGGGAACTTGATCGCTTTGATCTCACGGCTGACAGGCTGGCGATCGAAATCCTAGAGACCGTGGTAGCAAGTACGCCGGATGATATGATCACCAGAAACATCAATGCGCTTGGGGCACTGGGTTGCCGTATCGATCTGGATGATTTTGGGACCGGTCATGCGTCTCTCGCTTCGATCCGGCGCTTTGGGGTGAACCGGATCAAGATCGACCGATCCTTTGTCTTGAAAGCCGACAAAGATCCAGAGCAGCAACGTATGATCAGTGCAATCCTGACAATGGCGGAGCGACTGGGTGTCGAGACCTTGGCAGAGGGGGTTGAAAGCGTCGGAGAGCATGTGATCCTGGCACAATTGGGCTGCGATCACGTCCAGGGTTTCGGTATCGCGCGTCCAATGCCGATTGAACAAACCGGTGCTTGGATTGAGGATCACAATGCAAAACTTAGCAATATGCCCAGGATCATGAGCGGAAAAGCCTAGCACATGCGCCATCCGGATCCTTCACTACCTGCTGCAAAGGGCCGAATCCGCTTGACCTTTGGCGCTGCACTCTGTTGAAACCACGCTGATATTATAGACATCAGGTGGCGGTCATATGAACGATCAGAACAAGAATCTCATTCTAGCGACAGTTCTAAGTTTCATAGTGATCCTTGGGTGGTTCTTACTGTTTCCACCTCCTGAAACCGGTACGCCCGTCGACGGGACCACTGCAACGACGCAAGCGCCGTCAGACATTATGGCACCGAATGCCGGTTTGCCCGCTCCTGCGGCAACTGAAACGGTTGCCAATCCAGCAGAAGCACGTGCCGAAGCGCTTGAACAGGCCCCACGTGTTCCGATTGAGACAAAGCGCCTGACAGGGTCTATTTCTCTGCTTGGTGGCCGGGTGGACGATCTTTTGCTCAAGGATTACCGCACCACAATTGATGACGATGCGGCGATCGTGACGCTGCTGTCACCAGCAGGCACCCAAGACGCATATTATGCGCTGTACGGCTGGGCCGCAGGCGCGGGTATCGCGCCAGAACAGGTTCCAGGCCCGAACACCCTTTGGTCGCTGATCGAGGGTGAAACGTTGTCGGTCGGCTCGCCAATCACAATTTCGTGGGATAACGGCGCTGGACAGATTTTCTCCCGAGTGATCTCGATTGACGAAAACTACATGTTCAATGTCGAGCAGTCGGTCGAGAATACCTCAGAAACATCCGTCACCATGGCCCCTTACGGCATAATTGCCCGCCATGGCATCCCATCTGATGCGCAAAACTTCTTTATCCTGCACGAAGGCATGGTCGCGATGAACAATGGCGAACTTCTGGAAACAGGTTGGAAGGATATTCCCGATCTCGATGTCGTGAATGGAGTGCCGTCCGAACGTATTGACGGGGTCACCAACGGCTGGATTGGTTTTACCGGCCACTATTTCATGACAAACCTGATCCCAGATCCTACGCAGGCATCGCGTCTGACTGTGAAATACCTGCCAACAACTGATATTTTCCAGACAGAAGCTGTTTTGCCGACCCAAACGATTGCTGCGGGTTCAACAGCCAGTGTTACCACACAGCTGTTTGCTGGCGCAAAAGAATGGGAAACCCTGCGCGCCTATGAAACAAAAGGCGTCTACAAGTTTATCGACTCGATCGATTGGGGTTGGTTCTTTTTCTTGACCAAGCCGATCTTTTGGGTGCTCCATCACCTTAACATCCTGATCGGAAACATGGGTGTCGCCATCATCGGCCTTACCCTGCTGATCAAAGCGTTGCTATTCCCGCTCGCGTATAAATCTTACGTCTCGATGGCGAAGATGAAAGAGCTTCAGCCACAAATGGAAAAGCTAAAGAAAGACGCGGGCGAAGATCGCCAGAAGCTTCAGCAAGGCATGATGGAGCTTTATAAGCGTGAAAAGGTGAACCCCGCCGCCGGTTGCTTGCCCATCATCATGCAAATCCCGATCTTCTTCTCGCTCTACAAGGTTATTTTTGTCACGCTCGAACTGCGTCACGCGCCATTTTTTGGTCCGTTCCAAGATCTGAGCGCGCCAGACCCCACCTCGATCTTTAACTTCTACGGATTGCTGCCATGGGCCGCGCCCGACGCCGGTTCAATCATGGCGCTGGTCTTTATCGGTATTCTGCCGCTGCTCTTGGGTGTCTCGATGTTCTTGCAGCAAAAGCTGAACCCGGCCCCCACCGACCCCACACAGCAAATGATCTTTGCCTGGATGCCTTGGGTGTTCATGTTCATGTTGGGAGGATTTGCTTCTGGACTGGTTGTGTACTGGATTGCGAACAATACCATCACGTTCACGCAGCAATACCTGATCATGCGCAGTCAAGGGTACAAACCCGACCTGCTTGGGAACATTACAGGCGGTCTGAAGCGAAAGTCCAAAGACGCTGCGAATAGCACCAAAGCGCCGAGCAAAGGCAAAAAGTAATGCTGGTTAATGCGCTCTACCGGCATCCGATCAAAAGCCACGGGCGCGAAGCGATTGAAGACGTGCGCCTGACCGCAGGGCGCACGATGCCTTGGGACAGGGTTTGGGCAGTCATCCACGACGCCACCAAGTTTGACGCGTCACAGCCGGAATGGGCAAGCTGCCAAAACTTTGTGATCGGATCTCGCACGCCCGGCCTTGCCGGCATTTGGGCAACCCTGAACGAGGATGAACGCCGTGTGACCCTGACCCATCAGGATCTTGAACCGTTGACCTTTCTGCCCGACGACCACGTCGATGTGCCACGCTTTCTTGCTTGGGTCGCACCACTGTGCCCGGCTGGGCGGAGCATACCCAAAAATATTGTGACCGCCCCTGATCGCGGGATGACCGACAGCGCCTATCCTTCGGTGTCAATTATGAACATGGCCTCTCATGCAGCCGTTGCCGACGCTTTGGGTCAACCGATCACGAAAGAACGCTGGCGGGGCAATATCTGGCTGGAAGACGTCGCTCCCTGGGCCGAGTTCGGGTGGATCGGTCGAGAATTACAAATTGGAACGGCTGTTTTGCGTGTTCGCGAACCGATCAAGCGTTGCATGGTGACGAATACCAACCCTGTATCGGGAGTGCGCGACATCGGAACGCTTGACGTTCTAAACAGCGTTTTTGGCCATCAAGACTTTGGCGTCTATGCCGAAGTCATCCAATCCGGCGACCTTTCGCTGGGTGATAAAGCACAGGTGATCTGATGCAAATACAGTTCAATATCGCAGAAGAGCCCGACGCAATGACTGCCGAAAAAGGGAGACTCCTGTTCGCAGGCGACACCCTCTTTGTGAAAGGCGTCGTCGCAATGGACGGGCTACCGCCAGCCGATCGGATGGAGGTTTGCTTTGCCGGCCGTTCAAACGTCGGCAAGTCCACGCTGATCAATGCCCTGACCGGGATGAAGGCGCTGGCACGCGCGTCCAATACTCCAGGCCGCACCCAAGAAATTAACTTTTTCACCGCTGGTGAAGACACCTATCTGGTGGATTTGCCCGGGTATGGCTACGCAAATGCGCCCCTGCCTGTTGTCGAAAAATGGCAACGACTGCTTAAGCAATATCTGTCGGGGCGCCAGACCCTGCGCCGCGCCTTTGTGCTCATCGACGCCCGCCACGGGGTCAAGAAAGTCGATGACGAAATCATGTCATTGCTCGACAGTTCAGCGGTGACGTTCCAATGCGTCTTGACCAAGTCGGACAAGGTCAAAGAAACAGAGCGCGCCAAAATACTGGACCAAGTGCGCGGCGCCCTTTCCAAACACCCTGCCGCCTACCCGGAAATCGTTGTGTCGTCCTCGGAAAAAGGTTGGGGTATTCCCACGCTACGTGCCATTATCAGCACGTTGGAGTAGCGTTTAATGGTGGTCGCCTAAGGCATAGAATGAGAAAACAAGATATGAATCGCGATTGGATCGCCACCGCGCAAACGCTTAGCCAAGCGTTGCCCTATCTTCAACGCTACGCCGACGCGACAGTCGTCATCAAGCTAGGCGGGCATGCCATGGGCAGCGATGAAGCCATGGAAGAGTTCGCCCGCGACGTTGCATTAATGCGGCAAGTGGGTGTGAACCCCGTGATCATCCATGGCGGTGGTCCGATGATCAACGCGATGCTCAAGCGGCTTGATATCAAGTCGGAGTTTATTAACGGCAAGCGCGTTACTGATGCTGCGACCATGGAAGTGGTCGAGATGGTCTTATCTGGCTTGGTTAACGCACGCATCGTCCAGGCTATCACAGCCCAAGGCGGTCGCTGTGTCGGCGTTTCAGGGAAAGACAGCGGATTGATCATTTGTGATCAAGAAGACCCCGAACTGGGCCTTGTCGGCGAACCAACAGAGGTGAACCCGCGTCTGCTGCGTGATCTCGCCGATAAAGGGATCATTCCCGTCATCGCGCCGCTAGGCATGGGACGCAACGGCGAAACATTCAATATCAACGGCGATACAGCTGCTGGCGCGATCGCTGCCGCGCTCAAGGCAGACCGGTTGCTGCTGCTAACAGACGTCGCCGGCGTCAAGAACGCGCAGGGCGAGGTGTTGACGGAACTCACTGCCGCCCAGATCCGCGAGATGGTGGCCGATGGTACGATTGCCGGCGGTATGATCCCGAAAACCGAAACCGCGCTTAAGGCAATCGAGGGTGGCGTGCGCGCTGCCGTTATCCTTGACGGTCGTGCGCCCAATGCTTGCCTGCTTGAATTATTTACCGAGCACGGGGCTGGCAGTATTATCCGCAAGGGCTGATATGAAACGTCTGATACTGATGCGGCATGCAAAGTCTGATTGGTCAAAGGCAGGCAGCTCAGACCACGACCGCACATTGAACGAACGCGGCAAAATGAATGCCGCCTCGCTTGGTATATGGTTGAAAGAAAGGGGACTTGTCCCGGAAAGCGTGCTTTGTTCGACCTCGACCAGAACGCGCCAGACCCTTGACCTTCTTGCCGTCGAAGGCGCGCCGGATGTCCGTTTTGAGAAAGATCTTTATCTGGCTGATGCAAACCAGATATTGAAAATCCTGCAATCAGCCAAAACCGAGACAGTTCTTTTGGTAGGTCATAATCCGGGCATTGCCGCTATGGCAGAGCAGATTGTCAAGACGCCACCAAACCCTGATGGAATGCACCACTATCCTACCGGAGCGACAATCGTCGCGACATTTGATGTGGAAAACTGGGTTGATGTGACATGGGGCCTTGGAAAAGTAACGAACATTGTCGTGCCGCGCGATCTGCCCACGCCGACATAGGGCGGGGTTGCCCCCCGCCCCAACTTCGTATCAGTGACCCAAAATCTGGCTCAGGAACAGCTTGGTCCGTGGGCTTTGTGGGTTGTTGAAAAATTCTTCAGGTTCGTTCTGCTCGACGATCTGGCCGTCATCCATAAAGATCACGCGGTTGGCCACCTGACGGGCAAACCCCATCTCGTGGGTCACGCAGATCATGGTCATGCCTTCTTCCGCAAGCTCGACCATCGTGTCCAGAACTTCCTTGATCATCTCAGGGTCTAGCGCGGATGTCGGTTCATCGAACAACATGATGCGGGGGCGCATACACAAGGAGCGCGCAATCGCCACACGTTGCTGCTGACCACCGGACAACTGGCCGGGATACTTATCGGCCTGGTCGGGAATCTTAACTTTTTCAAGGAAATGCATCGCGATTTCGTCGGCCTCTTTCTTGGGTGTTTTACGTACCCAAATCGGGGCCAAGGTACAGTTTTCCAAGATCGTCAGATGCGGGAACAGATTGAAGTGCTGAAAGCACATGCCAACCTCTGACCGGATCTTGTCGATGTTTTTCACGTCAGACGAAAGGACCGTGCCGTCCACTTCGATACGGCCTTTTTGATGCTCCTCCAACGCGTTGATGCAGCGGATCAACGTCGACTTACCCGAACCGGAAGGCCCCGCGATAACGATGCGTTCCCCCCTGTAGACGGTCAGATCTATGTCGCGCAGGACGTGGAAGGTACCGAACCACTTGTTCATCTTCTCGATGCTGATGGCGACCTCGTCCGAGACCTTCAATGCTTGTGCTTGTTCAGCCATAAGTTCAGCCTTTCCTTAACCGTGCTCGGTCTGGAGTTGACGTTCCAGCCATTGTGAATATTGCGAGATGCCGTAGCAAACGACGAAGAACAGCAGCGCGGCAAAGCCCCAAAGCTCCCAGTAAACGCCGTTCCAATCGGTTGATGCGAGGATCGGCCCCCGGATCATACCCACCAGGTCGAACATCGAGATGATCGACACAAGGGTTGTGTCCTTGAACAGGCCCACAGCAACGTTAACGATCCCGGGAATTGATATTTTCAGCGCTTGCGGCAAAATGATCAGACGCATCGACTGCGCGTAATCAAGGCCAAGGCTTTCTGCGCCCTCATACTGTCCCCGTGGCAAGGCCGCGAGCCCGCCCCGGATGACTTCGGCGATGTAGGCAGACGCAAACATGGTGATCATGATGATCACGCGCAGGATCAGGTCAAAGTTTGTACCCGGTGGCAGGAAATATGCCAAAACCACGTTTGCCACAAACAGCAACGTAATCAGCGGGACACCACGGATGAACTCGATGAATACAACGCAAATCAACTTGATAATCGGCAAGCTGGACTGTCGGCCAAGTGCCAGCACGATCCCCAAGGGCAGAGACAGTGACACACAGATCACGCCAAGGATCATGTTGAGCATGAAGCCCCCCATGTTGCGCGAGGCGACCTCTTCAAGTGCTAACACACCGGAAAGGCTTGGGGTGATCAACCCAAGGATCATCCAAAGTACCGCTGCGACGACCACACCAGCGCCAAATCCTGCGCCAAAGCTTCTTTTGACCAGCTTGCTATAGACGACATAGCCGGCCCCGATGCTCAGCAAAGCCGACAGAGGCAAGAGAAGCGACCCACCCCAGATCAGCCAGAACGCGATGAACGGGTAAAGCCCCGTCACAATCAGCAATTTGCGCGGTGCGGCAGAAAACAAGATGGGCGCAATCGCGACAAACAAAAGCACAAAGGCCAATGTCGGACGCCAGTACCCGTCACGTGGATAAGAGATGCCGAACAGCAACTGGTTCCAACGCTCTGACAGTACAGAGAAACAGCCCCCCGAAGCACCATCAAGCACTTCGCGGCATTCCCGGATATTGGAAGTTGTCCAGACGCCCCCCAAAAGCCACGGCAGGAAACCCGCAAGGACTACGTAAATCACATAGACCGCCGCGATTGTCAGAATCGTATACGGTATAGACGAGAACAGGCTTTCGCGCAGCCATTTAACGGGGCCTTGCGCCGTTGACGGTGGTGCCGACTGCGGCAACATGGTGTCACGGACATAGGTAACGGTTTGGGCATGTGTATCCGACATCTTACCGCTCCTTCAGGCTGAAGTTATTGTTGTAAACGTTCATGATCGCGGAAATCGACAGCGAGATCGTGAGATAGAAAAGCATCAGAAGCAAAACGCATTCAATCGCACGCCCAGTCTGGTTCAGGGTAATTCCGCCCAGCGTCGCGGTGATATCTGCATAGCCCACAGCGATTGCCAGCGACGAGTTCTTGGTGATGTTCAAGTACTGCGAAATCAGCGGCGGGATGATGACGCGCAGCGCTTGCGGCAGAACAACAAGGTTCATCACGCGCTTCGGGCGCAAACCCAGCGACGATGCAGCCTCGGTCTGGCCCTTCGAGATTGCCTGAATGCCAGCACGCACGTTTTCAGCGATAAACGCGCCGGTGTAGACTGACAAAGCCAGCCAAAGAGCAATCAGCGGCGCACCAATTTGAATGCCTCCCTGAAAGTTGAAACCCCGCAAGGCCGGGTAATCCAAACCGACCGGGCGGCCCATGACAAAGAACATCAAAAGCGTCGGTACCACTAGAATGGCGAGCGTCGGCCACCCCATGGGCAGCAACTTACCGGTATCAAACAGCAATTTCACCGCATAGCGACGATAGAAAATTGCGGCGATGATCGACAGAACAAAGGTCGCGACAACGACCATCGACCCCGGCCCCCAAACCGGCGCGGGAATATAGACACCGCGGTTTGTAAAGGCGAAGGCGTCAAACAACATGCTGGACGTGGCATTATCACCGCGGAACGCATTTGGCGCAGGCAACACAGCCGTCATCAACGTGTAGATCATCAAGATCCAGATCAGCACAGGGATGTTGCGGAAAATCTCGACGTAGACAGCCATCAGCTTTGAGACGAGCCAGTTTTTGGACAAGCGCGCAACGCCTGCGATCACACCTAGAATTGTAGCGGTTACGCAGGCAAGAAAAGCGACCAGAAGCGTGTTGATAATCCCAACCATCGCAGCACGAAGGTTACTGGACTGACTGTTATAATCGATCAATGTCTGTTGAACGTCATAGCCCGCGGGCACGTTCAGAAATTCGTAGGAAATATTCAGTCCAGCGCTCGCCAGATTTCGCACCAGGTTGATTCCCAAAAAGGCCATCAACGCGATGAGAAGGATCAAGGCGATAAACTGGAATGTATAGGATCTATAGCGGGTGTCGTTCAGCAACATCGACAGCCGGAACGAGCCCTGTTTAGGGTCGGACATTGTCGTCATCAGATTATCCCTGTGTTCCGGACCTATTTATTGCGCATCATTCGATGTCACCGGCCGGGTTCATTTTTTGTCGTAAAGGGCACAAAGGGCGCGGTATAAACCGCGCCCCTTGGCAAAGTATTTAGCGGAAAGGAGGCGAGTACATCAGGCCGCCATCTGTCCACTGAGCGTTCAACCCACGGGCCAGACCGATTGGTGTCTCTTCGCCAATGTTCTTGGCAAAGATTTCGCCGTAGTTGCCTTGGGACGCGATTGCGTTCTTGGCAAAATCAGCTTCAAGACCGATCATTGCACCCAATGTGCCTTCGGTGCCCAACAGGCGGGCAACTTCAGGGTTGGTTGTGTTTGCGGCCATCTCTTCGACGTTTGCCGATGTCACACCCAGCTCTTCAGCTGCGATCAGAGCATACAAAACCCAACGGGTGATGTCGCCCCAGTCGTTGTCACCATGGCGTACCAATGGGCCCAGCGGCTCTTTCGAGATGATTTCCGGCAGAATGACGTGATCGCCAGGTGCCTCGAATGTGGCGCGTGTAGACGCCAGACCGGATGCGTCGGTCGTGTAGGTGTCGCAAGCACCGGCAAGGTACTGCTGCTGACCTTCAGCGTTTGTCTCGATTGGCACGGGCTCGTACGAGATGTTGTTCGCACGGAAGAAGTCAGCAAGGTTCAGTTCGGTTGTTGTACCGGTCTGAATGCAGACTGTCGCGCCGTCGAGATCCTTGGCGGAAGAAACGCCGAGTGCCTTGGGGACCATAAAGCCCTGACCATCGTAGTAGTTCACACCGATGAAGTCGAACTTCAGGTCTGTGTCACGCGAAAATGTCCACGTGGTGTTGCGTGCAAGAAAATCGATCTCGCCCGATGCAAGTGCGGTAAAGCGGGTCTTGCCAGTTGTCGGAATGAATTCAACAGCTGTTGGGTCAGCGAAAATGGCGGCTGCAACGGCACGGCAAACTGCAACGTCAAAACCTTCCCATTCGCCATTTGCGTTTGGCGCAGCAAAGCCAACCAGACCGGTTGTAACACCACAGTTCAGTTTGCCGCGTGCTTTTACGTCGTCAAGTGTTGCGGCAGCAGATGCACCGGCAAGAACGCCAGCCACTGTCATCGCACCAAAAAATACGGATTTATTCATAGTTACCTCTTCCTGATTTCCGCCACGT
>JAGXHA010000047.1 GCA_024636475.1 Roseobacter sp. | reverse complement strand
GCCATTATGATCTGCCCGGCATTCGCCTTCATGCTAGCCTGATCGGAGGTGCAATCGGCGACAGTTTGGGCGCTGACATCGAGTTTCTGTCGCTGGATCAAATCCGTCGGCGTTTCCCAGAAGGGATTATGGACCTGCCGCTCCATCAAGGACTGCGGGGCGCGATCACAGATGACACGCAGATGACCTTGTTTACAGCTGAAGGCATGATCCGAGCTCATGTTCGCGGCGCACTAAAAGGCATCTGTCACCCACCATCTGTTGTGCATCACGCCCTTCTACGCTGGCTCCGGACCCAAGGCGGCAAGCCGCGTGTCGAAACGGATGATGTTGGCCTGATCACGGATCGCCGTCTTTGGGTACGGCGGGCCCCGGGCCTCACCTGCATGTCGGCCCTTGAGCAGAGCGCGCGTTTTGGAGCTGCCGCACAGAACGACAGCAAAGGCTGTGGTACGATCATGCGTGTGGCACCGGTTGCTTTGATGGTTTCCCGTGACCAGGTGCAATCGATCGCGTTGGAGACCTCCGCCCTAACACACGGACATCCCACAGGACAGATCGCTGCGGCGGCTTGGGCTGAGATGTTGGCCGACGTGTCGATGGGTGTAGGCCTTGAAGAGAGTGCAACACACATCGCTGAAACCTATGCCCGCATGAAGGATGGGGAAGAGACCGTCCAAGCGATACGAAACGCTCTTGAGGCCCCCCGGGATGGAACAGCTGAAACTGTCGAGGCGCTTGGTGGCGGCTGGGTCGCCGAGGAGGCGTTGGCAATTGCGCTCTATGCATGTTTGGCCGGCAAATCATTCGATGAGGGTCTCCAGATCGCTGTTCTGCATGGAGGCGATAGCGACTCTACAGGTGCAATCGCTGGAAACATGCTTGGTCTAATCGACCCTGCGGCGGCCCTTAAACATCAGTGGTCAAGCGCCATAGAGGGCGCAGACATCATAACGCGTTTGGTACACGACTACCTTTGTATTGAGCATGAGAGTGGCAGCGCCGAAGATCTCTGGAATGCTTATCCGGGAGCCTGAGTACCAGCGACCTAAAACAGGGAAAGTCGAATTTTAGACAAATGAGGAACCGGCCCAATATGAGTAAAATTGATAGACCGACAGTAGACCGGATCATGTACTGTCATGGCTTTGCATCAAATTTTGATCCCCGAAAGGACAAGGTGAAAGCTTTATCTATCCTTGCTCCGGTTCACGGCGTCACGGTCGATTATACCTGCCCCCCAAAACAGGTTTTCGAGGCGTTCACAGCAGAGATACAGGGGTCAAGCAGAACGTTGATCGTGGGAACAAGTATGGGTGGGTTCTTCGCAGCTTGGCTGGGCAGTGTCTTCACTCTGCCGTTCATCGCTATCAACCCTGCCCTGTCGCCTACAGCTTCGTTACAAAAATATCTTGGGCGTGGGCAGACCCATTTTGGGACGCCCTACGACCTTAAAAAAGAAGTCGTCCGAGCATATCAGGACATTCCGTTCCGAGTTGATGGACCCGGTGAAATTGTGCTCGACCTTGGAGATGAGGTGATCGATGCGCAGGAAACCCAAGCTGTGGTTTCTAACCAGCTACCCATGACGACGTTTGAAGGCGGCTCTCACCGTTTCGACCATATGTCCGAGCTTTTGGTGATCCTTGCCGAGAAATTTGATTTCAAAGCGCCGAACCTCGAATCCTAAGTCGGTGCGTGGGGCGAATGATGCCTTCGTTGAGATCTGCCTCACCCGCTAAGCCATTTAGGCCGATACCCTTAAGGGGCGTCAGCCAGACGAGGATGTTTTCCACCTGATATGTAACCGCTTACGAGAAACCTAAGAATGACATTACTTGAACTTGTTGAACTGCGGCTGACGGAGCTTGGTCTTCCACGGGGGGACTTCACTGGAAAGCTGGGCTTTAAGCAGAATGCTAAGACAAAAAATCTATTCCAAAGTTTTTATGACAACAACATGCGCGACATGCCTCATATGCGAAAAGACTTTGCGACGATTTTGGAAGTGTCGCAGGAAGTGGTGGATGAGGCCATTCAGGCAAGCCGAGATATCTGCTCTAAAAAACAAGACGATGAATGGCGTGCGGAATTCCAACCACACGCTGTGCTGACTACGGCACACAAACTTCCACAGCCCATTTTTGCCGCTGCTATGACAGGCTCAGACAAAAAACTGAGTATTATTCTGCCAGAGGCTATCCCAGCAGTTCAGTGGCCAAAATGGATCTTGGAGTGTTTACCAAAAGGTTTACCCGGCTTTGGGATCGTGACAGGTTTCGTTATCAATCACACCCCGGATCATGCCGTGCGCTTCGATCTGGACGGCAATCCAGTTGAGATCCTTGAGAAAGCATACCGAAGGGGTCAGGTAAACATGCGCGGCATACCCCCACTAAAAAATTAACAGGAGACTTCTATTGACCAAATACGCCATCATCCCCGATCTGCACGCCGACCATCAGAGACTAAAGGACAGCTTAAAGGCCGCTGATAACACGCCCATCGCTTTTCTTGGAGACTTTATTGATGCTGGAAATGTGGAATCCGAAGACGATGAAGCCGTTCTGAACGAAGTTCGGTCTCTCGTGGATAGCAATTGCGCCGTTGCCGTCATGGGCAATCACGAACTCAATGCGATCCTGTTTCACATGGGTGATGATCTTAAACCGCTTCGCCCTCACTCTGTTGATCAGAAACCGCTGCGCTCGCAATCTGATGATCACCGTAAGCAGCATAGAAGCTTCATTGATAAGTTTGGCATAGGAACCCCAGAAGCGCTCAAATGGACAGATTGGTTCCTGACTTTGCCCCTCTGGCTTGAACTCGACGGTTTCCGGCTTGTTCACGCCTGCTGGGATGACGATGCCATTGCAACTGTTGCGGAGCGTCGACCGGATGGTCGCTTGCAAGTGGAGGACTTGCTGGAGGTTTCAGAAAAGAAAACGAAGTTTGCTCAAGCGGTGGAACGGCTTACGTCGGGCCCAGAGGTGGAATTGCCCAACGTGATCAAGTTTCACGATAATAATAAAAAGCTACGCGGACATGTTCGTCTTGCCTGGTGGAAGGCCCAAAACGGAACATGGCGCGAGGTTGCCTTGGCGGTGCCTGATTTGAGTGAACTTCCAGATACTCCAGTCAGTGGCGCAGAGGCTGTCCCTCTGTATCCCAATGACGCACCGCCGGTCTTCGTCGGTCACTACAAGATGCAAGGTTCTCCAAGGATCGAGGCCCACAATGCTATCTGTTTGGATTATCCAACCGATCCGTGTGTTTACCTTTGGAAGGGCGAAGCGCGACTAACTGAAGACAATCTGAAACCGCTTTAAATGGCTGAATTTCCAAGCAGGCTTTTGAGTGTAAGTGACAGCTGTACCGCGGTAAACTGGGTGAGAGGGTTCGTACTTTGTTTGTCACGCGGCATACAGATAGCTGGCGACGAAAGCAGAACATGACCGCTTCTGGCTACTGGGTGCCGTGCGCAGCGGCACCGACCACATCGCAAGTGCGCCATCGTCGATCCAAATCGTCATATCACTACGATGCCAAAGGCCTTCGTCGTACTCGGCCCAGTGGTCACACGCTGCTTTTACTTTGGGCTATTGTTACGACGCTCACCGTTGAATTTGTGCGGTATTTGAAACATAATCAATGCAATAGGAAACAATATCAGTTGAAAGCGGCTCCGCGCAACAGCGCCATTATTTGCAGGCAAACCATGTTTTACCCTTTTCTCGTCGCTGATCCCCGTTCTGGTCTGCAGTATCGCCTGACCGATACCGGCCTTGCAGAGCTTTCACTTGCACCCGTATCGACGGAATGGGCGCCGGGGCGGGTTATTGTCGACGCCCCCGATCCAGTCTGGAATGAGAGTGTTGCCAACGCACCAGTCGAGACGATTTCGGCAGTCAGCGTGGCGTTGGGGGACCTGGTGCTGGCGACCGACGATTTGCGCGTGCCTGCGGCGGGTTCTTTGCAGGACGGCCGCGCGAGGCGGCACCTGGATGCGTTGATCGGGCTGTGGCGTCGTCTGGGCGATGCGTTGCCCGAGGGGTTGGCCACGGTGCGACATGTTCTGGAGCTTCCGCATGGGAAGTTCCTTGATCCTCTGCCCGTGGTCGAAGGATCGCTCGACCCCCTTGCACCTGCCGCGATGCAGGCTTTGTATGCGCGCCTGGAACAAGAGTTTGGCACAGTCCCCGCGCCCGCCAAAGGCCTTGCCGCTCCGGTTGGAAGCACCCTGCATGCCTTGCAGGGTGGGGTCTCTGCGCCGGAAATTGCTATTGGGAAAATTGACGACAGCCTTGCCTTCTTTGGCTTGCGTGATCCGGCGGCCTGTGCTGATTTCGCGGCGGCGCGGGCTCGCGCACTGATTGAGGCTGGCGTTCCCGCCCGCGACATCGCTGTTATGACAGGCAATAATTCAAGCCAAATCGCCCGCGCCTTTTCCGAGCAAGGCGTGCAGCTGTCTGGCCTGCCCGGCAGCTTGCCCGAGCGCGACGCCATCGGTGAGACAGCCCTTCATCTGGCACTGGCCAAGCGCACACCGACCCCGGCAATGGTACTGGCAAGCCTTGCGCTATCACCCCTGATGCCCTGGTCCTCGCAATCCGGGCGTGATCTGGCCGAAAGCCTGATCAGCGGCGATTTCCGGGGTGAGATCCTGTCACCCACCCCTGCGCACAAGGAATTGTGGAAAGACATCCGGTCTTCGGCGGGCAGTCTGGCGCAGTTGCGTTTCCTGATTGACCGTATCTGTGAAAGGATCAAACAAGGTGCCGAAGTCCGCGCGCGCCTGCCCATCCCGCCCGGTGACGGCAACCCGGAGTGGGAGACGATCCTGCGTGGCATCCAGATTGCACCGCCACAAGGCGCTGATCCAGACCGCAACCTAGAGGGCGTCAGCCTGTGGTCCGCGCAAGAAAGCCCGTGGCGCCCCTGCCGACATCTGATCGTGACGGATTTCACCGATGGGCTTTACCCGAGCCAAGCGCGCGGCAATCCGATGTTTCTGGAAAGCGAGATTGCCGCCATCCGCGCAGCCACTGGTCTAACGCTGCGAGGTCGGGCCGAAGGGCTGGCGCATGGGCTGTCGTTATTTGACCAACAGCTTCAGGCGGTTTCACAGACGGTGACATTCCTGATCCCCTGGCGCGATTTATCTGGTACGCGTCTGCAACCATCAGCAGGGCTTTCGCTGGTTGCCCGCGCGATCGAGGCTATCGAGGAGGCTGCCGATTTGATCCGGGACCTGTCGCTCATGCCGCCCGCAGACTGGCCCATCCCGCACCATCACCTGCCTTCGTTGCCGGAACAGCACGATCTCCCAGAGGCTTTAGTTTTCCCGGCGATCGACTTGTTGGCCCTACGCCAAAAAGAGGACGGAACGATGAAACCTCAATCACCCTCGCGGCTGGAGACGCTTTTGGTTAGCCCGCTGGCCTGGCTTCTGGGCGAAGTCGCAGCCAGTGATATGACTTGGTCGGCAGAAGAGCTGGATGTCATGGCCAAAGGAAACATCGCCCATGATGTGTTCGAGCATGTGTTTCTCAAGGACCAGCCCATTCCTGACCCCGCGGCCCTGACCGGGGCAGTGGCCGACGCCTATGATCTCGCATTGACCCGCCATGCCGGGTTTCTACGCAGCGCGTCATGGGAAATGGAACGCAGCGGGCTGGAACGCGAGATCCTTCAGGCGGCCCTCCGCTGGCGCGAGTATCTGTTGGCGCTCGGCGCAAAAATCATTGGCAACGAGATCTGGCTGGCTGGTGAGGCGCATGGCATCAACCTTCACGGAAAGGCAGATGCGATCCTTGAATTGCCAGACGGAGCGCTGCTTGTCGTTGACCACAAGAAGAGTGGCACATCAGCCCGGCGCAAGCGGATGGAGGCGGGATGGGATCTGCAGGCGGGGCTCTATCGCGACATGATCGCGCGTCCCGCTCGGCGCGACGGGGACGGGATGGATCCGTTAATCGGCCGTGACGTTGGAATCGCCTATCACTTGATGAATGACGGTGGTTTTCTGACCTCAGGTCTGCCCGTGGCCGAGGGTTCACCCGCCCGCGACATGGGCGATGCCATCAACCTGGCTGCGATTGCAAAGCTGGCCGAGCGGTTGGCCGAGCTTGGTGCGGGGAGGGTCG
>JAGXHA010000046.1 GCA_024636475.1 Roseobacter sp. | reverse complement strand
CCGTGCATGTGGCCCGAGAAGACGTTGATCCGGGGGCCGGGGCCAAGGATGCGGCGCAGCGTTGCGCCCTCTTTGACGACGGCGACAAAAAATTCCCGCGCGCCTTCGGATGCGAGCACGGGGGCCACACGCTCAATGCCAAGTCCGTAGGCATCCGCTTTGAGAACGGCGGCGGTTTCGCTGTCGGTCAAGCGGTTCAGCGCGTGCCAATTGGCCGCGATAGCAGGCAGATCGATGGTGAGCGTTGCAGTTGTCATGATTTTGTTTTGACCGGATATGCGCCAACGTCAAGCGCCTGAACGCTTACGGTTCAGAGAAATAACTGCGATTTCGTTCCCAAAGCTTTTCACCTACCAGGCAATCGTAAGGCGCGCTGGCTTGCGCCTTGATGATGCGGGCAGGCGTCAGGGGGACAAGGTTTGCGATTTCAAGCACCAGTTTGCGGCGCACCGCGTCGGGGAATTGCGGCCATCCCTCGACCGGGATCATAAAGGCACCCGGCCCGCCGATAACGCAGCTTTTATAATAGGCGTCAAGATCGGGGATGCCCCATAAGGAGCTCAGCGCATCTTCGGTCATGAGGGGCAGGCCGTTGATGGTGATGCGTTTGTCCAAGGCGTCTTGGCGGGCATCCAGCACGGGGCGGCCCTGATTGTTGGGACCATCGCCGGAAATGTCGATCACGCGGCGCAGTCCCTGATAGCCGTTGCCCTCAAAGTCACGCACGGCATAGTCAATAGCGCCGCTTATGGATGTACGGCGCAGGCTGTCGTCAAAAACGGCGGTTATCGTATTGGCAACAGTCCGTGCCTCGGCCTCGTTTCGCACAAGGGTCCAGGGCACGATCACACGTTGGGATTGGTCGCCTGCCCATTCGACATAGGTCAGTGCCACGCGCCCCAGCATTCCGCTTTGAATGGCATTCATCACATCAGGGCTGGTCAGCGCGGCGGCGTATCCGCGCCTTTGGATGTCCAACTCGACTGCGTTCATGGACCGCGAGACATCGACGGCCAAAAACAGTTCAAGATCAACCTCGACCGCGAGATCCTGAGCGCGTGCGGGCAAGGTGGACAGGATGGCAACACAGATCAGAACAAGGAAACGCATGACCCAAGTGCTACAGAAAACTGGGCCTCTGTCACCTCACTTTTTCGCGGGACCTTGTGCATCGCTTGCTTGAGCAACGGGCATTTGCCGCAACGATATCTTCTCGTTTTGCTTGCATGGACCGGCGAACAGGCTAGCCTGACCCCGTAAAAGTCATGTGCCTGAGAGTACTCGATAAACCGGGAGGAAAACCGATGTTGACCCAAAGATATATCTTAACGCCGATGTTTGCCGTTGTGGCGGGTCTTGCTGCGCCAATGGTTGTGGCTGAAAACCGGATTGATCAGCAATTGCCCAATGCGCCCGAAATGGCCGCCTATGGCGAAATGCCTGTGGGGGTGCGCCAGATCGAGTTGGTGCATGAGGGGCAGATTGACATTCTGGCCATCGATTCTGCCGCCCCGAAGCCAGAAACCCTGCCGACTTATGACAGGCCGTTGACCGTCGAAGTCTGGTATCCTGCCGCCGAAGGGGCCAGTGGCGATACCGAGATCAAAGCGTTCTTGCGTGATGCCACCACTGAAGTGACCCTGAAAGGTCAGGCGATGCGCGATGCAGATCCTGCAACAGGCGCGGCCTATCCGCTGGTGATCGTCTCGCATGGCTATCCGGGCAACCGTTTCCTGATGTCGCACCTCGCCGAGAACATCGCCTCAAAAGGCTATGTTGTTGCATCGATTGACCACACGGATTCGACCTATCGCACCCAGGCAGCTTTTGGGTCGACATTGGTGAACCGATCCTTGGATCAGCTGTTCGTTCTGGATGAGATGGCCCGCCTGTCAGGTGATGAGGCATCATTCCTGAACGGTTTGGTCGACGCGAATACCGCTGGCATCGTGGGATATTCCATGGGGGGCTACGGTGCCGTGATCACCGCTGGTGGCGGTGTGACTGAAACCTCTGTCGGTTATGGCTGGGGTGCGCCGCATGGTACGCTTGCGATCCATCAGGCAGGCTCCGACACCCATAATGCGTTGCCTGATCCGCGTATAAAAACGGCTGTAGCCATTGGGCCCTGGGGCATGAACACAGGCTTTTGGGACGCAGAGGGGCTGAAGGGAATTCAGGTTCCGATGCTGTTTCTGGCGGGTTCGCAAGACATGACATCGCTGTACGAAAAAGGGGTGCGCGCAATCTGGGAAAACGCCAGCAGCGTGAACAGAAGCCTTTTGACCTTTGATAACGCGGGCCACAACGCCGCCGCGCCAATGCCAGCACCCGAAGAATCCTTTCGCTACGACGAAAAACTGGGGTTCAACGTCTCTGCGCATTACATTGATCAGGTCTGGGACACAGTGCGGATGAACAACATCGCCCAGCATTTCGTGACCGTTTGGATGGATCAACACCTCAAGGGAGACGCTGCAATGGGCGACTACCTTAATCTGGTCGAAAATTCGAACGATGGGGTGTGGTCAGTGAACGAGGACGGGACGCTCAAGGAAGATCATACCTATTGGAAAGGTTTCGACAAGGACACCGCCAAAGGCATGCGCTTTGAGGTCAAAGCGCCCGAATAAACAGCTGCGCCGGAGGATTGGTCCTCCGGCACTCTGCTAGAATTCCTGATCGTCACTGTCCTTTTGCCAAGGCTTCACAAGATTACCAAAGCGGGTATAGCGCCCCTCAAAGCTTAGATCGACGGTACCAATCGGCCCGTGACGCTGCTTGCCGATGACAACTTCGGCGCGGCCATGCAGCCGCTCCATCTCTTCTTGCCACAGCGCCATCTTGTCCAACTCATGGTCGCCGGGTTTTTCACGCTCTTTATAATATTCCTCGCGGAAGACGAACATCACAACGTCTGCGTCCTGTTCGATCGAGCCGGATTCGCGCAGGTCCGACAGTTGCGGGCGCTTGTCTTCGCGGTTTTCCACCTGACGCGAAAGCTGCGACAGGGCGATCACGGGAATATCCAGCTCTTTGGCGATAGCCTTTAGGCCCATGGTGATTTCCGAGATTTCGTTCACTCGGTTCTCGTTCTTGCCGGTGCCACGCACCAGCTGCAAATAGTCGATGATCAAAACATCCAAACCATGTGTCCGCTTCAGACGCCGTGCGCGGGCCGCCAACTGGCTGATCGGTAGGGCAGGCGTGTCGTCGATGTAAAGCGGGCAGGCTTCCAGCGCCTTGGCCGCATCAACGAAGCGGCGAAATTCGGTTTCGGTCATGTCACCCGAGCGGATCTGTTGGCTTGGGATTTCGGCGGCTTCCGACAGAATCCGGGCGGCAAGCTGCTCGGCGCTCATCTCAAGGCTGAAAAACCCCACCACGCCGCCGTCAACAGCGCCCTCCGTGCCGTCGTGCAAGGTGCCGCGGCGGTAGGTCTTGGCAACGTTGAAGGCGATGTTGGTGGCCAGCGATGTCTTCCCCATGGACGGGCGACCAGCAAGGATCAAAAGGTCGGAGCGGTGAAGGCCGCCCAGCTTTTTATCCATATCAATCAAACCGGTAGAGACACCTGACAAGCCACCATCGCGCTGATAGGCGGCGTTGGCAACGTTTACGGCATCGGTCACGGCCTTGAGAAAACTCTGAAACCCGCTTTCGGTCTGGCCTTGTTCTGCCAACTTATAAAGTTGCTGTTCGGCCTCGACGATCTGTTCACGCGGTTCCGACATGACATCAACCTGCGCGGCCTTGGCCGAGATATCCCGCCCCAGTTGGATCAGATCGCGGCGGATCGCCAGATCATAGATCATCTGGGCATAATCGCGCACGGCAAAGGCACTGATCGCAGCACCGGCAAGGCGGACCAGATAGGCAGGGCCGCCCAGTTCCTTCAGGCCTTCGTCATCCTCCATAAACGCCTTGAGCGTGACCGGTGAGGCAAGGTTGTTCTTGGCGATACGCGCGCTTGCGATCTCGAAAATGCGGGCATGAACGGGATCATAGAAATGCTTGGGGCCAATGATGGACGCGACACGGTCGTAGATGTCGTTATTGGTCAGGATCGCGCCCAGAAGCTGTTGTTCGGCCTCGATGGAATGGGGCATTGTCTCTGGCGCCTGAACCGTCAGGTCGTTGGCGTTGATGCTGGAAATCTCGTTCATGTACCCTCAAACCCCAATTATTCTTGCCGCGAACTTTGACTTAGCCGAGGCGGCAGGGCACCTGCAAATTGTATAACTTGTGGATAACCCTGAACGACTGAACCCTTACAGCATTTTGCGAAAAATGACAGGGGTTCCACCAGATCATGTGGTGGATTTAGGATTTTTTCCGCGCGTCCTGCCATTCTTTTGGGGCGTTCAGAAAGGCTTCGACATCGGCCAGAGTGGCCTCATCAAACGCCTTTTGCGCCTTGGCTTCGGCCAAAACGTCCCACCATGTGCACAGCGAATGCAGTCTAACCCCATGGTCGCCCAGCGTCTTTTCGGTTTGTGGAAAAATTCCGTAATAGAAAATTACCGCCGTATGCGCGCAGGTCGCTCCCGTTTCGCGAATCGCGTCCACGAAACTGATCTTCGATCCGCCATCCGTGGTCAGATCCTCGACCAGCAAAACCCGCTGTCCGGGTGTCATCTCGCCCTCGATCCGCGCATTGCGGCCATAACCCTTGGGCTTCTTGCGCACATAGGTCATCGGCAGTGCCATACGTTCGGCCACCAGCGCGGCAAACGGAATGCCAGCGGTTTCGCCACCGGCGATATTGTCAAAGGCCTCGAACCCGGCTTCGCGCATGACCGTGACGGTCAGGAAATCCATCAAGGTTGCCCGGATGCGGGGATAGCTGATCAGCTTGCGACAATCGATATAGGTCGGGCTTGGCAGGCCAGAGGCCAAGGTGAACGGCTCGGCGGCATTGAAATGCACGGCCTTGATTTCAAGCAGCATCCGCGCGGTCAGGCGCGCCATTTCAGATGAATCGGGATAGCTGGTCGGAATCATGAGCTGTCGTCCTTTTGGGTGTGCTTTGGCTTCTCTGGCTCTCAAATATCCTCGCCGAAGGCATAAAGTCTATGCCACGACCGGATCAATCTCGTGAAACGCTCCAGTTCAGGGGCATCATCGGATCAAAAACCGTAACCGGACCCTCGGGAGTGTCGATATGGTCCGGGTAGGCAGCAGAAGTTCGGGTCAGGGTAAGTGTATCTTCATTTACGGGCAGACCATAAAACGCTGGCCCATTCAGCGATGTAAACGCTTCAAGGTGCTTTAATGCGCCATCTTGCTCGAAGATTTCGGCAAGGATCGACATGGTGTTGGGCGCTGTAAAGCAGCCTGCGCAGCCACAGGGCAGCAGCTTGTTGGCATCCGTATGTGGTGCCGAATCTGTGCCCAGAAAGAAACGCGCGTCTCCGCTTGTGGCCGCTGCGCGCAGTGCCAGTCGGTGGGTTTCGCGTTTGGCGACAGGCAGGCAATAGTAATGCGGCTTGATGCCACCAGCCAAGATATGGTTGCGGTTGATCACCAGATGATGCGTTGTGATCGTCGCCCCAAGGTTTGCACCGGCAGAGCGGACATACGCGACTGCATCTGACGTCGTAATATGCTCCATCACGACCTTGAGCCCCGCATGGCGCTTGCGCAGTGGGTCCATCACGCGGTCGATAAAGACAGCTTCGCGGTCAAATATATCAACCTCAGGGTCGGTAACTTCGCCGTGGGTACACAAGGGCAAGCCGATGTCCGCCATTCTGTCCAGTACAGGCGCGACCTTGTCGAAATTCGAAACACCGCTGGCAGAGTTCGTCGTGGCACCAGCGGGGTAAAGCTTCACGGCTGTGATCAATCCGCTTGCATGTGCTGCGGCCACATCGTCGGGTTCTGTATCTTCGGTCAAGTACAGCGTCATCAGCGGCGTGAAATCTGAACCCTCGGGCAGGGCTGCCAAAATCCTGTCACGGTAGGCCGCGGCATCTGCCCCCCGAACGACAGGTGGCACAAGATTTGGCATGATGATCGCACGCGCGAAATGGGCTGCTGTATGTGGCAGAACCGCGCGCAGCATATCGCCGTCACGCAGGTGCAGGTGCCAATCATCGGGGCGTCGAAGCGTCAGTGTTTGTGTCATAGCAAAGCTGCTAGCACAGGCCCTTTATCTGCGCTAGGGGGCGGTTTTGTTTGCCGTGTCCTTTGCGGCTTGCTCGGCCTCGGGTGCATCATCTTCTGCCACGGGCTGTTCGGCATCATGCTCTTCAAGCATCTGCAATTCAGAAATCAGAAGTCGTCTTTTGCGGACAAAGCGCGGTGCTGGCATGCGGTCGGTCACAAAATTGCAAAGCTTCAGCATCAACAACTTGCGGTCGTCGGCATCAAGCACCACCAAAAGGGTTTGCAGATAGCTGCGGTGGTCGCGGCGCGCACGATATAGCTTGGCAAAGCTCAGCGTGTTGAGTTCGCCGTCTGCCGCGAGCAAAAGCAGGGACTCAAGCTGATCCAGAGACAGCAAAGTGCTTTGCAGCGCGACCCCCATGTGCGGCATGCGCAGTTTGGTCACATTTGGCCGTGTGAAAAGACTGGCGTGCATTGCGTCCAACACGACTTTTGGGTCGTAAACCACAAAGGCCTCATTGGCCGCATCCAACATATCAGGGGCGTAGCCAAAGCGGGATGTGAAGTCCGTCCGCCGCATTTCGACAAAGCGGTCATCCCATTCAGTGACCCGGGGATCCAGCGTTGCTTGGGGCTGAATGACAACAACCTGTGCGCCGGGCGATGCCACAGAATAGGCCGCCGCTGCATAGCCTGCCGGACCGGCACCGTAGAAGAGAACCGTTTCAAATGCGTCAAAAAATCCGTCGTCAATCAATTGATCGAAACAGGCATAGACTGCCGGATCGCGAAACCAAGTGTCGCCTTGGCTGGCGACACAAAGATGTGACCAGTCGTTGTTGCGCACCATCTCCCAACCCAGGGGCTGCGATTTCTCCGAAAGGGCGCGCATGCCGTTGATCGTTTCGAAGGTGACCAATAAAGTCTTGTTGCGCTTGATGGAAAATGCGTGGTGCTTTTCGCCCAACGTCTGAAAAAATCCGTCTCCCTCGACGACTTCCGAAACGGCTTGCAGCCAGTCGTCTGTTTGCAAGTCGGCCAACGATGAGTCGATCGTGAAGGGTGCATCGATCATGGTTATGTCCTCAATAGATTTTTGCCCATTTTCCATGCGCTATTAACTAAAGCTATCCTTGCATTGCGGCAAAAATATGAAAATTCATAGTGGATTTTGGGCGCTGGTGTCGCGGGAAGAGACACCGGTCGTCGAAAAGGGTTTGCGAAATAAAGTCTGGTTTTGACTTCATTGGGCCTTGGCCCTTGACCGCAAGGGATCAGGATGCACCTTTGGGGCGTGCAGGGGAGAAGACCATGAAAGATCTACCGTCCATTGATGCCGTGCAAACGATGCTGGAAGGGCAAGGCTATATCTGCGGCCGCGCATTGGGAACGGTGGTTTTTCTAAGTCTGACGTTGGGCCGTCCGTTGTTCCTGGAAGGCGAGGCTGGCGTCGGCAAGACCGAAATTGCCAAGGCGCTCGCTGCAGGGCTGAACCGCAAGTTGATCCGTCTGCAATGCTACGAAGGGCTGGATGCGTCCTCGGCGGTTTACGAGTGGAACTTCCCCGCCCAGATGGTTGCGATCCGCACTGCCGAAGCCTCTGGCACGGCCGACCGCAAGTCGTTGACGGCGGACCTGTTCAGCGATGACTTTCTCATTGAACGACCGCTGCTTGAGGCCATGCGCCCCGACGGTCGCGGTGCGCCGATCTTGCTGATTGATGAACTCGACCGGACCGATGCGCCATTCGAGGCGTTCTTGCTCGAAGCGCTCAGTGATTTCCAGGTGACCATCCCTGAACTCGGCACCATCAAGGCACCCGAGCCCCCCATCGTGATTCTGACCTCAAACCGCACACGAGAAGTGCACGATGCGCTCAAACGCCGCTGCCTCTACCATTGGGTGGACTACCCTAATTTCGACCGCGAAATGGAGATCCTCGCTGCCCGTGCCCCCGAAGCCTCCGAGGCCCTCAGCCGCGAGGTCGTGGCTTTCGTCCAGCAACTGCGCACTGAAGATCTGTTCAAAAAACCGGGCGTGGCCGAAACCATCGACTGGGCCAAATGCCTGCTCGCCCTCGATGTCATTGCGCTTAGCCCCGGGGTCATAGCCGACACGCTCGGCGCCATCCTGAAATACCAAGACGACATCGCCAAACTTCACGGCTCCGAGGCGAAACGCATCCTCGACCAAGCCAAAGCCTCTCTGGATCCGTCCAAATGACCCTAACCCGTCTTCCAAATGGAAATAAATCCTCGGGGGTATGGGGGCAGACAGCCCCCATGACATAAGAAAATGGTCACACTCCCTGAACTTGAACTCCCCGAGAATCCGAAACTCGCCGGTAACATCACCCATTTCGCGCGGGCGCTGCGCCGCGCAGGCCTGCCCATCGGGCCGGGGCGCGTGATCGACGCGATACGTGCGGTTGAGGCTGCAGGCTTTACCGATAAAGTCGATTTCTACTGGACCCTGCACGCCTGTTTCGTGAACCGCCCGGAACATCGCACCGTCTTTGCGCAGCTCTTCAGGCTTTATTGGCGTGACCCGCGCTATCTTGAACATATGATGGCTGCGATGCTGCCCGCCATCCGCGGTGTTCAGGAAGACCGGCCCGCGCAAGCTGCCGAAAAACGCGCAGCCGAAGCGCTGTTGGATGGCGCGCAAGCCCCCCAACAACAAGAGGGCGAAGAAAAAGAGCCCGAAGAAACCCTGATCGAGGTCGATGCCAGCCTGACGATGTCGACGCAGGAACGGCTGCGCACGCTTGATTTCGAACAGATGAGCCTGGCCGAGATGGCGCAGGCTAAGCGGATGCTGGCGCGGCTGACGCTGCCTGTCAAACCCATGCCTTCGCGGCGCAGTATGGTTTCACCGCAAGGGCGGATCGATATCCAAAAGACCATGCGTGCGGCCCTCAGGCGGGGGGGCGAGATGCATCGACTCTCGCTCAAGAAACCGCGCCCGCGTTACCCCAATCTGGTGGTGCTTTGCGATATCTCAGGTTCGATGAGCCAATATTCCCGCACCGTGCTGCATTTTCTGCACGCGGTCAGCAATGCCAAGGGCGCGGGCTGGGCCAAGGTCCATGCCTTTACCTTCGGCACGCAATTGACCAATATCACCCGCCATCTGGCGACCCGCGATGTCGATGCAGCCCTCAAGGCTGCGGGCGCGCAGGCGCAGGACTGGGAAGGTGGGACGCGGATCGGGTCTTGTATCGAGGCGTTCAACCGCGATTGGTCGCGGCGTGTCATGGGGCAGGGCGCGGTGGTGCTGCTGATCACTGACGGGCTGGACCGAGACAACCCCGACGATTTGGCGCGGCACATGCAGCGGCTTCATCTGACGGCACGGCGGTTGATCTGGCTGAACCCGTTGCTCCGCTGGGACGGATTCGCACCTAAAGCCGCAGGGATTCGCGCGATGCTGCCTCATGTGGACAGTTTTCGCGCCGGCCATTCCATTGCGTCTTTGGAAGAGCTCGCCCAAGTGATTTCCCGCCCCGATGACATGGGCGAGAAAGCACGGCTTATGGGCCTAATGGAGTAAGTCGACGCATCTTAACTTAGGCAAAAGTCTCGGCAAACGCAGCATGATAGGTTGCTGAAAGATCGGCCAAGGGCGCGGAATCTTTGCCAAAACGGACCTGATCACCACCAAATTTACCAACGCTTTCAAGATGCACGCCAGCCTTTGAGGATGCGATCATCAGCGCTTCGGCTTGGTCGAAGTTGCAAGCAATCAAATAGCGCGCCTGATCTTCGCCAAAAAGCGTTGGGGTGTCGTCCGCATCCAAAGTCACACCAACACCTGCATGATCTGCCAGCTCAAACGCTGCCAGCGCCAAACCACCATCAGACAGATCGGTACAGGCGCTGATCATTGCGCGGTTGTCGCGGATGAAATCGCCATGGGCTTTTTCAAGTGCGAGGTCCACGTGAGGGGCATCACCCTCGCGGCGGTTGAAGACCTCAAGCAGCAAGGCTGATTGGCCCAAATGACCCTTGGTTGCGCCCAACACCAGCGCCACATGACCGCTGCGGACGTCTTTGCCGATGATCTGGTCTGTGTGCGTCAGCAGGCCGACCGCGCCAATGGTCGGCGTGGGCAGGATGCCTTTGCCGTCGGTCTCGTTATACAACGACACGTTGCCCGATACGATGGGCATATCGAGAGCTGTCACCGCTTCGCCGATCCCCTTGAGGGCACAGACGAACTGGCCCATGATCTCGGGCTTTTCGGGGTTTCCGAAGTTGAGGTTGTCAGTCGTCGCCAAAGGCAGGGCACCCACGGCGATCAGATTGCGATAGGCCTCGGCGACTGCCTGTTTGCCACCCTCGAAGGGGTTTGCCATCACATAGCGCGGAGTCACATCGGAAGTGAATGCAATCGCCTTGTCGGTACCATGCACCCGCACGATACCTGAACCCAGACCGGGGGTGCGGGCGCTGTCGCCCATGACCATCGTGTCGTATTGCTCATAAACCCATGCTTTGGAAGCATAATTCGGGCTTGCAAGCAGGGCGCGCAAACCGTCAATCGGGTCGACACCTGGCACATCGGCCAGCGGCTCGGCGGCGGGAGTTTCCACCCAAGGGCGGTCATATTCAGGTGCATTTCCAGACAGGGCTTTTAACGGCAGGTCAGCTTTGACCTCACCATTGTGCACGATCAGGAAGCGATCTTCCGCGATTGTTTCGCCAACGATGGCAAAATCGAGGTCCCATTTGTCGAAGACGGCCTTGGCCTCGGCTTCAAGCTCGGGGCGCAGAACCATCAACATGCGTTCCTGGGATTCTGACAGCATCATTTCGTAGGCGGTCATCGCGGTTTCACGGGTCGGGACTTTTTCAAGGTCCAGACGGACGCCCAGGTTCCCTTTGTCGCCCATTTCCACGGCGGAGCAGGTCAAGCCGGCCGCACCCATGTCCTGAATCGAGATCACGGCACCCGTGGCCATCAGCTCAAGTGTCGCTTCCATGAGGCGCTTTTCTGTAAACGGATCTCCGACCTGAACGGTCGGGCGCTTGTCCTCGATCGTGTCGTCGAATTCAGCCGAGGCCATGGTCGCGCCACCAACGCCGTCGCGGCCCGTTTTGGCCCCAAGGTAGACCACAGGCATGCCCACGCCGGACGCAGCAGAATAGAAAATCTTGTCCGTATCGGCCAGGCCGGCGGCAAAGGCGTTCACAAGGCAGTTGCCATTGTAGGCCGCATCAAAGCGGACTTCGCCGCCCACGGTCGGCACACCGAAGCAGTTGCCATAGCCGCCCACGCCCGCGACCACACCGTGCACCAGTTGGCGCGTCTTGTGGTGATCGGGAGAGCCAAAGCTGAGGCTGTTCATCGCCGCAATAGGGCGCGCGCCCATGGTAAAGACGTCGCGCAAAATGCCGCCAACGCCAGTCGCGGCCCCCTGATAGGGCTCGATATAGGAGGGGTGGTTGTGGCTTTCCATCTTGAAGACCAGCGCCTGTCCGTCGCCTATATCAACGATGCCTGCGTTCTCGCCGGGGCCGCAAATCACCTGATGGCCGGTGGTCGGCAAACCGCGCAGCCATTTCTTGGAGGATTTATACGAGCAGTGTTCGTTCCACATGGCCGAAAAAATACCAAGCTCGGTAAAGCTGGGTTCGCGTCCGATGATGTCGAGAATACGCTGATATTCGTCAGCATTGATGCCGTGGCTGGCGATAAGCTCAGGTGTGATGGCTGGTTCGGTCATTGCAGTGATATCCCCCTAGCAGATATGGCAGTACTCTTAGATCAAGGCTGGGCTGGGGAAAAGGCCAAAGGGCATCCAAGTTGTGAGCCAAAAAAAAGGCCGAGCACGAAGCTCGGCCAAGTCCAACAGGGAGGTATGAAGTGACAGCCCGGAGGCGTCGCCTTCATACCGCTCAATTAGGCGGCAGTTGTGCACCGATCAAGGCATTAGTGTAGTTTTTTATGGCATGGCCGATATGCGATTCTTGCATGGCTAGTCATTTTTCCTATCCCGCAAGTGCTTACGGTGGGTAATGATCTCGTCTTGCACGAAGTCTTTGAAGGCTGCGACTCGCTTTGAGGCGCGCAATTCCTCGGGATAGGCGAGGAAGACGGGCACATCTGCCGACTCGGTATTTGGCAGGACCTGCACCAGATCGGGAAAATCCTCGGTCAGATAGTCAGGCAGAACACCGATGCCAAGATGATGAATCACCCCTTGCAGCACACCGAAATAATTATTCACGGTCAGCGTTGATCGCACATCATACATCATCAACTGCTGGACCAGTTGCAAACCAGCATTAACCTGATCGCTGTCGGTATTCTGGCAGATCAATCGATGATCGGCCATGTCCTCAAGCCGCTGCGGGGTGCCGTGTTCGGCCAGATATGTCGGCGATGCGTAAAGGCACATCTTGATCATCATCAGCTTTTTGCGCACCAGATCTGCCTGTGAAGGTTCCTTCATGCGGATGGCAACATCTGCCTCGCGCATGGGCAGGTCAAGAACGCGCTCTTCCAGCATCAGATCAACTTTGAGGTCGGGGTATTTTTCATAAAGTTTGGGAAGGCGAGGTGCGAGCCACAAGGTGCCGAATCCGGTTGTTGTCGTCACGCGCAATTCACCGAACACTTCTTCTTCGCTGTCGCGGATGCGTGCGGCGGCTGTATCAAGCCGCTTGCTCATGGCGACGGTGGCGTCAAACAGCAGTTCGCCCTGTTCGGTTAGAATCAGCCCACGCGCATGGCGGTGAAACAAATTCGTGTTCAACTGTTCCTCTAGCCCACGAATTTGCCGACTGACTGCCGATTGCGACAGGTTCAGTTTATCGCCCGCATGCGTCAAGCTGCCGGCATCTGCGACAGCATGAAAAATTCTGAGCTTGTCCCAATCCATGAGGACTACCTTTGTAACGGGAGTTCTTTTTTCGAAGATGACTTTGTTTGCGCTAAAATCGTCGCAAAAACAACCCTGCGTCATGCTGCACTGCAACATTATTCGTTTGAGATGCAGTTGGGTGGGGTGCTGAGCAAGTATTAGACGGCCTGCCTTTAAGGTGGGCAAAAACACAACGCTAGACAGGTCAGCTTTTGTGACCTAACGTTAGTTTAAAGTTCGATTGCACGTAGGGGAGAACGCGGCATGACCAATCAGAAAATTTCATTGAATGACCGCTTCGACCTTGAGAAGTCTCCTGTGTTGCTGAACGGCACGCAGGCTTTGGTGCGCATGATGATGATGCAAAAGGCGCGCGATCGGGCGGCGGGGCTGAACACGGCGGGATATGTCACAGGGTATCGCGGTTCGCCTTTGGGGGCGGTCGACCTGCAGATGGAACGCGCAGCAAAACCCCTGGCCGAATATGACGTTCTGTTCGAGCCGGGGCTGAACGAAGATTTGGCCGCCACAGCGCTTTGGGGTACCCAGCAGGCCGAATTGCGTGGTGAGGGCAAGTATGACGGCGTGTTCGGCCTGTGGTATGGTAAGGGGCCGGGCGTAGACCGGTCTGGCGATGTGATGCGCCATGCGAACATGGCAGGCTCGTCCACGCATGGGGGCGTGCTGATGGCGATGGGGGATGACCACACCGGCGAATCCTCTACCGTCCTGCACCAGTCGGAATGGGCGATGATGGACGCGTATATGCCCATCGTCAGCCCTGCCGGGGTCCAGGAGATTATGGATTATGGCATTTACGGCTGGGCGTTATCGCGGTTTTCGGGCCTCTGGGTGGGCCTGAAGACGATGAAAGACACGGTCGAGGCGACATCGGTGGTCAATGGTGATCCGCACCGGATGAAGCTGGTCACGCCGGAATTTGATATGCCCGACGGTGGTCTGAACATTCGTTTGATCGACACACCGCATCTGCAAGAATCACGGATGATCGACCACAAACGCTACGCCGCCGAGGCGTTTTCCCACGCCAACAAGATCGACAAACGCATGTGGGGCAAAAAGGGTGCCAAGATCGGCTTTGTCGCGGCGGGCAAGAACTGGCTTGATCTGCTGCACGCGATGAGCCTGCTGAATATTGATGAAAACGAAGCAGAACGCCTTGGGATCACGCTTTATAAGGTTGGACAGACTTTTCCGCTGGATATGAAGGGTTTTCATGCTTGGGCCGAAGGGCTTGATCTGGTTGTGGTCGTCGAGGAAAAGCGCAAGCTGATCGAGATCCAGATCAAGGAAGCGTTGTTTTCCGATACCCATCGCCGCGTCTATGGCTGGCACAAAGGCGGCGGCGCGGGAATGGAGCATGGCGAGGAGTTGTTCCCGACCCGTGCCGCCCTTGACCCGATCTGGATCGCTGAAAAGCTGGGCGGTATTCTGATCGAAGAAGGCCGCAAAACCGATGGCATCAAAGCGGGGATGGAGGCGCTGGATTCTGCGCGCCGTGCCGATAACGCCGAAGATATCGCGGCGCGCGTGCCCTATTTCTGTTCGGGATGTCCGCACAACTCATCAACCAAGCTGCCCGAAGGCAGCCGCGCTTACGCAGGCATCGGGTGCCACTATATGGTGCAGTGGATGGACCGCGAGACGACCGGATACACCCATATGGGCGGCGAGGGCGCGAACTGGATCGGGGAATCACATTTCTCGACCCGCGAGCACGTGTTTCAAAACCTAGGCGACGGAACGTATAACCATTCCGGCATTCAGGCGATCCGCGCCGCAGTGTCGGCGAAAACCAACATCACCTACAAAATTCTTTACAACGACGCTGTCGCGATGACGGGCGGGCAACACAACGAAGGCGATCTGGACGCGCCGCGTATTGTCGCCGAACTCAAGGCGATGGGCGTAAAGAATATTGCGGTTGTCTATGATGAAAAGGAAGATGTGGACGCCACAGCCTTCAAGGGTGTTCCCATGTACGAGCGGGCGGATTTGCAGACTGTCCAAGAGAGCTTTACCAAACACAAAGGCGTCAGCGCGATTGTCTACATCCAGACCTGTGCTGCCGAAAAACGCCGCCGCCGCAAGCGGGGGCTGTTTCCTGATCCCGACAAGCGCGTGTTTATCAATACAGATGTTTGCGAAGGCTGTGGCGACTGCGGTGTGCAATCCAACTGCGTGTCCATTGTCCCGCACGAGACGGAACTGGGCCGCAAACGCGCGATTGATCAATCCTCCTGCAACAAAGATTTTTCATGCGTTAAAGGGTTTTGCCCCTCGTTCGTAACGCTCGAAGGCGCGCAAATTCGTAAAGATCCCACGACCGAAGTGAAGATCCCTGATCTGCCGATGCCGGTCTTGCCGTCGATCAAGGGCACCTTCAACGTGGTCATCACCGGCGTTGGCGGCACCGGCGTTGTCACCATCGGTGCCGTGCTGGCGCAAGCGGCGCAGATTGACGGCAAAGGGGCTGGAATGATGGAGATGGCAGGCCTTGCCCAAAAAGGCGGTGCCGTGCACATTCATTGCCGTTTGGCCGAACGGCCGGAAGACATCAGCGCCATTCGCGTTGCCACCGGCGAAGCTGACGCGCTGATCGGCGGCGATCTGGTGGTCTCGGCGGGGACCAAAACGCTTGGTCTTACGCGCACTGGGCGCACGGGGGCGGTGGTGAACTCGCACCAGATCATCACCGGTGATTTCACCCGGAACACCGAATTCCAGATGCCTTACGACCGCTTGACGCTGGCGCTTGAAGCGCGGTTGAAGGACGATGTGGCGCTGTTTGATGCCTCTGATCTGGCGAAGGCGACGCTGGGGGATTCGATTTATTCCAACATGATGATCTTTGGCGCGGCGTGGCAGAAGGGACTGATCCCGCTGTCGCTGGAAAGCCTGCAAGAAGCGGTTCGCCTGAATGGCGCAGCGGTCGAACGCAACCTCAAAGCGTTTGAACTGGGGCGTTGGGCAGTGCTTTACCCCGCCGAGGCAGCGCAGGTGTACGCGCCCAATGTGGTGCAGTTGCCCAAGTCGCTGGACGAGAAAATTGCCTTTCGAATGGAGCATCTGACTGGTTATCAAGGCAAGAGGTTGGCCAAACGCTATGCCAAGATGCTGGAAAACATCGATGACAAAGCCCTGAAAGAAGCCATGGCTTTGGGATATCACAAGCTATTGTCTTACAAGGATGAATACGAGGTCGCACGGCTGCTGAAAACGACACGGGCCAAAGTCGATGCCGAATTTGCAGGTGATCCCAAGATCACCTTCAATCTCGCCCCGCCCATGCTGTCGAAGACAGGTGCAGATGGTCGCCCGCTGAAACGTGCCTTTGGGGAATGGTTACAGACGCCTCTTGCGGTGTTGCAGAAGATGAAATTCCTGCGCGGCACGCCGTTTGATCCGTTTGGCCGCACCCAAGAGCGGCGGATGGAGCGTGCGCTGATCTCGCAATACGAGGCCGATATGAAAGCGGTCCTTCCCAAGCTGACGGACGCGACGCGCGACGCGATTGTCGCGCTGGCCGAATTACCGCTTCAGATCAGGGGGTTTGGACCGGTCAAGCAGGCCAACGAGGGCAAGGCCGCAAAACGGCGTGAAGAACTGCTCTCTGTGATCCAGACAGGTGGAACCACAACATCAAAAGCAGCTGAGTAAATCATGGTGTCACGCGGATGCCGTGAAAGGATCTCTTTCCGGGTGGCACAGTCAGCACGGCAGCAAAGCCGTTTTCAAAGCCGATGGATCCGCGCTGGCGCTGCTTTAGTCCGCGGATGATCGGCAAATCACAAGCCACTGTCGTGCCGATTTATTTTGGCGGGCAAGCAAGCCGCTTGTTCCAGGTTGCAAGCCATCTGCGCAACAGCCTTCGAAGGGGTCTGCCGATCAAGGAACTCCGAAAAAGGGTCGATACACCGGTGCGCGTTGTGATCGGCGACCCCATCGGCAGGAACGTGCTGAACCCTTTGGCAAAAGACGCAAAAGCGATGATGGATTTCCTGCGCAAAGCCACGTATGAGTTATCACCAGACGCGGTCAAATTCTTTGACCACGGGTATGATTTTGAAAATCGGCATCGTGCCGACAGGTGACGGCAAAGCAAGATGGCAGTTGGTATTTTTGATTCCGGGCTGGGTGGCCTGACCGTTTGGGCTGCCGTGCAGGCCGAACTTCCCGATGTGGATTTTATCTATCTTGCCGATAGTGCCAACGCGCCCTATGGAGTGCGCGCATCCGATGATATCTACAACCTGACCGTTGCCGCGACACAGCGGTTGTTCGATGCGGGTTGTGATCTGGTGATTTTGGCCTGCAATACGGCCTCGGCGGCTGCCCTTCGGCGCATGCAGGAGAATTGGGTACCGTCTGACAAACGCGTTTTGGGTGTATTCGTACCGCTGATCGAAGCGATGACGGAGCGGAACTGGGGCGATAATTCGCCCCCCCGCGAGGTTGACCTGAAGCACGTCGCATTGTTTGCCACCCCCGCGACCGTAGCAAGCCGGGCGTTTCAGCGCGAGCTGGCGTTTCGCGCGATTGGCGTTGACGTCGAAGCGCAGGCCTGTGGCGGCGTTGTGGATGCCATTGAAGACGGTGATTTCATTCTGGCTGAGGCGCTGGTGCGCAGCCACGTCGATGCCCTCAAGCGCAAGATGCCGCTTCCCGAGGCTGCGATATTGGGCTGTACACATTATCCGTTGATGCAGGACGCGTTCCAGGACGCGCTTGGGGCCGAGGTCAAGGTATTCAGCCAGGCCAATCTTGTCGCCCGCAGCCTTGGTGACTATCTCAAGCGACACCCCAAGATGTTGGGCACGGGCGAGGCGGCATTCCTGACCACAGGCGATCCCAAAAAGGTCAGCAGCCGGGCGACGCAGTTTTTGCGACGACCTTTGACGTTTCAGGCCGCCTAACCCTTTACGCTTATTTTCCGAACGGACTTCGACATGATGTATAATATCGCAATCCTTGGTGCCTCTGGTTATACGGGTGCTGAACTGATCCGGCTTATTGCTGGCCATTCTTCCATGCAGATCAAGGCTTTGGGGGCGAACTCTAAAGCGGGGCAGACCATGGCAGAGGTGTTTCCGCATCTGCGCCATCTGGATTTGCCAAGGTTGGTGACCATTGAAGAGATCGATTTTACGGACATTGATCTGTGCTTTTGTGCGCTGCCCCACAAGACCAGCCAAGAGGTGATCGCGGCGCTGCCAAAGACCCTTAAAATCGTGGATCTGTCGGCTGATTTCCGGCTGCGTGATCCGCAAGAATATACAAAGTGGTACGGAAACCCGCATGCCGCGCTGGAGCAGCAGAAGGAGGCTGTGTACGGGCTGACTGAATTCTATCGCGAAGACATAAAATCTGCCCGGTTGGTAGCTGGGACCGGGTGTAATGCGGCAACTGGACAATTCGCGCTGCGCCCTTTGATCGAAAAGGGTGTGATTGATCTGGATGACATCATCCTTGATCTGAAATGTGCTGTCTCCGGTGCGGGTCGGTCGCTCAAGGAAAATCTACTGCATGCGGAGCTGTCCGAGGGGTATCACGCTTACTCCGTTGGCGGCACGCACCGGCATTTGGGCGAGTTCGACCAAGAGTTTTCGGCCATCGCGGGCCGTCCCGTCAAAGTGCAATTTACCCCACATCTGATAGCCGCCAACCGCGGAATTCTGGCGACGGTCTACGTCAAAGGCGATGCGCAAGTGATCCATGATACGTTTGCGGCCGCCTATGCGACTGAACCGTTCATCGAATTGTTGCCGATGGGCGAGGCTCCCAGCACGCGGCATGTTCGCGGATCGAACTTTTGCCACATCGGCGTGGTCGCTGATCGGATAGAAGGGCGCACAATTATAATCGCCGCCCTTGATAATCTGACGAAAGGTTCAAGTGGTCAGGCGTTGCAAAATGCCAATCTGATGCTAAATATTGACGAGACAGAGGGCCTGATGATGGCCCCTTTATTTCCGTGAGGGTCAATGAAAAGTCTTAAGAAACAACGTCGTGTCCAAGTTATTGGCGTCGCTGTCGTGGCTTTGATCTTGTCCACGGTCCTGATTGGCTATGCCATGCGCGACGGAATTAACTTTTTCCGCGCGCCCAGCCAGATCATCGCGGAACCTCCGGGACCAAACGAAGTGTTTCGGATCGGTGGGTTGGTTGCCGAAGGATCGCTTGTGCGCGGAGACGGGGAAACGATCCGTTTTTCCGTGACCGATGGCGGGGCGATCATACCGGCAACGTATACAGGCGTTCTGCCTGATTTGTTTGAGGAAAATCAGGGCATGGTGGGCACGGGCCGCTATATCAACGGCGTGTTCGAGGCCACTGAAATACTGGCAAAACACGACGAGAACTACATGCCGACCGAGGTTGTCGATGCTCTGAAAGCTCAGGGCATGTATGTAGCGCCTGACAGCTAAGACCGCGCGTTCTGCTTTTCATCCGTTAACCTTGGAAGCGTCACCTTTGCCGTGTTGAAACACGCAAGGGGGTTAGCCAAATGAAATCTGTTAAAGAGATCGCGACGCAGATCGTCGCCCGCGAGGGTGGTTTTGTGAATGACCCCGACGATCCGGGTGGGGCGACAAACTTTGGTGTGACCATTCACACGATGCGCCGCCTTGGCATCGATCTGAACAGCGATGGCATCATTGATCTGGCAGATGTGCGCAGCCTGACCCAAGTTCAGGCGGTCGAGATTTTTATCCAGCATTATTTCAACGCACCTTTGATCGAAGGGTTGCCGCAAGAGCTTCATCCAACGGTGTTTGACATGTATGTCAATGCGGGAAGCAATGCGGTGAAGATCCTCCAACAGCTTCTGCGAAAAATGGGTTTTGATGTCGCTGTCGATGGTGTGCTTGGGGCGCAGACCCATGCGGCAGCGCGGGCCGCATTTTCAAAAGCTTCTCAGGAATTGGTAGATGCCTACGGGATCGCGCGGCGCAATTATTACTTCCGTTTGGCAGATCGTCGCCCGGCCAGTCGCAAATATGCCAAGACGCGGGCAGGGGGCAAAGGCGGCTGGATTAAACGTGCCGAAGAATTCATCTCGCCCAAATACCACCTGAGCGACGCAAGTTTTGAGCAAAGGACGGCAACATGGGCTTGATTGATAAGGTCGTAGGGCTGGTTTTTGGGAATGGCGATACGCTGGTGCGCGATACAGTCGAGGTGTTTCGCGAGAATGCCGAGAATGGTGCCGAGCGGTCGGCAGCTGCCCAAGATCAGGCGATGGCGCAATACGGGGCCGAGTTCGCGATCGAGCGCAAGGGCAGTTTTGACCGGTTTATGGACGGGCTGAACCGTCTGCCACGTCCCGCACTCGCGCTAGGGACATTGGGGTTGTTTATCGCCGCGATGGTTGATCCGGTCTGGTTTGCGGCGCGCATGCAGGGGCTGGCGCTGGTGCCAGAGCCGCTGTGGTGGCTTTTGGGCGTTATCGTATCGTTCTACTTCGGGGCGCGGCATCAGGTGAAAACCCAGGAGTTCCAACGCTCGATCGTGCGCACCATCGCGCAGGTCCCGCAGGTTGTCGGCAACATTCGCACCTTACAGACATTGCGCCACGATTCGGTGCAGGTCGCGGCGTCGGGGTCGGATGCGCGCTTGTCTTTGGCCGCTGTCGAGCCGGCAGATAACCCTGCATTGGACGCCTGGCGCGTGGCTGCTGGTTAACTGCGACGCTTTGCGCTGACCGAAAGGCGTGAAAAGACATGGCATGGGGCGCGGTTGCGCCCTATGATGGTACCATGATTACAGAACTTGGACATTTCGCCCTCATCCTCGCCTTTGCCGTCGCCATAATCCAGACGGTCGTGCCATTGATAGGTGCCCAGAAACGTTGGCCCGGCTGGATGGCCGTTGCCGAACCAGCCGCCAGTGCCCAGTTTGCGCTGACGGCATTTGCATTTGGCGCATTGATGTGGGCCTTCGTGACTTCGGACTTTTCGCTGCGTCTGGTTGTGTTGAACAGTCATTCGATGAAGCCGATGCTTTACAAGATCAGTGGAACATGGGGCAATCACGAAGGCTCAATGCTACTTTGGGTTTTGATCGTATCGCTGTTTGGCGCGATGGCGGCATGGTTTGGCGGCAACCTGCCCCAAACACTGCGTGCCCGCGTTCTGGCAGTGCAGGCGGCAATCGGTGTGGCGTTCTTTGCGTTTATCATTTTGACGTCGAACCCGTTCTTGCGGCTTGCGACGCCACCCTTTGATGGGCAGGATTTGAACCCGCTGTTGCAAGACCCCGGCTTGGCCTTTCATCCGCCGTTCCTGTATTTGGGCTATGTAGGCCTGTCGATGACCTTCAGCTTTGCGGTCGCCGCGCTGATTGAAGGGCGTGTGGATGCGGCCTGGGGTCGTTGGGTCCGTCCTTGGACTCTGGCGGCGTGGATCTTCCTAACGATCGGCATCGCGCTTGGGTCATGGTGGGCCTACTACGAACTTGGCTGGGGCGGTTTCTGGTTCTGGGATCCGGTCGAAAACGCTTCTTTCATGCCATGGCTTCTGGCGGCAGCGCTTTTGCACTCTGCCATTGTGGTCGAAAAGCGTGAGAGCCTGAAAAGTTGGACAATCCTGTTGGCAATCCTTGCATTTGGATTCTCGTTGATCGGGACATTCATCGTGCGCTCTGGGCTGCTGACATCGGTACACGCCTTTGCGAATGATCCCGAACGCGGTGTCTTTATCTTGATGATCATGGCGTTCTTTATGGGAGGGGCGTTGATCTTGTTCGCGCTGCGCGCCTCTGCGCTTGAGGCAAAGGGCGTGTTCAGCATCGTCAGCCGCGAATCCGCTTTGCTGGTGAATAACGTGCTGTTGGCGGTGTCGTGTTTCGTTGTTTTCATAGGTACCATGTGGCCGCTGCTGGCCGAGATGTTCTTTGACCGCAAGCTTAGCGTCGGGCCGCCCTTTTTTGACGCGGCGTTTACGCCATTTATGGTCCTGCTTGGTCTTGCATTGCCCATCGGGTCAGCGATGCCGTGGAAGCGTGCCAATATCGGCCGCGCCCTGAGACCATTGCGCTATGTCTTTTTGCTGGCGGTTGCCGTCGGTTGCCTGGCGTTCGTTATTCAAACGGGGCGCAGCTTGTTGGGCCCGGTTGGGTTGTTCTTGGGGGCTTGGGTCGTCATGGGCACGATCATGGACCTGTGGGGGCGAACCGGGCGGGGCGAAGGCCGTTTGCGGCGTTTGACACGATTGCCACGCGCAGATTGGGGCAAGATGGTCGCGCATGCCGGGCTGGGTGTGACCATGGCTGGCATCGCTGGCCTGACCGCTTGGAGCCAGGACGAAATTCGCGCCCTTCCGATTGGCGGTTCGCTTGATGTTGGCAGCTATACCGTCCAGCTAGACAACGTTGAGAGGTTGCAGGGACCAAACTATGTGTCGACGGTGGGGTCTTTGACGTTGTTTCAGAATGGCAAAGAAATCTCGCAATTGCGCCCTGAAAAGCGGTTTTATCCGGTTGCCCAAATGCCGACGACCGAAGCGGCTATCGACTATAATCTTGCGCGCGACGTCTACGTGGTGATCGGAGACGAGCAAGACACCGGCGGCTGGGTCATTCGGGCCTACATCAAGCCTTTGACCAACTGGATCTGGATCGGATGTGCTCTGATGGCTTTGGGCGGGATGCTCAGTCTGTCTGACAGGCGTTTCCGCGTGGCCGCGGGCGCTGCGAAACGCGCCACACCGGTGCCAGCAGAATGAAAGCGTTGCTGGTTGCATTGCTGTTGATGGCCTCGCCAGCGCTGGCCGTTCAGCCTGATGAGATCCTGTCTGATCCCGCGCTGGAGGAACGCGCACGCGATCTTTCCAAAGGTTTGCGCTGTCTGGTCTGCCGAAACGAGAGCATCGACGAAAGCAACGCCAGCCTGGCGCGCGATCTGCGTATTTTGCTGCGCGAACGTCTGGTGGCAGGGGATAGCGACGCCGAAGCGGTAGACTTTATCGTGGCCAGATATGGGGAATATGTTTTGCTGAACCCGCCTGCGTCAGGTTCGACCTGGCTGCTGTGGGGTGCAGGACCTTTGATGCTGCTTCTGGCCGGAGGGCTGGGTTACGGCTATCTGCGAGGCCGCTCCAAAGCGACTGCGTCAGACCAAACCCCGCTAAGCTCTGAAGAGCAGGCGCGTCTGGACGACATTCTTAAAGGGTAACGTTTGGTTTCGCTGGTCCTGCGGACGGCTTTGGGTAAACTGCCTCAAAATTGCGGATTGGACCTGATTGATGGACTACCAGACACTGACTTTTGACGTGACGGACGGCCTCGCCGTTATCACCCTGAACCGAGCTGACAAGATGAACGCGTTGACAACGCAGATGCGCGCCGAGATCGAACATGCCTTCGTTCAGGGGGGCAAGCTGGCGCGCTGCGTTGTCGTGACGGGTGCGGGGCGTGCGTTTTGTTCTGGTCAAGACCTTGGTGACAGCAACGGCGGCAGTGCCATGGATCTGGAGCGGACGTTGCGCGACGAATACGCTCCGATGTTGCGCGCCATTACAAATTGCCCGGTCCCGACGATTGCGGCCGTGAACGGTGCCGCTGCAGGGGCGGGGGCCAATCTGGCGCTGGCCGCTGACATCGTATTTGCAGCCGAATCGGCTTACTTTCTTCAGGCATTCACACGCATCGGTCTGATCCCGGATGCAGGGGGCACCTACACTCTGCCGCGTCAGATGGGCATGGCAAAAGCGATGGGCGCAGCCCTGTTTGCCGATAAAATCAGCGCACGTCAGGCGGATGATTGGGGCATGATCTGGGAGGCCGTCCCCGATGCGTCGTTTGACGCCCATTGGCGGGGTAAGGCTGCACAACTGGCGGCGGGGCCGACCACGGCCTATGCCTCGGCCAAGAAAGCCATTCGTGAAAGCTGGGACAATACGTTCGAGGACCAACTGTCTTTGGAGGCGCGTGAACAGGGCAAATGCGGCCAATCACGGGATTTCAAAGAGGGTGTTATCGCATTCATGCAAAAACGGCCCGCGCAGTTCGAAGGCCGCTGAAACAGGGAACCCGCTAGATCGAGCGTTCGACCAACAGCACATCATCTGCATTGAGGATGGGGCGCGACGCACTGGCCACCACAGCCACGGCAATCCCGTCTGCCAACACTGTATGCACAGAGCCGGAGACCCGCGTCACAGTGATGTGCGGCGGCGTCTGGCCCTTGTCATAGACAACGGCGATCTGGTCACAGTTATGGAGCGTATCAGGTACCAGAGACCCTTGGGGGCAATGTTGCCTGATCGCGCTTTTGGATGTCAGGCTGGTTGCGTTGTCCCATTGTAAGCCAGCATGAGAAGCTAAAATCGCCATCGGTGCATCCTTCTTGTATTCCACGCGAGACGCCATCTGGTGTTCACATTCTGCGGTCATGAGCAGAATATCAGATGTTTGACGCCGACATTTTCCCTAATTTATGGACGATGATTGCCATGGGTCAATCAACATTCCCCATTGTCGTTGGATGGGAAACAAAACCACAAAAAAGACATATTCCGGACTGGATGGTTTCGATATGTCGTAAAATCAATCGAAACAATTTGGCCCTTTTCGGGGCTTTGATCACAACGTCCATGGGGATGTGATTCTCTTTTGGCAATCTTCCCCATTCGCTGCCCAAGATGCCATCACTTTCTTGCTCTGGGTGGATAACCAGGATGCAAAAACGCCCCGCAAAATGCGAGGCGTTAAAGTTTCAGTTTGGCTGTAATCAGCGTTTTTCGATATCGATGTAGTCGCGGGTTTTTTCGCCCAGATATAGCTGACGGGGCCGGCCGATCTTGAGTTGCGGATCGCTTATCTGTTCTTTCCACTGCGAAATCCAGCCCACCGTCCGTGCAAGTGCAAAGATCGGTGTGAACATGGATGTGGGAAAGCCCATCGCTTCAAGAATGATGCCCGAATAGAAATCTACGTTCGGGAACAGTTTCTTGTCAGCGAAATACGGATCTTCCAGAGCCTGTTTTTCCAGCTCTTTTGCGACCTGCAAGATCGGGTTGTTCTCGACGCCCATAAGCTCAAGCACTTCGTCGGCGCTTTCTTTCATCACAGTCGCGCGGGGATCGAAGTTTTTATAGACACGGTGACCAAAGCCCATCAGGCGGAACGGGTCATCCTTGTCCTTGGCGCGGGCGATGAATTCAGGGATGCGGTCTGGTGTGCCAATTTCCTTGAGCATTTCAAGGCAGGCCTGGTTTGCACCCCCATGCGCAGGGCCCCAAAGACAGGCGATGCCCGCCGCGATGCAGGCAAACGGATTTGCACCCGAGGACGACGCCAATCGCACGGTCGAGGTTGACGCGTTCTGTTCGTGGTCCGCATGCAGCGTAAAAATGCGGTCCATCGCGCGGCTCAGGATGGGATCAACAACGTAGTCTTCGGCAGGTACGGCGAAACACATGCGCAGGAAGTTGCCCGCATAATCCACATCATTGCGTGGATAAACAAAGGGTTGCCCGATTGTATATTTATAAGCCATTGCCGCGATCGTTGGCATTTTGGCGATCAGACGGATCGTTGCGACCTCGCGCTGGTGTGCATCGTTGATGTCGGTACTGTCGTGGTAAAACGCTGACATCGCACCCACAACGCCGACCATAATGGCCATCGGGTGCGCATCGCGGCGGAAACCCCGGAAGAAATTAATCATCTGTTCGTGGATCATGGTGTGGTTGGTCACCAGATTTTCGAACTCTTCCAACTTCGCTGGCGAAGGTAATTCGCCGTAAAGCAGCAAATAACACACCTCGAGGTAGTGTGACTGGCTTGCCAACTGGTCAATCGGATACCCGCGATGCAGCAAAACGCCCTCGTCCCCATCAATAAAGGTGATGGTGCTGTCGCAGGCGGCTGTCGAGGTGAAGCCGGGATCGTAAGTGAAAATATTCGCTTGGGCATAAAGCTTGCGGATATCCATAACATCCGGCCCGACCGTTGGGGAATAGATGGGTAATTCAAAGCTTTTACCGTCGATGGTCAACGTTGCTGATTTTGTACTCTCGGCCATGAAGTCCCTTTCTACCGTTGGCGATGTGCGTTCTGCCCATCGTCCGGCACCGGCCTTAAGCGGCCTGTGCCTTGTGTTATCTCACGCCAGGTTGAGATTTGCTTAAGCATCCCTCATTTCGCGGCGTCATTCAATCGGGCAAGGCTTTCGTCACGCCCTAACACGAGCATCATGTCGAAAACCGATGGGGTCGTGGCCCGCCCTGAAAGGGCTGCACGAAGCGGCCCCGCCAATTTACCAAATTTCGTATCATGCGCTGCAGCAAAACGGTTCATCGTCTCTTCCAGCGCGTCTTTCTCCCAATTAACATTTTGCAACTGCGGCGTCAATTCTGACAGTATACCACGGGATACATCATCGAGATTTTTTGCAGCTTTCTCATCCGGCTGGATCGGGCGGCTTGTCAAGATAAACTCAGCCTTTTCAAGGAGTTCCGGGAAAGTCTTTGCGCGTTCTTTCAGGCAGTACATTGCGCGCTCAAGCCCGTCGGCCTGTTGCGACGTGAGGGAAGACAGGCCCGCGGCGCTCAAATATAGCTGGATTTCTTGCCGCAATGCAGCATCATCGGCGACAGCGATGTGCTGGCCGCAAATGTTTTCTAACTTTTTGAGGTCAAATTGTGCAGGGCTTTTGCGGATACCGTCAAGATCGAACCAGTCTTGTGCTTGGGCATCACTAAAGAATTCATCATCGCCGTGGCTCCAACCGAGACGGGCCAGATAGTTCCGCATGCCTGCCGCCGGATATCCCATGGCTTGATATTCCTGCGCGCCCAAGGCACCGTGGCGTTTCGACAGCTTTTTGCCATCGGGGCCGTGGATCAGTGGAATATGCGCCCAGACAGGGACATCCCAGTCCATGGCATTGTAAATCATCATCTGGCGTGCGGCATTGTTCAGGTGATCATCCCCGCGGATCACATGGGTCACGCCCATGTCGTGGTCATCAACGACAACCGCCAACATATAAACTGGCGTCCCGTCAGAACGCAGCAAAACCATATCATCAAGCTGGTCATTGCCGATGGTCACATCGCCTTGGACTTCGTCGTGGATAACGGTTTCGCCGCTTTGGGGCGCTTTGATCCGTATCACGTAAGGCGCATCGGGGTGTGTCGCAGGATCTGCATCACGCCAAGGCGAATGAAAAAGCGTGCTGCGCCGCTCGGCCTTGGCCGCTTCGCGAAATTCGGTGATTTCCTCTTGGGTTGCGAAACACTTATACGCCTTGCCGGCAGCCAAAAGTTCAACGGCCACCTCGGCGTGGCGTTGAGCATTGTCGAATTGGCTGACGATCTCGCCATCATGGTCCAAGCCCAGCCATGCCATCCCTTGCAGAATCGCATCTGTCGCTTGGGGCGTATAACGCACCCGGTCCGTATCCTCGATCCGCAACAAGAACTTGCCGCCCCGACCACGTGCATAAAGCCAGTTGAACAACGCCGTGCGCGCCCCGCCGATATGCAGATAGCCCGTCGGAGAGGGGGCAAAGCGGGTGACAACGGGTGAGGTCATAGGAGGTGTCCTTTTAGCGTAAATCCAACGGATCCCCTGCAAAGTGGCAGCGGTTCATCTTTTGCTAACCAAGCTTCGGATAGCGTTCGGGTCTATCTACCCAGTGCAGAGATCGGGGGCAAGTATGGGCCTGACACGCGGCCTTGCGCAGATGATGCAGCAACAGCGCGGCCATCTGTATGGCTGGGTGCCGGTCTGTCTGGCCATCGGCATCGGTTTCTATTTCGCTCTGCGGGTCGAGCCATCAGTGATCTTGCTTGCTGGTACTGCGGGTGCGGCGACGACGTCGATCATCATAGCACGGATCGTGCCCGAAACCGTCGCTCCTGTTTTGATGGCGTTTGCTTTGACGCTGATCGGGTTTGATCTGGCAGCATGGCGGGCACATGACGTTGGCGGCCCAGTTCTGGGCTGGCGCTATTACGGGCCGATCGAAGGGCGCATTGTTGCGATTGATCGCAGCGGGTCCGATGCCTTGCGCCTGACGCTTGACCGCGTTGCGCTTGATCGCGTTTCACCAAGCCGCATGCCCCTGCGGGTGCGTATCTCGCTGCACGGCGAACAGACGCAAAGCATCACAGCCGCGCCAGGGCTGCGCGTCATGACCACGGGGCATTTGTCGCCCCCCAGCGGTCCGGTAGAGCCGGGCGGTTTTGATTTCCAGCGCCATGCATGGTTCGCGCGGCTTGGGGCGGTGGGCTATACCCGAAACCCGGTTTTGGGCGTGGCGGATGCGGCACAGGGCCACGCGGGTCTTGCCGTTTTCAGGATACGCATGTCGGCGTCTGCCCGCGTCCAGGCCGCGCTTCCCGGTGACGTGGGCGGCTTTGCGACGGCGATTACAACCGGTGACCGCAGCGCGATCAGCCAGATGGCGTTGTTTGATCTGCGCGCCAGTAATCTGGCGCATTTGTTGGCGATCTCGGGGTTGCACATGGGGTTGCTGAGCGCGGTCGTTTTTGGGGCGCTGCGCTTGGCCCTTAGTCTTGTGCCTTGGGTTGCGCTGCGCTGGCCCACGCGCAGCATAGCGGCGGCAGGTGCGTTGCTTGCGGCGTCTGGCTATCTTGCCCTGTCGGGTGGCAACGTCGCGACCGAACGCGCGTTCGTCATGGTCGCCGTCGCTTTGGGCGCATTGATGCTGGGGCGGCGTGCGCTTAGCTTGCGGTCGGTCGCGATTGCCGCAACACTCGTTCTGACCCTGCGCCCTGAGGCGCTGATGGGGCCAGGTTTTCAGATGTCATTTGCCGCGACGACTGGGCTTGTCGCAGTCTTTGGCTGGTTGCGCGATGCTGATCTGTCATTTGGACCGAAATGGCTTGCCCCAGCGATTGCGACCTTCATCTCGTCTGCTGTGGCGGGGCTGTTCACGGCCCCAGTCGGGGCGGCCCATTTCAACACGATTGCGCATTATGGCTTGATCGCGAACCTTTTGTCAGTGCCGCTGATGGGGGTCTTGGTGATGCCCGCCGCCGTTGCAGCGCTGGTGCTTGCCCCTTTGGGACTGGATCACCTCGCGCTTTGGATCATGGGGCTGGGACTGCGCTGGATCTTGATGGTCGCGGCCTTCGTCGCCGAAATCGAGGGCGCGCAAGGCTACGTAAAGGGGCCGGGGTCGTGGACGTTGCCCCTTTTGGCGATGGGATTTTTATGGCTGCTGCTGTGGCAGGGACGTCTGCGTTTTGCGGGTGCGGCGTTGATCATTCTTGGCTTCGTTCAGTGGCAAGGTGCCGTACGGCCAGCGCTGCTGATTGCCGACACAGGCGGCATTGTAGGGATGATGACGCCGCAGGGTCGCGCACTCAGCAAGCCCAAGGGGGCAGGTTTCATTGCAGACAACTGGCTTGAGAACGACGGGGACGGGGTTGATCAGCCTGCCGCCGCGGCCAGATGGAGAGCGCCTATGCATATCGCCGGGTTCGAGGTTATTCACCTGTCCGGCAAAGGATCAGTCGCCGCGTTCGGGATGTGCAACAGCGGGCAGATCGTTGTGTCATCGGTGGTGTTGGAGAAAGATATGGGCGCATGCATGGTTTTCGATCCGCAACTTCTGCGCACAACAGGCTCGATCGCGCTGCGTACGGTCGATGGTGCGCTTGAAATGCAAACGGCCCGCCAGATTGCGGGCACGCGGCTATGGACAGGCTGGGCTAAGGATTAGGCCTTAATAGGTCCGGATCAAGCCGACCAAACGGCCCTGCACTTTGACCTTGTCTGACGGGAATACCCGTGTCTCATACGCAGGGTTGGCAGCCTCAAGGGCAATGGAAGAGCCATGACGTTTGAACGTCTTCAGCGTCGCCTCGTGATCGTCGACCAGAGCGACCACAATATCACCATCGTTGGCCACGGAAGTTTCGCGTATCACGACGATATCGCCATGATTGATCCCCGCGTCGATCATCGAATCGCCTTTAACTTCAAGCGCGTAATGTTCGCCGCTGCCGCGGATCATGTTTCCCGGCACAGCGACCGAATGGGTCATCGTGGTGATCGCCTCAATCGGGACACCGGCGGCAATTCGGCCCATCATCGGCACGTCGATTGAACTATCTGAAACCCTTTGCGCCGCACGTGGGGGCGGCATGTCGGGCCTGTCGCCTTCTATCACGCGGGGGCTAAAACCGGAACTGGGCAAACCGCCCATGCTGTCTGGCAATTTGACAACCTCAATGGCGCGGGCGCGGTGCGCCATACGGCGGATAAATCCACGCTCCTCAAGGGCTGTGATCAGACGGTGAATGCCGGATTTCGATCTCAGGTCCAATGCCTCTTTCATCTCGTCAAAACTGGGCGGGACGCCGTCGCGCTGAACGCGTTTGTGGATAAAAGCCAGCAGATCGAGTTGTTTCTTCGTCAGCATCGGAGCATTCCCTGAGTTTGTTGGTTTGCGTTTGTTCTAGGGATGTTCTTGTTTTGTGTCAACGCTTACAGCGCGATGCAATCGATAATCTCGCCCGTATTGCGCGCCGGATCATCGGGTGGACGGATCATCAGCACATCCGCTTGGGCCAGTATGCTAAGCAAAGAGCTGTCTTGATTTCGCTCAGGATGGACCGCACCGTCAATGACGTTGGCGCGCATATAGTGGGCGCGGGGCCCGCCTTTGGGCAAATCCACGGCCAATGGCAGGGGTGTGCGCGGGGCTAGGGCGGCTGGCAGCCCTAGCATTTTGCGCAGCACAGGGGCCACAAAAACCACGCCACACACCATCGCAGAGACCGGATTGCCGGGCAGCCCGATCATTGGCACATCGTCAAGCCGCCCTGCCATCAGTGGTTTTCCAGGTCGCATCGCAACTTTGTAGAACGACTGCTCCATTCCCATCTCAGCGGCTACAGGCGCAACAAGATCGTGGTCGCCTACGGAGGCCCCTCCGATGGTTATGATCAGATCGGCGCCCTTCGCGATGGTGAAGGCCTGGGTCAGCGATGCGACCGTGTCGCGGGCAATCGGGATCAACCGGCAACGTGCCCCGATCTGTTCCAACTGCGCGGCCAGCCCGTAGGTGTTCGAAGCGATGATCTGGTCGGGGCCGGGCACTTCACCGGGCTGCACCAACTCGTCTCCTGTCGCGATGATCGCAATCTGTGGCGCGATGTGCACAGGCACCTCAGCAATATTCATCGCTGCGAGCAAAGCGATATCGGCGGGGCGCAAAACACGAGGGGCGGCCAGAATGTCGCCCTCTTTGAAATCACCACCGGCGGGGCGGATATTCGTTTTGCCGTCAATGTCGTGACCCAGCATCAACAGATCGCCCCGGCGGGTTGTGTCCTCTTGGATGACGACAAAATCAGCGCCTTGCGGGATCGGCGCGCCCGTGAAGATGCGCACGGCCTGACCCGCTTTGACAACGCCGTCAAAGCGATGCCCTGCGGCGGCTTCGCCAATGACTTTGAACATCGCGTCCGGTTCGACCTCGTCGCTATGCAGCGCATAGCCATCCATCGAGGAAGCGGCAAAGGGTGGCTGCGTGCGTTTCGCGATCACATCCTGCGCCAAAACCCGCCCCGCCGCGCGCCGTAATGGGACATGTTCGACCCCCATCGGCTTAACAAGATCGAACAATTGCGAAAGGGCGTCTTCGACCGAGATCATGGGGTTACCTCTGCTGCGATCTGGGCTTTTTCCCAGTCTTCATAGGATTGGCCCGATATGGCGTGTTTCCATGCCTGGCGACCATTGGTTGAGCGTCCGTTAATAACCGCACCAGCTGCACTTGGGCTTGAGAAGGCATAGTCTTGCTTGAAAATGGCAAAACCGTTTTCCTGCGAAAGGATACCGCTGGCCATGAGTTCAGTACATAGCTTTCCATAATGCGTTTTTGCGTCGGTTGAGCCAACCCAACTGCTACGCGCCCTCGCACCCGCCTGCACACTCCATTCGTCATCGCGCAAGATGGTGTCGGCGTATAAATCATGTTTTGGGGTCTGCAAAATCAACTTCTCTTCCATCGGCTCGACCGGGCATCCATCGCTAGTTTGCCTCGAACCGGCCCGATTTGCCGCCGTCTTTCAAAACGACCCGCAGGCCTCCGATCTCCATCCCCTTATCGACAGCCTTGGCCATGTCATAGACCGTCAGGGCCGCGACTGAGGCGGCAGTGAGCGCTTCCATTTCAACACCGGTCTGGCCAGTTGTCTTGACCGTTGCCTCGATCCGGATGCCGGGCAGGTCGGGGTCCGGGGTCAGCTCGACCGAGACTTTGGTGATCGGCAGCGGGTGGCAGAGCGGGATCAGCGTTGACGTCTGTTTGGCGGCCATGATCCCTGCCAGCCGCGCAACACCCAGAACGTCACCCTTCTTGGCGCGACCTTCGGTAATGATATCAAAGGTTTCACGCTTCATCTTGATGTGGTTTTCAGCGATTGCGATCCGCGACGTCACTGCCTTGTCGGACACATCAACCATATGTGCGTCGCCCTTGCCGTCGAAATGGGTAAGGGCCATTACATCCCTCCTGGACGCAAGGGGTTGGCCAGCAGAGTGCGTGTGGCCGTTTCGACATCGTCTTGACGCATCAGACTTTCGCCGATCAGAAACACCCGCGCACCATATTTCGCCATCTGGGCCAGATCATCGGATGTGTTCAGGCCGGATTCCGAAACGATCATCTTATCCGCATCCACATGTTTTGACAGGGTTCTCGTCGTATCCAAGGTGGTTTCGAACGTCTTGAGGTTGCGGTTGTTGATGCCGATCATCCGGCTTTTCAGCGTGCTCGCGCGGTCGAGTTCGGCTTTGTCATGGACCTCGATCAAAGCGTCCATGCCCCATTCACTTGCAGCGGCTTCCAGTTCAACCGCCTGGGCGTCGCTGACCGAGGCCATGATGATCAAGATGCAATCGGCCCCAAGCGCGCGGGCTTCTGCGACCTGATAGGTGTCATACATGAAATCCTTGCGCAGCACGGGCAGGGTGCAGGCTTCGCGAGCGGCGACAAGAAAACCCTTGGCACCTTGAAAACTGGGCGTGTCTGTCAGGATGGACAGACAGGTGGCACCGCCGTGGGCATAAGCAGCAGCCAGGGCCGCAGGGTCAAAGTCTGCGCGGATCAGCCCTTTTGACGGGCTGGCTTTTTTAACCTCAGCGATCAGACCATAGCCTTCGCGGGATGCATCAAACAGCGCATCGGCAAAGGGGCGCACAGGCGAGGCGGCGCGTGCGTCGGCCTCTACAGCCTCAAGGGGTTTGGCGGCCTTGTCGGCTGCGATTTCGTCAAGCTTATAGGCCTTGATCTTGTCTAGGATGGTGTCGGTCATGGTACCTCCGGTGTTGCCCAGTTTATGGCCCTTTGCCCTTGGCCGTGCAACCAGTCATTGGCCCGCGAGAAGGGCTGCGATCCGAAAAATCCGCGCCTTGCAGACAGGGGCGAGGGGTGCGCTGTTTCGATCTTGAGGTTCATACCCGGGTCCACGGCTTTCGCAACCTTTTGTGCATGCGCACCCCACAGCAGATAGACGCGGGGGCGGTTGCAAAGGCGGTCCAAGACCTGTGTCGTCAGATCCTGCCAGCCCAGTTTCGCGTGTCCGCCCGCGTCACCCGCTGGCACGGTCAGGGCTGTGTTCAGCAGCAAAACACCTTGGGCGGCCCAGAAATGCAGATCAGCGTGGGGTGGCGCATCGCCAATGTCGTCGCGCATCTCTTTGAATATGTTAGATAATGATCGCGGCAAAGGCTGGGTATCGGCACTGGCGGAAAAGGCCAGACCATGCGCATGGCCGGGTGTCGGATAGGGATCCTGGCCAAGGATCACAACGCGCACGGCGTCGGGTTGGGTCTGCTCAAGCGCTGCAAAAACCTGCGGTGCCGGGGGCAGGATCAGCCGTTGGTCCTGCGCCAAAGCGGCAGTGATCCCCGGCAAGGTCTCGTCGAAAAACGGCAGGTCGCGCCAAGCGCCAAGACGTGACAGATCCAGCATCAGCCCGCTTGCGTGGTGCGGGCCACTTGGCTGATTTTCTCGCGCGCTGCCCCGCTGTCGATGCTGGTGCGGGCCATTTCGACGCCTGTTTTCAGGTCCGGTGCGGCATCGGCCACAACCAAAGCAGCGGCAGCGTTCAGTAGCACGGCATCGCGGTAGGCAGAGGGCGCGCTATCCAGCAGGGCGTTGAAATCACGTGCGTTTTCTTCGGGGGTGCCACCGACGATATCCTCGAACGGATGTACGGGCAGGCCTGCGTCCTCTGGCGTGATTTCGAATTCAGTGACAGAGCCATCGGGGTTCAGCGCGGCAACCCAGCTGACACCTGTGATGGTCAGCTCATCCGTGCCGTCCGAGCCATGCACCAGCCACGCCTTTTCAGACCCCAAAGCGCCCAGCGTTTCGGCCATAGGGCGGATCAGGTCGCGGCGATAGGCCCCCGTAAGCTGGCGTTTTACGCCAGCGGGGTTGGTCAGCGGCCCTAGTATGTTAAAGATCGTGCGGGTGCCAAGTTCAGATCTTGTGGGCATCACATGGGCAATCGCAGGGTGGTGCATGGGTGCCATCATAAAGCCGATGCCCGCCTCTTTCAGTGCGGCCTCGACCACTTTTGGCCCGACCATGACCTTGAGGCCCATCTGCGTCAGCGCATCTGCCGCGCCTGATTTCGACGACAGGTTTCGGTTGCCATGTTTGGCCACGACCACGCCTGCACCCGCCACGACAAAGGCCGTTGCCGTCGAGATGTTGAGCGTGCCCTTGCCGTCACCGCCAGTGCCCACGATGTCCATGGCACCCTCCGGCGCGTTCACAGCGTGGCATTTGGCTCGCATCACATGGGCGGCGGCGGCATATTCATCTACGGTTTCGCCCCGCGTGCGCAGCGCCATCAGAAAGCCACCGATCTGGCTGGGGGTCGCTTCGCCGTCAAACAGAATGCTGAACGCTTCCTCAGCTTGCGCGCGGGAGAGGGGGCCATTCGCAGCGGCGTCAATCAAGGGTTTTAAAAGCTCGCTCATGCCATCACCTTCACTTCATTCAGGAAGTTTTGCAGCATTTTGTGACCATGCTCTGACCGGATCGATTCAGGGTGAAACTGTACGCCATGCATCGGCAATTCGCGGTGTTGCAGCCCCATGATGGTGCCGTCTTCCAGCTCGGCTGTGATCTCAAGGCAGTCGGGCAGGCTTGCACGCTCGACCACCAACGAATGATAGCGGGTTGCCGCAAAAGGCGAGGGCAGGCCTGCGAACACACCTTTGCCCGTGTGATGCATCTGACCCATTTTGCCGTGCACGATGTCGCCTGCGCGCACGACCTTGCCGCCAAACGCCTGTCCCAGCGTTTGATGGCCCAGACAAACGCCCAGCAAAGGGGTGCCTGTCTCGGCAGCGGCGGCGGTCAGAGCCAGACAAATGCCCGCTTGATCGGGGTCGCAGGGGCCGGGAGACAGAATAATTCCCGCCGGTTTCATCGCCATCGCCTGTTGAACGTCAATGGCATCATTCCGCCGAATCTCGACCTGCGCGCCCAAATCACCTAGATAATGCACCAAATTATAAGTGAAACTGTCATAATTATCTATCAGCAGCAGCATAGGGCAATTCTTTGTATCCAGGGCAGGGTTTAGGGCTAGAGAAACCGCAAAAAACCACGGTATAATGTCCAGCGATACATGTTCAGGCTTAAGACCCATCGTCAAGGGCAACGGGGCCCGCAGAGCGGCCCTTGCAGGAACAAATAACAGGAGTATTTCGGTCATGGCACGGGGATTTCTAGCGGGCATCGCTATGGGGGGTGTGTTCAGTGTGGCGGTTGCCGGCGTTGCGTCATTCGTCGTTCCGATCAGCGCGCCACCGCAGATAAGCGATGCAGCACCCGATGATATGGCAACCTCAGACACAAGCCGAGCGGTTGCGGTTGTGCCCGCGCAAGATGATGTTCAGCCCGAGACCGAGGCGGCGGCATCCATAGAAGCGCCCGCCAAGGACAGCATTGCGGACGTCACAACGCCGGAAATGACAGACCCGCCTGCCGCCCCCGAAGCCGGACAGGAGGTCGCGATTGTGACGCCTGATCTGCCAGAGGCCACTTTGCCCGAAATCGCGACCGATGAACCGGTGCTCCCCAATCCCATGGCGCTGGCACCTATGGAACCTCAAAGCCCTGATGCCGTGGCGGTGGTACCCCCACCGTCCGATAATATCGCTCCCGTTGCAGATGCCCCCGCTGACCAGCCCCCAACAGTCACCGAACAGGTCGCCGAAAACCCGCCCGAAGCGCCGCAAGCTGCGGAAATTGTTGATGAAGTTTCTGAGGCACCTGCGCCGGTTGCTGTTACGCCCCCGTCGGCTGACCCGCTCACGGCCGCCCCGGTTGAGCGTGGCACAGGTGTCACAGTGAACCGCTTGCCGACAGCGCTCTCGACGAATGAGCCTGAAACCGGCCCACAACCCGCCATGGCGGAACGTGCGATCACGCGCTATTCCCAACCCTTTGCAAATCTTGATGACAAGCCCTTGATGAGCATTCTTTTGATTGATCAGGGCAGCGATCTTGACGGGGGCGAAGTCGGCATCGCCGCCTTGCGCAGCTTTCCATATCCGATCAGCTTTGCCGTCGACGTCACCCTGCCTGATGCCGCAGAGCGGATGGCGATTTACCGCAACGAGGGTTTCGAGGTGCTGGCGATGGTCGATTTGCCCGAAGGGGCAGAGCCGTCGGATGCAGAGACGACACTTGCGGTTGCGTTCAACCTTATGCCCGAGGTGATCGGCATTCTGGAAGGTCAGGGCGCAGGATTGCAACCAAACCGTGAGGTTGCCGATCAGGTCACCGGCATTCTTGCACAGGGTGGCTACGGTCTGGTCAGTCAGGATAAAGGGCTGAACACAATGCCCAAGCTGGCCGTCAAGGAAGGCGTGCCTGCCGCACCGATTTTTCGCGATTTTGACAGCAAGGATCAGACACCCATCGTGATCCGGCGTTTTCTGGATCAGGCTGCGTTCAAAGCGGGTGTTGAAGGATCAGTGATCATGCTTGGCCGGATGCGGCCCGAAACGATCTCGGCTCTTTTGGTCTGGGGATTGCAGGACCGCGCCACGCAAGTGGCACTGGCACCGATTTCAGCTGTTTTGCTCGGATCTGAAGGCGAATGAACGCTAGATAATCTCGTCTTCGTCGAAAAGCGGGTCGCTTTCCAGCTGCGTAATCATATCTTCGACGGTATCGGCAACAGCGCGGGGCAGCAGCTTGGCCAGATGAAAGACGGCGTCGCCCTCGTTGACCACCGGCAATATCGCGCGGCCAATCAGGATACCGTCATGGGGGGCTATGATGTCTTCCTCGGTCTTGCCAAACGGGTCAGATACGGTGGCCAGAGCGTCGCCTTCCTTGACCGTTTCTCCTTCGGCCCTGAAGGTCCGCAGCAAGCCACCGACGGGCGCGCGCAACCAGCTAGAGCTTGAGCAGACATGGGATTGACGCCGCGAGGGGGCGATGCCTTTCGCGGGCAGCATATCCTCGGCATGCATCACGCGCAGAATACCAGCAACTCCGGCGCGCACAGCCATCTCGTCAAAGCGCAGACCTTCGCCCGCCTCGTACAGCAGAACAGGCGTGCCCTTGGCCGAGGCGATCGCGCGCAATGATCCATCGCGCAGGGGAGAGGTGAGCACCACAGGGGCAGCAAAATTGATCGCCATGCGCCGGGTCACGGGGTCGGAAGGTGAAATGCGTACCTGCGGCAAGTTGGTCCGGTGGATCGCTGCCGAATGCAGATCAATGCCGAAATCACAACGCAACACGACCTCGTTCAGGAAAATATGGGCAAGCCTTGAGCCAAGCGAGCCTGACGGATGCCCCGGAAAGCAGCGGTTCAGGTCGCGCCGGTCCGGCAGGTAGCGTGAGCGGTTCAAAAAACCAAAAGAGTTTACAACAGGCACCACCAGCAAGGTGCCGCGCAAGGATTTAAGCTGCGGCGCACGCAGCAAACGGCGCACGATCTCGACTCCGATCAACTCGTCGCCATGCACGGCGGCGCTGACGAACATGGCAGGGCCGGCGCGTTTGCCATGAATGACTTCAAGCGACAGACCGACAGGCGTGTGGTCGGGCAGGATCGAAATAGGCACGTCGATCTGGGCCCGGGTGCCCGAAGCCACCTTTTGACCTGCGATTTCAAAAGGTGCTTGGTTGGGCATGATCAGCTGTTTCCGTTCCCGGCAAAGCGTGCCGCATCGGCTGCGGCGCGGCGGATCGCGTCGGATTTATGCACGGTTTCCATATATTCGGCCTCGGCGTCACTGTCGTAAACGACCCCGCCACCCGCTTGAATATAAAGGGTTTTGTCTTTGATCACGGCGGTGCGCAGGGCGATGCACATATCCATATCGCCGCCCGCACTGAAGTAACCAACGCCCCCCCCGTAAAGCCCTCGCTTTTCTGGCTCAAGCTCGTCGATGACCTCCATCGCGCGGACCTTGGGCGCGCCTGAAACGGTGCCAGCGGGCATCCCTGCAAAGAACGCATCAAGGGCGTCGCGGTCGTCGCGCAATTCGCCCACCACGTTTGACACGATGTGCATGACGTG
>JAGXHA010000045.1 GCA_024636475.1 Roseobacter sp. | reverse complement strand
GTTCCACGGGCTGATGATGGCGACAACGCCAACGGGCTCGCGGCGCACGTCGATTTCAATGCCGGGCCGCACGCTTTCGGCCAGATCGCCATGCTGGCGCAGAACCTCGGCGGCGAAATAAGTAAAGAACTGACCAGCGCGATAGACTTCGCCCTTGCCTTCGGCCAACGGCTTGCCCTCTTCGCGTGACAACAGTCGTCCGATTTCCTCGGCGCGGGCCATCAGTTCGGTGCCGATCGCCATCAGCACATCATGGCGTTTTTGAATACCGGCACCCCACCAAATCGGTTGCGCATGACGTGCCGCTGCAAGGGCTGTGTCCAGATGTGATGCGTCCGCCTGCGCGTAATGCCCGATCAGATCAGACGTGTCTGACGGATTGCGGTTCTCGATCTGTGATGCACCGTCTGTCCAGTCGCCATTGATGTAAATTTGGGTGCGCTCGGTCATCGTCATCTCCTAATTGCATTTTTGCGTCATCTAGACTTAATCTTACGATTCAGTCATTCTGGAAATTCTGAACGAAATTACAGGTTTTCTGAATGTCGATTAAACTGGAGATGCTACGGGTATTCCGAAAGGTTGCAGAAACAGGCACGCTGGCTGCTGCTGCACGCGAGCTGAACCGCACGCCCTCGGCGATATCCATGACCCTTGCGCAACTGAGCGAGGACATCGGCGCGCCCTTGTTCGAGACAGACCGCAAGAACCGCCTGACACCGCTTGGCCTGCTGGTACTGGAAGAGAGCCGACGGGCCACGGATATTTTCGACAAGAGCGCTCAGGCAATTCGACGCCATGCAGTCTCAACGGCAGGCATTGTGCGCATTGCCGTGGTGCCTTCGGCAACAGTGTCGTTGCTTCCGGATGTGATCGAGGTTTTTCGCAAAGCTCACCCCGATGTTCGCATCGAGATCAGTGATGTTGATACCCCAGCCGTGCGCCGTCGCGTGCAGCGCGATGAAGCTGACATCGGGATCGTGTCGGCCCGTCCAGACGAAACATCGGAGGGTGAACTGATATTGTGTGACGATCTGGGCATCGTTTGCGCGGAAGGCGGACCGATCCATGCCGCGCACTTGTCCACTGGTGGCCACTCGAACTGGAATTTACTGGCGCACGAACCGCTGATTGCCAACCCGCTATGCCGTCTTGTGGACGATCCCTTGATAGAAACATTGATGGCGAGCAGCACACTGGAGGCACGCAATACAACGGCAATTCTTTCCTTTGTCCGTCGTGGTTTTGGTGCGAGCATCCTTCCCTTTGAAGCGATAAAAAGCCAGCCCGACGGGGTTGAATTCTTTGTACCGTCAAGCCCGATCAGTCGTCGAGAGCTTAGAAAAATAAGGCAGGCAGACGATTATCAAAGCAATGCTATCGAGGCATTTTGGTCTTTGCTCAGCGGTACTTAGTTTGCCTGTTCCAATTCAAGGAAACCTGGCAAGTTCTTTACCGATTTGACCGCCTTTCGGGCACGCTGCAGCCTCTTTGCACAAGTCCAAGATTGCCTTACTCAGGTTGATGGGCTCAGACAAACTTGAGGCGTGTATGTTTTGCCGTTCCCGCGCCACGCCGCCATCACGTACTTCTCAAGCTTCACAAACAGGTGCCGGTTAGGGCAGACACAACCGGGGAAAGAGGGGCTAACATTGGGACAATATTCTCATTGAAATAATCAGGCTCGACCGCACCAAAGGGTCGGTTGCTTGACCAAAACTCTGGTTAAGGGCAGACTCGACCCAATCGATGCTGCGTACAATCAGGCCGTTTGCCGCTAACTTTCAAATGACATCGGGGAAGCCGAATTGATCCATACATACAACGTTGTCCAAAACCGCCTGAAGCCCGATGATATGGACTCTGGCCCTGATCTCGATGCGGTCTGGATCGATCTTCTTGATCCTACCATTCAAGAGGTAGGACCGCTGGGCGACCATATCGGCATTAATATTCCCGACCGCGAAGACATGGAAGAGATCGAGATCTCATCCCGGCTTTACCGTGAAAATAGTGCCGTTTTCATGACGGCGATCCTGCCCGCACACAGTGACGGCGACGAACCTGAGATGGCACCCGTCACCTTCATTCTGTTTGGCAACCAGTTGATTACGGTACGCTACCACGACCCCCGCGCGTTCACCACATTTCCCACACAGGCCCGACGCACAGCGATGCACCTACCCGACGCTGACAGCATTTTGATCGGACTACTCGAAGCGATCATTGACCGGCTGGCAGACGTTCTGGAACGCGCGGGCCGCGACATAGATGCGGTCTCAGCGACGATTTTCCGGGGCAGCGAAGGTGAACATAAGGACTTTCAGGGCGTTCTGAAAAAAATCGGCCGCCAAGGCGACCTGAACTCGAATATCCGCGACAGCCTGGTTACGCTCGAAAGACTGGCCAGCTTCCTTGGTTCTGTCACGATGGACCGCGAATCCAGCTCCGATCTGCGCAAAAGGGTGAAAACACTTTCGAACGACGCACGGTCGCTGACCGACCATTCGGGTTTCTTGTCGCAGAAGATCACGTTCATGCTGGATGCAAGCCTCGGCATGATCAACATCCAGCAAAACGCGACAATCAAGATTTTTTCGGTGGTGGCCGTCATCTTTCTGCCGCCGACACTGATCGCTTCAATTTATGGCATGAACTTTGCTCACATGCCCGAACTGTCGTGGACCTTTGGCTACCCCGCTGCCATCGGTCTGATGATCGGGGCGGCCATCTTGCCATACGTCTACTTCAAGTATCGCGGATGGCTGTGACCAACGGGCCGCGACGTCCGCTTACGGTCGCCTTGAACCTGTTGGGATGAGAGGCTGGAGACCGGCGACTTACAGAACCAAGAATTGGTCAGACTGCTACCAAGCGCACGCGGCGCGTCAGCCGGATAGGTCTGCGTTGCGTCCCGATCTTCCCTCGGCCTGAGGTTCTGCTTGTCCGGATCGGCTGCGATCAGGCTGACATCAATCCCCATTCACTGGCCGCTGACCAGACCTTCTTTGATACAGCGGGCGACAGTTGTCTCGAACAGGTGTCTCAGATACTTCAATCACGGGAATTGGAACAGCAGTTCAACTCGCAATCCAGGAAGGGTTTTCGACAAAATATGCCCAAATCCACAAATGTCGCACCGTTCAAGAATGTCATGTCTGACGATGGCGCTGTTGAAAATCAGCTCTTGTCCAAGCGGTGACCGACCCGGCCAATCGTCCGGTATCTGTCTTTCCCTCTTGAGCTTCGCGGCGGAATCAAGTTTACGGTCCTCATAATGCGTTAGGACCCGGTGAAACGCCGGGTGGCTCTTCTGGCCGCTTATCCGCCAGACAACCTATAAGATGATACCAAGCTACACCGCCGGACCGTCTTTCAAAAGATATGCCGACACATGGTATTGGACTGCTCATGATTTCTTTATCTGACTACCGACAGCAATGGTTCGGCAATATTCGCGGCGATCTGCTTGCTGGTCTTGTTGTCGCTTTGGCGCTTATTCCAGAAGCCATTGCCTTTTCCATCATTGCAGGCGTCGACCCGAAGGTCGGTCTTTATGCGTCTTTCTCAATCGCAGTTCTGATCGCCTTTACAGGCGGCAGGCCGGGCATGATATCAGCCGCAACAGCCGCCACAGCCGTTTTGATGATCACACTCGTCAAGGATCACGGCCTTGAATATCTGCTTGCGGCCACCGTTCTCGCGGGGCTTCTCCAAATCGGCGCAGGGCTCCTAAAGCTCGGGCGGTTTATGCGCTACGTCTCGAGATCTGTGATGACCGGGTTCGTGAACGCCCTGGCGATCCTTATTTTCATGGCGCAGTTGCCAGAGTTGAACCTGGGCAACCCTGGCGTCAGCTGGCTGACCTACGCTCTTACGGCGGCCGGGCTGGCCATCATCTACCTGTTCCCGCGGATCACAAAGGCTGTGCCGTCTCCGCTCGTCACGATCGTCGTGCTGACAGTGCTTGTGGTGGTGATGGGGTGGGACGTGCGGACAGTTGGTGACATGGGTGCATTGCCCGATACACTTCCCGTCTTCCTCATTCCACAGATCCCGCTGACGGTTGAAACGCTGCTGATCATTTTCCCCTACTCTGTCGCGGTCGCCATCGTCGGCCTGTTGGAAAGCCTGATGACCCAGAACATCGTTGATGATCTGACCGACACCAGATCCGACCGGAACCAAGAGTGCATCGGCCAGGGTATTGCCAACACGGCCACAGGGTTCATCGGCGGCATGGCCGGTTGCGCCATGATCGGTCAGTCGATCATCAACGTGAAGTCCGGCGGCCGCGGGCGTCTTTCGGCCTTTACGGCGGGTGTCGTGTTGCTGATCCTCGTCGTCGGTCTGGGCGATCTGGTGGCACAGATACCCATGCCCGCACTGGTGGCGATCATGATCATGGTGTCCGTCGGCACCTTTTCATGGTCCTCGATCAAGGATCTGAGGGTGCATCCACGGTCGTCGTCTATCGTGATGATCGCGACGGTGGTCACCGTGGTTTATACCCATAACCTCGCGATCGGTGTGCTGGTCGGCGTGCTGCTGTCAGGCATCTTCTTTGCCGCAAAGATCGCGCAACTGTTCCGCGTCTCGTCAACACTGTCCGAAGACGGTCGCGAGAGGACGTACGTGCTTGAGGGGCAGTTGTTCTACGGGTCCGCCGAAGATTTCGCAAACGCGTTTGATTTCCGTGAAGTTCTTGACCGTGTCATCATTGATGTCAGTAGGGCTCATATCTGGGATATCAGCTCTGTTCAGGCCTTGGACTTGGCGATCCTTAAATTGCGCCGCGAAGGTGCGGATGTCGAGGTGATCGGGATGAACGAGGCGTCGGAAACCATCGTCGACAGCCTTGCGATTCATGACAAGCCCGGTGCGATGGACAAGTTAATCGGCCACTGAGGGAGAAACCACATGGACAAGATACTCGCGCTGCTGGACGGCTCGGCCTATTCCGAAAGCGTCTGTCATCATACGGCATGGATTGCGAAGAAATTAAATGCTGGGGTCGAGGCGATGCACGTGCTGGGGCGTCGCGAAGGCGCCGGTTCGGACGACCTTTCAGGAACCTTGCGGCTCGGTGCCCGGTCGGCACTATTAAAAGAGCTTTCATCGCTTGATGAACAGCGGGCCAAGTTGGCTCAGTCGAAAGGCCATGCCATCCTTGAAGATGCCAAGACCATCCTTGAGCAGGATGGGGTTCCGGTCGTAAATCTGCGGCTGCGCAAGGGCGACCTTCTGGAGGCTCTGCGCGAGGTCGAAAACGATATACGTGCAATCACCATCGGCAAACGAGGTGAGGGTTCGGAGTTTGCATCCGAGCACCTTGGCTCGAACCTGGAACGGATCGTGCGCATTTCGAAGGTGCCGGTTTTTGTTGCTTCGCGAGATTTCCGTCCGATCTCCAAGGTTCTTGTCGCCTATGATGGAAGTGCCAGCGCCAAAGTCGCCATCGACCGCATGTCGACCAGCCCGGTTTTCGAAGATCTCGAAGTCTGCGTGCTGTGCGTCGGACAAGATCAGACCAAATCCAAAGCCGTTGCCGGGGAAGCGGTCGCGAAGCTTCAAGCCGCAAACATCACTGCAACGCCCCGCACCGCCACCGGCGAGCCAGAGGAGGTTCTGAACCGTCTTGTCGCAAACGAAGGTTTCAATTTGCTGGTTATGGGGGCCTACGGCCACAGCAGGATCAGGAATCTGATTATCGGATCGACCACTACGGCGATGATCCAGACGGTAAAGATCCCCGTCCTTCTGTATCGCTGAAGCCTCGCTGCTGCCACATGTGAGCGTGCTGTTGGGTGATCAAGTGATCCGACGCGCGGAGGCCATCAAACGCCCATATTCCGCATCAAAGAACGTCGGACGCGGGGCGAATTTGGTTGGGTCGTGAACGGGTTACGGTACGAAACCCGATCGCTATTCCATCCCCTGCACGGTTCAATAAATGTCCCGTGAAAACTGTATACGCTAACCTTCATGCACAGAGTTCCGGATACTCCCGATCCTCATGACCCTGTTTTATGAACGTGTTTGGTTATTCCACCTGCACAGGTTCTTGCTGCCCTGAAGCGGGTTGTTCTTCGTTATCTTCCTGAACCCAAAACCCCGATACCACTAAGATGAGTACCAGCAGAATAAACCCTCCAGGGATCATTGCATACTTCAGTCCGTATTTTTTGCCCTTACTCGCGTTGTCTTGCTCGGCCATTACCAACTCCTATGTTTTGCAACGGACAAACTCGGAACAAAAGGTTAATGTTCCCTTTGGTGTTTCCAAATAGGAACAGTTTCCGCAGTGTTTTCACGTTAACGGGCCTGAGGTTGCTGGTTCACAACGAACTTCAGGCAGTCAGGAAAACGCTGGATCTTCGGAAGCAATCTTGATCCCTTGTGTCGGACCACGCATCAGTCATCTCGCGTCCCGGCCAGCGCGTCGATGCGGTTTTCTGTCCAGTCCGACAGATCAAGCAGCATAGGCCAGCCGAGATACAAAGAGTTCACGATACTCACAGATGCCCGTAACGATTGGACATCTTACCAAAAGCCTAGTTGCCAGTCAGGTTGGCGTCAGTGGTGAACAGATAGTCATCCCCACCCGCGTTTTGGTGACACGCGATACAACCAGCATCAGCCCCCTTGCCCACCAGACCGGCCAATGACATTCCCTGCGGGTTTTGATCAAGCGTTCCGTCTGCCAAGTATTTCGCATAAAACCAGTTACCGGTATCTGGGTCATAGCCCTCTTCTCGCTGGAACATGATCGTGATGGCACCCAGATGTCCTGACGGATCACCGATCACCTCATCCGCAGTTACGCCTTCGGGGCCATAGTTGCGTTTTACGACCAGCGCTCCTTCGTGATCACCAACCGCCGCACGCGTATAGAAAGTTTCCAACATCATGCCGTGGGGGTCAGTTCCCGGATAGGGAAACGTCAATAAGTGCCAAGATATTGATTTAAAACACATTTAATTTATGGAATAGAAATCAAGCCACCCCTAAATCCACCTTGCTGCCGTGGCTTTTTTGTTCTCGCAACTCTCGGTTGGGCCGCGCATTTTTCATGACAAGCTTCACTTCTGGGGAAGATGCTACGGTTATTCAGGCTGAAAATACACTTTGCGCCAGATGATGGCAGACATGTGGTGCAGGACTTCGGGCCGGATGGGTGTCTGTGGCGGCTAGTTAAATAGCTCGCGTTGCTGGGACTTGGTTGTCTTTGTTATAATCTGGAAGCGCTCCCAAGCTTCTTCGTTGTCTACGATGTCTAGTAGATGCTGAATATCACTTTCGATTGTATCCAGCCTAGAATCCAAGTTAGCGAAGTCCTTCTCTTGCTCCCGCAAGCGGTCTCTAAGGTCGGTTATAAGTTTGATTTCAGCTTCCCGGTGTAATCTGGCTTCATTCGCCATGCTGCCCGGTTGTGGAATGTCTCTACCCATTTTCGAGTATTCATCAATCCACTCTACGATAGCCTTAGATGCGTCTTCAAGAGCGTCAGCCTGAGACTCGCCATCCCCGAAACAGCCGGGGAGGTCTGGAACTCGCGCGAAAAAGCCGCCCCCATCTTCCTCAGAGAGGGGAGACACAACTATCAGATATTCTTGATACTTAAACATCTTTTCCCTTTTTCCTCCGCTGTTCACGCTCTCGAATATGGGCGTCAGCAAATCCTACTATCTGTTTGATATAGACCACCTTGACTGGTCTTTTATATGGCACCGTTAACGCACCGTGCAATAGGTCACTCAACACCTTGTGATGGCTTCCGTTCGATGGTGGCTTCAAAGTCAAACCAACCTGATTGCAAAGCGTTCCGATATCCTTCATCGACCAGCCCTTGGCAGGATTGGCCCTCATTTGCTCAAGGAGCGACTTTTTTGGGGCCATTAGTGTCTCATCATCTTTCTGTAGATAAAGAGTATCCGCTAAGCGGCACGCTGCCAATAGCCTTTCCAGTTGCGCGAAACATGCGCTTCCATCGCGTTGCTGACTTAATGTTCAACGGTTTTCTTGGATGATGCGACGACCAAAGGTGGGTCAGCGGGAAACGACCTAACGTCAAACCACTTGAACCGCGTTCCATCAGGGTTTTTCTGATTGCCCATCACTATCTGAGAGTGGTTCACGCTGTTCCGTATCAACCCAGCGCGGAACGCCCTTAAGTCGATCAGCGACCATGCTTCCAGCCCTGTTTGCGCTGCGTTTGAGTGGCCATAGAACATCCAGTCGCCGTTACCGTTCACAATCTTGGAAAGCTCTGTCTGCCTGCCCGACGCTACAGCAGAGCGGATGGTGAACTGGTAGGGGTAGCGCTGTGAGTAGCCAGGACGGCGCACACGGGCCGCTATCCGCATATCACGGGCGTCCAGCATCATCAGGTCGGTTGCTTCCATGTGGTCAAAAGGATCTGGGGAGGTTTCCAGAAGGTGCCCGCCGATCAACTGCTTTATCTCAGGTAGGAACCTGTCTGACCAATTCCGGTTTGTTGCATAGCAATTCATGGCTGACAGTCTCCATTGCGGCCCCCACCGCGTTACCAGCGCCCCGATATTGAGGCGCGGGGTTAAGGATTCCGCCCCGCCCAACCTGCATCCTTGGCAAACTCGACCCATTCATCAGGGGTCATGTGCTTTGTCTCACCCAAGTATCGGATCGGCGTGGGCCGGGCATCAAGCTCAGCCTGCAGACGGTCATTCTCGGCCTGAAGTGTTGCAATTCTCCGCGCCGGGCCTGAGCGTTGCTCATTCATGTTGCACCTCCAACGTGGCGAACAATGGTCGCGGCCATTTCGTCGGCCCAAGCTGTAGCTTCGAGGTTAAAGGCGCGGGTGAAGGCATCAACATTGCCCCAAGCCTGCATCGCCTGCGCCTTGATAACCAAGCCCGCAACGGTGTGTTCCTGAAATAGGACAATGCGGCTCACAAGGCTTTGCAGCGCATCGCGTGTGGCCGTCTGTTCCGCTTGTGCGGCCTTGATGCCAGATGCTTCATTGATGCGCTTGACCTCGGCCCAGAAGGCGCTGGCAGGGGCCACGGCGGCGGCGCTCTGCTCCATCCAGAGCTTGTGAGGCTTCGCGCCGCGCTGGCTTTTGGTTTTCATCTTGCGTTCGTACTCCGCGCGGTGCTTGGCGGCGTCATTTTTGAAGCACTCAGCCGTTCCGACGTTCACAAGACGCTTGTCGCCCTTGCCCCAAGGGGCTGGTAATTCGGTTGGTCTGCCCAAGATATCAACGTATCTTTCACTGCTACCTGTCCAGCGCTGGATTTCCTCAACCGGAACGGGCCACTGCGGCCCCCATGCCTTTGCGATGCGCTCGACCCTTGCGACGGCGGCGAGGTATGCGGCCAGTGTGCCGTCGAGCTGATCGGCAAGTGCAATCAGTTCGGGGGCTTCCTGCTGGGCTGGCGCGCCCGATGTGGTGACCCCTGTGGCGGCGGCTGCTGTTGCTGTGGCGAGGCCCAGAAGCATCCGGCGGCGGTTGGCGAAAAGTGTCATATCATGGCCTTTCATGGCTTGGTTGGTTTCAGTTAGCTGACTGCAATCGGACGGTTCAGGCGCGGTATTCGTGAACCGTGCCGTTGACGGCGATGCGCGAAACTGTCGCCAGATTTATGGAACGGGGTGCCTTGGCCTTCGCATCCCAGACGGGCAACAGATTGGGGTGGGTGGCCTTGCGAGTGGCAACGGCTTGCTTGCCAGTGTCGGTTGCTGTGTCGCCTTTGACGTGCTGGCGCAGGGTGGCAGGCTGCACCTGCCTTGTGCGCTCAGTGCCGTCCTTCTTGGTAAACGTCACGGCGCAGAAGCGGCCCTGTCTCTTAT
>JAGXHA010000044.1 GCA_024636475.1 Roseobacter sp. | reverse complement strand
TGGTGCCCCGCATCGAAAAGCTGAAAGTCGGCCCATACACCGCTGGTAAAGATGTCGACTATGGCCCCGTCGTCACCGGTGCGGCAAAGGCGAATATCCAACGGTTGGTCCAGACCGGTATTGATCAAGGCGCTACGCTGGTCGTCGATGGCCGTGAGTTTAACCTGCAAGGCTACGAAGACGGCTTCTTTGTCGGGCCACACCTGTTCGACAACGTCACCAAGGACATGGACATCTACAAGCAGGAAATCTTTGGCCCTGTTTTGTCCTGCGTCCGCGCCAAAACCTATGAAGAAGCGCTTGGCCTTGCCATGGACCACGAGATGGGCAACGGCACCGCGATCTTTACCCGCGACGGCGACGCTGCCCGTGATTTCGCCAACCGCGTCAATGTGGGCATGATCGGCATCAACGTACCGATCCCTGTGCCGCTGGCCTATCACACCTTTGGTGGCTGGAAAAAATCGGTCTTTGGCGACCTGAACCAACACGGCCCCGATGCGTTCAAGTTCTATACACGCACAAAAACCGTTACCTCGCGCTGGCCCTCGGGCATCAAGGAAGGTGGCGAGTTCAACTTCAAACCGATGGAATAAAACTTCCATCCCCCGCCCCATGAGCAGCAGCCATGGGGCGGGGAATTTCACCTTCAGGGGGGCATGATGCAATCAGAGTTCACGATCGGTATCGAGGAAGAATACCTGCTGGTTGATCTGGACAGCTATGCGCTTGCCGCCGCCCCCGACGCGTTGATGGAGGCATGCAAGAACGATCTGGGCGATCAGGTCAGCCCGGAATTTTTGCAATGTCAGATCGAGGTCGGCACAAAAGTCTGCGGGTCCATCGCGGAGGCGCGCAAGGATCTTTCACATCTGCGCCGCCGCATTGCGCACCATGCCAAGGCCCACAACCTTGCCCCTATCGCCGCTGCCTGCCATCCTTTTTCCGAGTGGAAAAATCAGGATTTCACCGTAAAGGACCGATATTCCAATCTGGAAGATGAACTGGCCGCCGTTGCACGGCGCATGTTGATTTGCGGCATGCATGTTCATGTCGGCATAGAGGATAACAGCCAGCGCATCGATCTGATGCCACAGTTGTCGTATTTCCTGCCGCACATGCTGGCTCTTTCCGCATCCTCACCGTTTTGGCAGGGCGATGATACCGGCCTCGCATCCTATCGGATTTCTGTTTTCGACAACATGCCCCGCACCGGCCTGCCCCCCCAATTCCCCAGTTGGACGGCTTACGAGCGCACCACGAACACGCTGATCGACGCCGGCATCATTGAGAATACCAGCAAAATCTGGTGGGATTTGCGACCGTCTGATGCCTTCCCAACGCTTGAAACACGGATTTGCGATGTCACGCCCCGTCTGGAGCATACTCTTGCCTTGGCCGCCATCAATCAGGCGGTGGTGCGGATGTTGTTGCGCTTGAAGGACAGCAATCTGCGGTGGCGCACCTATGACCGTTTTCTGATTTCAGAAAACCGTTGGCGCGCGCAGCGCTATGGCACCGAAGAAGGCCTGATCGACTTTGGCCGTGGCATCATCGTGCCCTTTGCGGATTTGATGGAAGAGTTGATCAGCCTCCTGGCCGAGGATGCCGAGGCCCTGAACTGTCTAGATGAGGTTTGCGCCGTGCGGGAGATCGTAAAAACCGGCACCAGCGCCGCGCGCCAGCGGGCCGTTCATGCCGCTGCAGCCGAAAACCCCGGTCAAGCCGTGGTCAAACACCTGATAGAAGAGTTTCATGCCGATCTGTGACCTTGCGTGACCGTCAGGTCTTGCTACAATTAAACAACCGTTCAATTCGACCGATCTGAGGAGGGATCAACCGATATGGATTTCGCATTATCCGAAGAACAGACCGCCATTTTCGACATGGCTCACGGCTTTGGCCAAGAACACATCGCCCCCCATGCGCGGCAATGGGAAAAAGACGAAACCATTCCCAAAGAACTCTGGCCCAAGATCGCCGAGCTTGGTTTTGGTGGGCTCTATGTTTCGGAAGATGCAGGTGGATCGGGGCTGTCACGTCTTGATGCCACGCTGGTGTTCGAAGCGCTTAGCATGGCCTGTCCGTCCGTCGCTGCGTTTTTGTCGATCCACAACATGTGCGCCAAGATGCTCGACAGTTTTGCCGGTGATGATCTGAAGGCGCGGATCATGGGCGATGTGCTTTCGATGAACACTGTCCTCAGTTATTGTCTGACCGAACCCGGGTCAGGGTCGGATGCCGCCGCACTCAAGACAAAATGCGACCGCACGAATGACGGCTACACGCTTAACGGTACAAAATCCTTTATCTCGGGCGGCGGATACTCAGACGCCTATGTTACCATGGTGCGCACCTCTGATGACGGCGCTGCGGGCGTGTCCACAGTCTATGTGGAAGACGGCACAGAGGGGCTGTCTTTCGGAGGGCTAGAAGATAAAATGGGCTGGCGCAGCCAACCTACCGCCCAAGTCCAGTTTGACAACTGCAATATTCCCGCTGGCAATCTGGTCGGTGAGGAAGGAAAAGGTTTCAAATATGCGATGATGGGGCTGGATGGCGGTCGTTTGAACATCGCCGCCTGTTCCTTGGGCGCGGCACAGACCGCGCTGAGTTCGACCCTGACCTACATGGGCGATCGCAAGGCATTCGGACAACCCATCGACCAGTTCCAAGGCCTGCAATGGCGCCTTGCGGATATGGAGATTGAGCTGCAAGCCGCGCGCACCTTCCTGCGCCAAGCCGCTTGGAAGCTTGATACCGGCGCGCCGGATGCCACCAAGTTCTGCGCCATGGCCAAGAAATTCGTGACCGAGACCGGCAGCAAAGTCGTTGACCAATGCCTGCAACTGCATGGCGGCTACGGCTATCTGGCGGATTACGGTATCGAAAAGCTGGTGCGCGATCTGCGCGTGCATCAGATCCTTGAAGGCACGAATGAAATCATGCGCGTCATCGTCGCCCGAGACATGTTGAAAAATAGATGAGCGATATTTCAATACGCATAGCCGGACGCGCTGGCCGGATCACCCTGACCCGCCCGCACGCACTGAACGCCATGACCTATGAGATGTGTCTGGCAATCGAAAACGCGTTTGACGACTGGCGCGAGAATGACGCCGTGGATCTTGTCGTTATTGATGCAGAAGGTGATCGGGCGTTTTGTTCGGGCGGTGATATCGCCGAGTTGTATGCGACAGGCACAAAGGGCAATTTCACCTATGGGCATCAGTTCTGGGCCGATGAATATCGCCTGAACGCCAAGATTTTCGCTTACGCCAAGCCGGTGGTATCCTTCTTGCAGGGCTTTACAATGGGCGGCGGTGTCGGGATCGGCTGCCATGGATCGCACCGCGTCGTAGGTGAAAGCAGCCAGATCGCCATGCCCGAATGCGGAATTGGCTTGATGCCTGATGTGGGCGGCACCTTGATGCTTGCCCTCGCGCCGGGACGCGTCGGAGAATACTTGGGCACCACAGCAACGCGCATGGCGGGCGAAGATGCGATTTTTGCTGGCTTTGCAGATACTTACCTACCAGAGCTAAAGTGGAAAGGCGCGATTTCTGCGCTTGAACGCAGTGGTACGACTGACATTCTGGATGAGCTCAAAATCACCCCGCCAGCTTCGGCTCTGGCAGAGGATGAGGGGCAGATCAACGAGACATTCGACGGTGAGGCGCTTGAGGATATCTTGAACAATCTCAGGGTGAAGGACAGCGCATTCACGCAAGACTGTCTGAAAAAGATGTCCCGGATGAGCCCGCTTGCCATGGCCGCCACAATCGAGGTGATCCACCGGTTGCGCGGGCCCTCGCTGAGCATCGAAAAAGCGTTGGATCTGGAGTATCGTTTTTCCTTCCGTGCGATGGAGCATAGCGATTTCCTTGAAGGCATCCGTGCTGCGATCATCGACAAGGATCGCAACCCAAGCTGGCAGTATGCGGATATGAACGTGCCACTCTCAGCCGTCGCGAAGATGCTGCAACCCTTAGGCCAAGACGCCCTTAAACTAGAGAAAATGACATGAGTACCTCAAAAATCGGTTTCATCGGGTTGGGCAACATGGGCGCGCCGATGGCCGCCAATCTGGCCAAGGCCGGGCATACGGTCACCGGCTTTGATGTGGCTGGCACAACGGCCGAGGGTGTTGGCGTTGCCCCCGATCTGCAAACGGCTGTCACAGGGATGGACGTTGTGATCACCATGTTGCCAAACGGGTCGATCCTTCGACAGGTGGCAGCGCAGGCAATCCCCTATATGGCGGCAGGTACCTTGTTTATCGACTGCTCGACCGTGGACGTGGAAAGTGCCAAGAACACCTCGGAAGCCGCTGAAAATGAAGATATTTTGGCGATTGATGCGCCTGTCTCTGGTGGCATCGGCGGCGCTGCTGGCGGCACCCTGACTTTTATGGCCGGAGGGTCGGATGCAGCTTTCGCAAAGGCAAAGCCGCTGTTCGACATCATGGGGCAAAAAGCCGTGCATTGCGGAGCTGCCGGATCTGGCCAGGCGGCCAAGATCTGCAACAACATGATTTTGGGCGTGACGATGATTGCCACCTGCGAAGCTTTCGCACTGGCCGACAAACTGGGCCTTGACCGTCAAAAGATGTTTGACGTCGTCAGCACATCATCGGGGTACAGCTGGTCAATGAATGCTTATTGCCCCGCCCCCGGTATCGGCCCGAAGTCACCAGCCGACAACGGATATGAGCCGGGGTTTGCAGCCGAATTGATGCTCAAGGATTTGGGATTGTCGCAGCAGGCCGCTGAAATGGCCAATGCCGACACACCGATGGGAGAGCTGGCCCGCGCGCTTTATGCCCAATTCGTCGAGGATGAAGGGGGCAAGGGCAAAGACTTTTCAGCGATGCTGCCTCGGTTTGAAGGGCGCAACCGGGGATGAGTTCCGAGAGGTGAGCCCGGGGGTTTCACCCCCCCGGACCCCTGTGGAGTTTACTTTGCAAAATGAAAGACGCTGCTTATTCCGCAGCAACCTTACGGGGTAACAACATTGGCTTGAGATACTGGCCCGTATAGCTTTCAGCGACTTCGGCCACCTGTTCCGGCGTACCGGTGGCGACCACGTACCCCCCACCGTCACCGCCCTCGGGGCCGATATCGATGATGTGGTCAGCGGTTTTCACCACATCAAGATTATGCTCGATCACAATGAACGAATTGCCTTGATCGACCAATTCATGCAGCACTTCCAACAGCTTGCGCACATCTTCGAAATGCAGACCGGTGGTTGGCTCGTCCAGGATATAAAGCGTGCGGCCCGTTGATCGTTTGCTCAGTTCCTTGGACAGTTTCACGCGCTGCGCCTCACCGCCCGAAAGGGTGGTCGCCTGTTGGCCGACCTTGATATAGCCAAGGCCCACACGCACCAAAGCGTCCATTTTCTCGCGGATGGACGGGACGGCGGTAAAGAAGCTTTGCGCGTCTTCCACGGTCATATCCAGCACGTCGGCGATGGATTTGCCCTTGAACTTCACCTCAAGCGTTTCGCGGTTATAGCGCTTACCTTTGCAGGTTTCGCATTCCACATAGACGTCTGGCAAGAAGTGCATTTCTATTTTGATCACACCATCGCCCTGACACGCCTCGCAGCGCCCCCCTTTGACGTTGAAACTGAACCGTCCGGGCTTGTAGCCGCGCGCCTTAGCCTCGGGCAGGCCCGCAAACCAGTCGCGGATCGGTGTGAACGCGCCAGTATAGGTGGCCGGGTTCGACCGTGGCGTGCGGCCAATGGCGCGCTGGTCGATATCGATGACTTTATCAAGGTGTTCCAGACCCTTGATCGTCTCGCAGGGTGCAGGTGTTTGCCGTGCGCCGTTCAGGTTCATCGAGGCCGTTTTGAACAGGGTCTCGATGGTGAGGGTGGATTTCCCGCCCCCTGAGACGCCAGTCACACAGACGAACTGCCCCAAGGGGAAGTCAACCGTAAGGTTTTGAAGATTATTGCCCGTCGCCTTGACAACCCTGAGTTTCTTTTTGTTGCCCTTGCGACGTGTCTTGGGCACGGCAATTTCGCGTTTGCCGGTCAAATACATCCCTGTCAAAGAATTCGGGTCATTTGCAACCTGTTCTGGCGTGCCGTGGCTGACCACCCGCCCGCCATGCACCCCGGCACCCGGACCGATGTCAAAGACATAGTCGGCCTCGCGGATTGCTTCTTCGTCATGTTCCACGACGATCACGGTGTTGCCCTGATCGCGCAGGTTCTTCAGCGTAAGCAGCAAACGGTCGTTGTCGCGCTGGTGCAGGCCGATGGAAGGTTCGTCCAGCACGTAAAGAACACCCGTCAGCCCAGAACCGATCTGAGACGCCAGACGAATGCGCTGGCTTTCACCACCACTCAAAGTTCCACTTGATCGTGCCAGTGTAAGATACTCTAAGCCCACATTATTCAGGAATCCAAGGCGTTCTCGGATTTCCTTGAGGATCGCGCGTGCAATTTCGTTATTCTGTTTACTGAGTTGGTCCGGGACCGCAGTGCACCACTCATAGGCCTCGCGGATCGACATTTGCACGACCTGGCCTGCGTGCAGGCGTTGGTCGGGCGTTCCGCCAGTGGGGCCGATCTTGACCGCCAATGCTTCGGGGCGCAGACGGTAGCCTTCGCAGGTGCCGCAGGGTCGGTTGTTCTGGTAGCGTTCGAATTCTTCGCGGATCCAGTTGCTGTCCGTCTCGCGGTAGCGGCGTTCCATATTGGGGATGACGCCCTCAAAAACACGGCTCACCTCGTAGACGCGGCCACCTTCGTCATAACGGAATTTGATCTCTTCCTTGCCAGAGCCGAAAAGGAAAACCTGCTGCACATTTTCGGGCAGGTCTTTCCACTTGGTGCTTTTGTTAAAGTCGTAATGCTTGGCAATCGCTTCGATGGTCTGCAAAAAATAGGGCGACTTGCCCTTGCGCCACGGTGCCAAGGCACCGTCGAAGATCTTCAGGTTTTGATCAGGGACCACAAGGCGTTCGTCAAAAAACAGCTCTTTGCCCAGACCGTCACAGGACGGGCATGCCCCGAAGGGTGCGTTGAAAGAGAACAACCGCGGCTCGATCTCTGGGATGGTGAAGCCACTGACCGGACAGGCGAATTTCTCGCTGAAGGTATGGCGCTCCGGCTCGCCCTCGGACGGGGCGGTTTCGATGATTGCAATTCCGTCTGCCAGATCAAGGGCGGTGCGCAGACTGTCGGCAAGCCGGGTTTCCAGCCCGTCGCGCACGACAATCCTGTCCACGACAACGTCGATGTCGTGGCGAAACTTCTTGTCCAGCGTGGGTGGCTCGTCCAGTTCAAAAAACTCGCCGTTGACTTTGACCCGTTGGAAACCGGATTTGCGCAGTTCAAGGAATTCCTTGCGGTATTCACCTTTGCGGTCACGGATGATCGGGGCCAGAAGATAGGCGCGGGTCCCCTCCTCCATCGCCATGATGCGGTCGACCATGTCTTGCACCTGCTGCGCCTCGATCGGCTTGCCCGTAGCTGGGCTGTAGGGCGTGCCGACGCGGGCAAACAGCAAACGCATGTAGTCGTAGATTTCAGTAACCGTCCCAACGGTAGAGCGGGGGTTTTTCGACGTTGTTTTCTGTTCAATCGAAATTGCGGGCGAGAGGCCGCTGATGTGATCCACATCCGGCTTTTGCATCATGTCCAGGAACTGGCGCGCATAGGCGCTAAGCGATTCGACATAGCGGCGTTGGCCTTCCGCATAGATCGTATCAAACGCCAAAGACGATTTTCCCGACCCTGACAGACCGGTTATCACAACCAGCTTATCGCGCGGAATATCCACGTCGATATTCTTGAGATTATGCTCGCGTGCGCCGCGGACTTCGATGTTCTTCAATTCAGCCATATCAGCCCCCCAAAGGCAGTGACCTTTCACATAGCAATGCTTTGCGCCATCGCCACCCCTGATCTAGAACATAAATGGAACATTAACAAATTTATTTACTGGATCAGCATTGTTAGTCAGGTCTTCCACTGCTTTGCCCGCGTTCGATGCCAAAATTTCGATCCAACCCGCATGTGCCTTGCCTGAAATCATGTCATATTCCTTCGATCTGCTTGGAGAGTTTGGCCCTGTGTTGGTTGCTTCTTACGCAGAGCGATAAAAGAATCTCACAGGCCAATCTGAAGTAATTCTTCACGCCTCCTTTTTTCGCAGTTTTTCGACAGCCTTGCATCAAGCTTTGGCGTTTTGCTGAAATCTGAAGGGGCCTAAGACCGGCACCGCAAAAACCTATGGCGGCTGTCGGGATGGGCTTGTTTGCGAAGCTTTGCCGCGATGCTGTAAAAGTAACCCTCAACTCCTACGGTGTTTTGATCGCAGAAAGCTCGCAACGCCCAAGCCTGCGCAACACAGGCTTTAATGGTCTGGCGCGTTAGGTTTTTCGGGCCAGCGCCCACGCACAGATCGGCATGTTCGGATCATTCGACGTGTCGTCCGTCGTCTCGTCATATTCGGGGGGCCATTTTTCTTCCATATTGCGCAACGCGGCGTGGCGGTTGCCCCACTGGCTGGCCTGTATTTCCTCGGGGTCAAAACCGCATTCGATCAGCAGGTTTGAAAGCCCCCGTGCCGACCAGCGTGAGTTATCCATGGGGGCTGCGTGAAACGGAACGAAGAACGGCACGGCAACCCAGAAATGCCCACCGTTTTTCAGCATGCGGCGCACGTTTTTGGTGGCTGCATATGGCCGGTCCAGGTGCTCCCAGACCTGATTGGCCAGGATCAGGTCAAATTTGCGCGGACGGTTCATTTCGGTGTCCATAATCGGACCCGCGCAGATGTCATATTCGGGGTATCTAAACTGTTCGTAAGATTTGAACTCGAACATTTCGCCCCATTTCCCCGAGATTTCAGCGACATCAAGTTGCTGGGGAATGAGGTTCTGGATCATCCGGCGGGATGCCGGGCCCATGACGACGCGATTGAGACTAACCATGCTCAATCTATGGCAGCAGCGCGCTATTGCGTCCAGACCACAATAGCGCGCTGTATTTTACATGTGGACGACGCGGCCATAGGCATCAAGAACGGCCTCGTGCATCATCTCCGACAGGGTCGGATGCGGGAAGACGGTGTTCACCAGGTCCTCCTCGGTTGTCTCAAGCTGGCGGCCCACAACATAGCCCTGGATCAGCTCGGTCACTTCAGCGCCGATCATGTGGGCACCCAGCAATTCGCCGGTCTTTGCATCAAAGACAGTCTTGATCATCCCCTCGGGTTCACCCAAGGCAATCGCCTTGCCGTTGCCAATAAAGGGGAAGCGGCCAACTTTTACGTCGAAGCCCAATTCCTTGGCTTTGGCTTCTGTATATCCGACCGAGGCCACTTGCGGATGGCAATAGGTACACCCAGCGATGGATTCAGGTTTCACCGGATGGGCATGCTTGCCCGCGATCAATTCGGCGACCATGGATCCCTCGTGCGACGCCTTATGCGCCAGCCACGGTGCACCCGCGATATCGCCGATGGCATAAAGCCCTTCAACGCCAGTGCGGCAGAATTCATCTGTCACGACATGGGTGCGGTCGATTTTGACGCCCAGATCCTCAAGACCCAGATCCTCTGTGTTGCCGACAATGCCCACGGCGGAAATCACGGTGTCAAATTCGTGCTTCTCGACCTTGCCGCCGACCTCGATATGGGCGGTCACCTTGTCGGCAGCACGGTCAAGCTGTTTGACGATGGCCTTTTGCATGATCTTCATGCCTTGCTTTTCAAACTGCTTTTTGGCGAATTTGCTGATTTCCTCATCCTCGACGGGCAGGATGCGGTCCATCACTTCGACGACAGTCGTATCTGCGCCCAAGGTGTTGTAAAAACTGGCGAATTCAATGCCGATTGCGCCCGATCCGATGACCAGCAGCTTTTTCGGCATGTGCGGAGGTTGCAGCGCGTCTTTATACATCCAGACGCGTTTGCCATCGGCCTCAAGGCCCGGCAGGTTGCGGGCGCGGGCACCCGTCGCCAAAACGATATTCTTGGCGGTCAGGTCTTCGGTGCCTTTGTCGGTCTTGACGTGAACCTTGCCTTTGCCCGCGATCTTGGCAGTGCCCATGATGACAGTGACTTTGTTCTTTTTCATCAAGTGGCCGATGCCGCCCGACAATTGCCCCGCGACCTTGCGAGAGCGTTTGACGACCGCGTCCAGATCATAGCTGATATTGTCGGCCTTGAGGCCGAATTCAGCTGCGCGGTGCATCAGGTGGAACACCTCGGAGGAACGCAAAAGCGCCTTTGTCGGAATACAGCCCCAGTTCAGGCAAATCCCGCCAAGATGCTCGCGCTCCACGATCGCGACGGACATGCCTAATTGCGCGCCCCTAATAGCGGCGACATAGCCACCAGGCCCCGCACCGATCACGATCAGATCAAAGGATTTTTCAGCCATATGGAAACCTCGCAGCATGGGTAAAGAAAATATAGTTTAACGGTAAACTATATCCACACGCTCAGCAACCGCGAGAATATTTGAAATGAACGGGGTTTGTCCGCTATGCAGCTTCCTTGAGCGCGCGCACGGTGCTGCCATATCCACCATCTGCAATATATGATTTTTCCAACGCAGTATGGGTCCGGCCCAATGCCTCATTGCGGTATGGAAAGCGGCCAAAAGTCCGGATCACCTGACGGTGGGCGCGCGCATGCAGCATATTGCTTTCGCTTTTCGGCATGCGGTCACACATCAAACGCACGCAACGATCCTGATCAATCAGGTTTTCAGAATGCATCAGGGGCAGGTAAAAGAACTGCCGCCCCGGCGGATCAATCTTTACATCCCACCCTCTGTGCAAGGATGATTTTGCCGCTGCCAACGCAATCTTGTCAGATGAAAACGCACGCCCCTCACCCCGGAACATGTTGCGTGGAAACTGATCGGTCAGAATGATATAGGCCAACGCCCCGGACGGATAGGTCAGCCAGAGCGAGAATTTACCGTCACAAGCAGCCTGCCAGGTCGATAGAAACTTGTCGCGGATTGCCTGGTCCAGGTCATCGTCAACGGCGTACCATTTTTCCTCGCCAATATCGTCCAACCAAAACTTAAGTATCTCTTCCGGGCCAATCATCTTGGCGTCCTCCGCTTACCCATTCCATCGCCTTTACCTAACGCCGAATTTGTCCTCTTTGACAAACACGTTTTGCAACAAAAACGTCATAACTGCCGGTTTAAGCTAAATTTTCATCGCCCTGCTCGTTTTCACTGGCATATTCCTGCGCAACCTCGACGGCCAGAACGGCTGAGGACGCTGAAAAAGGAACATATTGACTGGTCTCTTCAATGGCGACAGCCGGACGCACGGTGGCGCGGTAGAAGGCATAGACGGCCAGTACGGCAAACAGAACAGCCGTGAACAGATAAAAGCCCCCCGGCCCCAAGGTCGTACCCATCATCCAGCCAGTGATCATCGGGCCCAAGATCGCGCCAAGTCCGTTGATGAACAGCATCCCGCCAGACGCGGCAGCCATATCTTCGCGGTCAAGAAAGTCGTTGGTGTGCGCAATCAACAATGAATACAGCGGGTTGGACATGCCCCCGACGATGAAAGCCGACAACAAAAGAACCGGAAAAATATGGCCCATTATCATGCCGAGCAAGGAGCCCAGAAATCCGATCACGGCCGTGATGACGATCAAAAGCCTGCGGTCCATGCGGTCGGATATCCAGCCGATCGGATATTGCAGCAACATCGAGCCGATAAAGAAGACAGCAACAAAGATCGAGATTTGCGCCACGCTCAAGCCTGCTTCGGCACCGTAAACGGATGCCATGCCAAACTGGGCCGAAAAGACCCCGCCCAGAAGAAACATACCGACGCAGCCCAAGGGCGATGCTGTCATGAGGGTGCGCAGGCTCATCGGCTTTGTGGTGTCAAAAGCCGGTGTCGGGCTGACGGCCAGCAAGATCGGCGTCACCGCAAGGCTGACCAAGACGGACGGGATCACGAACAGGACAAAGCCGGACGGGTCTGCCGTCAGCAACAATGCCTGGGCAATCACGATGCCCGCCGTCTGCACGATCATGTAAAGCGACAGCGCTTGGCCGCGGTTTTCATTCGTGGCCGCGTTGTTCAGCCAGCTTTCGGCCGTCACATAGACCACGGAGAAACAAAAACCGATCAGCACGCGCCCCAAGGACCAGACAAGAATGTTGGGAAAGGTTGGATAAACGATCATCACAGCCGAAATCATCGATGCGACCGCTGCAAAAACCCGGACGTGGCCAACCCTGCGGATCATTCCCGGTGCCATGCGCGATCCGCCCAGAAATCCTGCAAAATATGCCGACATGACGATGGACATTTGGAAGGTCGAGAAATTTTCGATACCGCCGCGAATACCCAGCAAGGTTCCCTGCATGCCGTTGCCGATCATCAGCAGGCACATTCCAAGCAAGAGCGCCCACACGCCTGTGAAAACCTTCAGCATTTTTCGAATCCTATAACCACGTTTCGCCCCTCCCTGACCCTCTTCGAAGGGCATGTCATCCCCATCACCGACACTCAGGCGGGTTTTCGCGCTTCCGGGATCAACAAGGATGCGTCACCGTAGGAAAAGAACCGATACTTTGATGCGATTGCATGGGCATACAGGGTTTTGATCGCCTCTTGTCCCATCAGAGCGGCGACAAGCATCATCAGTGTCGATTTGGGCAGATGAAAATTGGTCATCAGCGCGTCGGCTACGTTGAAGGTGAAACCGGGCGTGATGAAGATATCTGTGTCGCCCTCCCAAGGTTTGATGACACCGTCGCGGCCTGCAGTCTCTATCAGGCGCAATGCGGTTGTGCCGACGGGGATAATCCGCCCACCAGCGGCTTTTGTAGAAGCAATCTCGGCGGCAGCGGCAGCGCTGACCTGGCCCCATTCGCTGTGCATCTTATGCGTGGATATGTCATCGACCTTGACGGGCAGAAAGGTGCCCGCGCCCACATGCAAAGTGACGTGGGTAAATTCCACACCTTTGGCCGCCAGCTGCGCCAGCAGCGCCTCGTCGAAATGCAGCGAGGCCGTGGGGGCGGCCACCGCCCCTTTGTTGCGTGCGAAAACCGTCTGGTAGTCCGTCATATCTTGCGCATCTGCGGGGCGCTTGGCGGCAATATAGGGCGGCAAAGGCATGGCCCCGGCAGCATTCAATGCCGCATCGAAATCATCGCCTGCGCAGTTAAAACGCAGATGGCCCTGCCCGTCTGCAACCCCCTCGAGTGTGGCGTGCAAATCAGAACTAAAGATGACTGTCTCGCCGATCTTGAGCTTTTTCAGGGGCTTGATCAATGCAGCCCATGTGCCGTCAGGGCGTGGTTCCAGCAACGTCGCCTCGATCCGCGCCTGAACGGGGCCTTGGGCGCTGTCGCGGTGGCGTAGCCCGTTCAGGCGTGCAGGAATGACGCGGGTATCATTCAAAACAAGTCTGTCGCCGGGGCGCAGCCAATCTGGCAGGTCTGTCACGGTTTGATCATGCAACAGGGCCCCTTGCGCCACCAAAAGGCGTGCCGAGGTCCGGGGCACGGCAGGGCGCGTCGCGATCAACGCGTCGGGCAGATCAAAATCAAAATCACTCAGTTTCATGGCCGCCGCTTATCGCTCCTCATTGGGGGCCACAACTGGTTTTTGCCGCGGCACGGGAGCGGGCGGAAACGTGGAACGGGTGACGCCCTCGACCGACGGGAGTTCGGGCGGAGGTGCGCGGAAAAGATCGCGCAGGAAACCGGGTGCCAGCGCTGAAAGCGGATTGACCGAGACCGCCGGGTTCTTTGCTGTGCCGCCGAGTGTATAGTTAAAGCCCACCAGCCCCTCGCCTTTGCGGGTCAGAAAACTGCCAAGCCCGTTGAGCAGGTAGACAGGCGAAATCACGCCCTGCAGATCCATCCTTCCGCTGTCTGTGGCAAAGATACCGTCCATGGAAATGCCCAGCGACGCGCCTGTCGCACTTGCCTGCAGCAAGGTCACGCGGTTCGGCGTCAGGCGAAAGTCCGCCTCGACCGCGTCGAAATAGATCCCGTCGCCGTTCAATTCATTGACCAGCCCGACCACGGATACCGCATTGACCAGTGCAGCAATTGCGGGCGCGTCCTTGATCGTGACGTTTGAAATCAGGGCGCGGCCATCAAAAGCGCCGCCCGATCCTACCGGCAGCAGCGTCAGGGACAAGTTGCCACCACGCACCTGTTTGATTATGTTGGCGGATCGCAGGATTCCGCCCGCATCTGCCGAAGTCAGCTGGATAGCGCTGCGTCCGTTTTGGGGTACCACGCGCCCCGATACAGATGTGCCGCCGTTCAGGTTTGCCGTAAACCGGCCATCCAGCCCCCGCGCAAGATCGAACCTTCCGCGCATGTCGGTCAGCGCGATTTTATCCGTGACCTGCAAGCGGTTCAGTTCCAGCAGCATCGGCGGACCCTGGATGCCGCTTGGCTTTGATTTGCCAAATTCGGCCCTGCGCAGATCAAGGCTGCCGCCGCGCACCACAACCTGCACCTGTTTGCCCGGACCCTGCCCCAGCAGATCAACCGGGATGTTCAGCCAGTTTCCCACGGTCAGGGTATCAAATCGCACGCGGTCCAATGTGCCGCCAGGTTTCAGTCTCACAGATCCCTTGGCGGTCAGGCCTGCAGCTTCGGCCTCGATCAGATCGACCTGCGGCACGGGCCCCAACTTGCCTGCAACTTCAAGCGAACCGGTCGTCGCTGCCGGTTTCACCCAGCCGACTTGTGGCACGTCCAGACGCAACCCCTTGAGGTCAGAGGTGATCGAGAACGAAGGCACCCTGCCCTTGGCCAGATCCATCGTGAACTGCGCACGTCCCTTGCCCGACACGCTACCGGGCGGCAGCTTGATCTTGAATGTGTCCAACGTGTTTTGATCCAGCGCGATCTCTGCCCGAACCAAGCTGGGCGCACCCGGTGTGCCCAACGGTTGCGACCAGCCGCCATCAAAGGCAACGCCGTCTATTTCGCCACGTCCCTTGATTGCGATGTTGCTGTTAGACACCACCACCGACAGTTTTTCCGCCTCAAGGCTCCGATCCTTGACCACAAGATCGCTGCGCAATCCCAAGAGATCACCCGACACGTCAAACACCGTCAGTTTAGGGTCCGATCCTTTTTTCATCGGAAACGCGATGGTGCCGGACAGATCCGCCTGCCCTTGGGCCAAGGCCACGGGCTGGTTCGCTTTGTCCATCACGCTCAGAGGGGGCTGGTTGAGCAGCGACAATACCGAAGTGATCGAGGCCCGCGCGTTCAGCCGCACAATTCCCGGCGGCGCGTCCTTGATCGTGACATCCGGCATGATGAAAGATGACGCACGGATTGCAACCTGACCCCCTTCAGGCGCAGTAATCTGGCCCTTGTCCACACTGGCGACAAAGCGGTTTTCCAGCAGGCTGGCATGCCCGCTTGCTTGGGTGATATTGGGCATGCTGCGCAAGAACCGCACTTCTGCGCCGTGGAAATCAAACGCAAGATAGGTCTGGGGCTTTTGATTAGGTTTGAGCCGAAAGGCCACATCCACATTGCTAAGCGCGCCGCGATATACGTTCTCGGCCACCCATTTGCGGGTCTTGATCTTTGCGTTCTCGGGCCAAAGCTCCAGCACCCGCTGGGGTGTCACCGCGTTGAGGCCCCCATCAAGGGCGACTTGCCAGCCGTCAGGCCCTGCGGCCAGATTGCCCGTGACATTCAGCGTGGTGTCTCCATCTTCGATGTCCATCCGGCCCAGTGTCAGCTGGAACGGATTCAGTCTGATCTGCAAGTCCACATCGGCGCCGTTGATAGCAACGGGTTCGGCATAAACATCAGCCGGATTGGCGACCAGATTTCGCAAACGCATTTGTGCGGTCAGATCGCTCAGCTTGCCATTTTCCAGCGTTCCTAGCGTTGCCTCCCCTTCGATCCGGCCAGAGACCCATTTGCTTTGGACTGACAACTCGTCGAATTGCAGCAACTTTCGGTCGGGGTGATAACTGAAATAGCTGCGCACACCGTCAAACGGAATCGGCTTGGTGCGGTCATTGGGCTGTACGACGCCGCTGCCGATTTGAAGCGTTGCGTTCAAAGGTTCAAACGTGCCGTCTTCGTCGATGCTGCTGCGCACCGATCCCGAGATCGGTGCCCGCAGCACCTTCAACCAGGCAAATGCCGGGCTTTGAACGGCGATATCGCCTGCATCCACCCCGTCAAAGGTAATCCCGAATTGCGCTGCCGTATCGCCCAGATTGCTGGTGTAATTCGCGGCCAGGGTCGTTACAGAAGCCCCGCCCCCCAGAACCGCCAAATCCGCCGAAATGCGCAAGATATCGCCATCAAGATTGAGGCGCAGCCGCCCACCGTCTGCCGTCCAGGCACGCGAGGATTGCAGATCGGTATAGCTGAGTGTCAAGGCGCGCACATCCACAGAGCGAAGCCGAGCGAGTGCGGGCAGCAAAAGTGCATCATCCAGTTGCCCGATCAGTTGCGGCAGGGTCGCAGCGCGCCCTTCAGCGGGTGCTTGCGCGTCACTGGCACTCAGGGCCACGCGCCCGTCCATATCCCGGCGCAGATCAGCCACGATGCCGGACAAGGCAAGATCACGCAATTGTATCTTGCCTTCCATAAGACTGCGGGCAGAGAAGCTGGCGCGCACCTCGCGAAACACGAAAAGTTCCGCACCCTGTGGCGTTGAAACGGTCACGTCCTGCAATCGGATGCGTGGCCGCCAGCCTTCATCCACGATCAATACCATCTCGCCAAAGCGCACGCGGGCTTGGGGCAAATCCTGCGCCAGACGGGCCTCGATTCGTGCCTCAACCCAGTTGGGTACGACAATGGGGCTGCGGATCATGTAAAGCGCTGTGCCAGCCACAGCGGCGACGACCAGAACAATCGCCAGCAATGACCATTTGGTCGCCTGCCACAGGCGTTTGGGTTTTTTGATAGGGGCGTCGGTGGCTTCGTCTGACATGGTCGTCCGTTTTAAAGTCGCTAGGGCTTTAAGTTCCGCCAAGCTGTTCTACTATGACATCCAATGAACAAGCTTCCAAGACAAGAGAAGGTTACCTATGCCCGAGATATCCCAACCCGCCCCAGATTTCACCGCGCCCGTCACGGGTGGCGGCGACGTGACATTGTCCGAATTGAAAGGCAAAGCCGTCGTCTTGTATTTCTATCCCCGCGATGACACTCCCGGCTGCACCAAGGAAGCCATTGGGTTTTCCGAGCATTTGCAATCCTTTAAAGATGCAGGCGCGTTGGTTTTCGGCGTGTCACGCGACACGATGGCCAAACATGACAAGTTCGCAGCCAAGCACGAATTAACCGTGCCGCTGCTGACCGATGACGAAGGCACATTGACCGAAAGCTATGGCGTCTGGGTCGAGAAAAACATGTATGGCAAGAAATCAATGGGCATCGAGCGCGCAACGTTTCTGATTGATGCGCAAGGCGATATTGCACAAATCTGGCGCAAGGTGAAGGTGCCGGGCCACGTCGAAGAGGTGCTTGAAGCAGTCCGCGCCCTGTGAGTACGTCGCCTGTCATGCCCTTGGCCCAGATGGCTGATGCAGTCCTGCGCACAGCCGATGGCCGCGAAAAAACCGCGCTGTCACACAGGTTCGCCGCCCAATGGCGCGCGTCCCGTGCGGCGGGCGAGACAGTGGAAATCGGCCATGCCGCCCCGCCTTTGCAACCTGCCCGGCCAGAGCGCCCCGAACTGTTGTCGCCGCGCGATGTGCCGCATCGAAAGCCCGGATCGCCCGAGGGGCGCATCGCTCTTTTGCACGCCGTTGCCCATATCGAATTGAACGCCGTTGACCTGCACTGGGATATTATCGCGCGCTTCACCCATGTTAAGATGCCCATGGGTTTTTACGATGACTGGGTCAAAGCGGCAGACGAGGAATCCAAGCATTTCAACTTGATGTGCGATTGCCTTGAAGCATCAGGCAGCCATTATGGTGCCCTGCCAGCCCATGCCGGGATGTGGCGCGCGGCCGAAGAAACCGTCGATGATTTCATGGGGCGACTGGCTGTTGTGCCAATGGTGCTTGAGGCGCGAGGTCTGGACGTGTCCCCGAATATGATCAAGATTTTCAAGCAGGCAAAGGCGACGCAGGCCGTCGAGGCGCTTGAGACGATCTATGCCGAAGAAGTGGCGCACGTGGCTTATGGGTCCAAGTGGTTTCATTTCCTGTGCGGGCGTCATGATCTTGACCCCAAGGACGAATTTCACGCGCTTGTGCGCAAATATTTTCACGGAGTGCTAAAGCCACCTTTCAACGAGGAGAAGCGCGCCGAGGCCGGAATTCCTCCGGATTTCTACTGGCCGTTGACGGAAATTGCGTGAAAAGCCCCGAACAACCCCTTGAATGGGCGGATTTTTGCCAAATTCTTCATAAATATTTCTAAAACTGGCCTAACTGGGTCAACAGGCTTGCCCGAACCCACGTCACTGTCTAAGCACATCTGGTGTTAACAGGGCCACGGTTTGCAACCCAGAGCGCTGAGACAAAAGAGAAGACGGGATAAGGGATACCGAAACGTGCGAACGAGGTTGGCGATTAGAATCCATTCGGTTCTGGAAAGATATTTTCCCGAGCGCCGTGTCTTTTTGAAATCTGATACCGATACCCGTTTCATACGTCTTAGACCCGCAACCCAACTTATTGCCTTTACCGGATCGGCCGCATTGGTCGCTTGGGCAATCATCGCGACAGCCGTTTTGCTGATGGACAGCATCGGGTCTGGTAATTTCCGCGAGCAAGCCAAACGCGACCAGAGCACCTATCAGGCGCGCCTTTCGGACCTTTCTGCACAGCGCAACGGGCGTGCTGAAGAAGCAGTGGCCGCGCAAGAACGTTTCAACGCCGCACTCAAGCAGATTTCGGTGATGCAATCGGAATTGCTGGCCTCTGAAACACACCGCCGCGAATTGGAAACCGGGATCGAAGTGATCCAATCAACCCTGCGCGAAACCATGAAGCAACGCGAGATGGCGCGCACCAAGCTGGCAGCCATCGAGGGCAGCGTCGAGGGCGGCGCAGCTGTTGCACAAATATCGGGGTCTTCTGCGCCCATCAGCCTTTTGGCCGATGCACTGGCGCGGACTGCTGCCGAACGGGATCAGGTGGTAATTGACGCGCAAGACGCGCTGGTTCAGGCCGAAGATCTTAACCATGAACTTGCCATCATGCGCGATCAGAACGATGCGATCTTCCGCCAGCTGGAAGAAGCGATGGCCGTGTCTGTCGCGCCGCTCGACAAGATGTTTCGCAGCGCGGGCATGCCAACAGAGCGTATGCTGGAAACTGTGCGTCGCGGCTATTCCGGGCAAGGCGGACCTTTGATGCCGCTTAGCTTTTCGACGCGCGGTAAGGCACAATCAGCAGACACGCTGCGCGCCAACCGGTTGCTGAACCAGATGGATCGGTTGAACCTTTACCGGATTGCCGCCCAAAAAGCGCCCTTTGCCACTCCAGTGAAAAACGCATTCCGCTTTACCAGCGAATTCGGCTTTCGGCGCGATCCAAAGACGGGCGGTCGGCGCATGCATAACGGCGTAGATTTTGCCGCAGGCAATGGCACACCGCTTTATTCAACGGCAGACGGCGTAGTCACGCATGCGGGTTGGGCCTCCGGATATGGTAGGCTCGTCAAGTTACAGCATGAGTTCGGCGTCGAGACACGATATGCGCACATGTCAAAAATGCGTGTAAAAGTTGGCCAAAGGGTATCGCGCGGAGATCATATAGGTGATATGGGAGCCTCAGGACGGGTAACCGGTGTTCACCTTCACTATGAAGTTCGTATTGGTGGCAAGGCTGTAAATCCCATGATCTTTATCAAGGCTGCAAACGATGTTTTCTAAAAGCAAAATCAACGACCC
>JAGXHA010000043.1 GCA_024636475.1 Roseobacter sp. | reverse complement strand
GCCGCCCGAAGATCGTCCGCCGACATGTTCTTCCGTGTGATTTCAACCGCCATCAATCCCTCCACCATTTGAACGCAGTGATTCAGATTTTCAGACGAAAGGGAATCCCTTGAGAGTCACAGGCCAGGGCCATTGGTATTAGATGTGTAAGCGGTCGCACCGATCAAGTCGTGCGTGCGAAATCTGTTGGGACTAACGCTCGTTTGAAGGCATGATTGCAAAGAACAAAGGGCTGGCATAGCGTCATTTCAGTCTTTTTGGACCATAGCGGGGCGTTATGCGGCACATTTTTCTATCCCTCTTCCTATCGCTTTTGCTGATCCCGCTGGCGGATGACGGTGCCGCGCAGGGCCTGCAATCGCTTTTCCCCTCGGTCACGACCAAGACCGACCCCGAAGCCACGCGCGTCGAGGCGATCATCAAGCAAGCCGCCGAGAACGGCCTGGGCGTTGTTGTGATCGACAGCAATGGCAATTTGCTGAACCAGACCAGCGGGTCAACGACCGCGTCCCAATCCCCCGCCGTGAATGATCCAGAGGCAGAGCCCGACCATTCCGCCCTGATGCAGCTTCAGGAACGGTCGAACAGGTTTCGAAGCGCATTGATCGAGCGGATCGTGCACCTGCCCGATGCCATAAACGAAGTGCTTTATATCTTACGTGCTGCCAGCCCCGACGGAACGCTTTGGGCGTTTGGCAAGGTTTTGTTGCTCTCGCTTGCGTTATTTGGCGTTGGTGTGGTGGTCGAGCGCCAGATTTTCGGCAAGCGCATCGCACGTCGCTTCGTGACGGCGCGCGTTTTGGAAAATCCTGTGGGATACAGCGAGAAAATGCCCTTTTTGGTGTTTCGCTTTTTCATGGGTGTCATCGGTATCTTGGTGTCGATGGCCGTGGCCTATGTTTTGGGCGCGGTCCTGTTCGGCTCTTTGGAAGATACGGCGATGCAGTTCACCGTCACGCTGATCAACCTTGGCTATTTCGTGTGCCGGCTGTTGGCCGGGTTGTGGCGGATGATCTTGTCGCCGTTTCTGTCGCAATACCGTATCCCGATGTTCAACGACCGGGATGCAAAACGACTGCACCGTTGGTTGTGGCTGCTCGCGAGCTTTGACATTTTTGCGATTTTGTTTGGTGTCTGGATCGGCGAATTAGGCCTGAACTATGACGTCTATGCGTTCATCGCGTCCTTGATGTCGGCGCTGATTGTCTTGCTCAACATCTTGATGGTGCTGGTGAACAGGCGCGCGATTTCAAATGCGTTGCGTCATGGCAAAGCGGCCGAAGAAGTAAGCTTTATCGCCCGCGTCCTGTCGCGTGTCTGGGCACCCTTGGTGATCGTCTATGTCATTTTTGCCTGGTTCGAACTGACCTATGATCTGGTGTTGGAAAATGCCAGCTCGATCCCGCTGATTGGGGGTGCCTATGGTATCTTGGTGTCGATCATCGTCGTCTATGGCGTTATCAATTTTGCGATCGAACGCGGCTTTGCCCGCGCCCGCACCATCCGCCGTCTGAATGCGATCCGTGACGCGCAAGACGCCGACCAAGACGAGGACGCGGCTGGCAACGGCGGCCTGCCTGCAGACAGCGAAGAGGCCGAGCGCCTTGCCTTGGCCGAAGAAAAGGCGCGCGCCGCAATGATGCCGCGCCGCACGCTGAACACCTTTGAAGAGTTGGCCAGACGGGTTGCTGCGATCCTTGCCTTTGTGGCGGGTATCTATGCGTTTTTCTTCATCTGGGACAATGAAAGCGCAAAAATGGTCGAAAGCTTTGCCGACCAGTTGCTTGATATCATGGTGATCATCTTTATCGGTTATATCGTTTATCACACGTTTCGCATCTGGATCGACACCAAGATCGAGGCCGAGGTGGGCGACCAACCCGAGGCAGAACTGGGCGACGAAGGCAGCGGTGCATCCTCGGCAAGTCGTCTAGCGACGTTGCTGCCACTTTTTCGCAATTTCATTCTGATTGTGCTTGTTGTCACGATCATTCTGATCGTCCTGATGGAGTTTGGCATCAATGTCGGGCCCTTGTTCGCGGGGGCCGGTATCGTTGGTGTCGCGGTCGGGTTTGGCAGCCAAGCACTGGTGCGCGACATTTTCGCGGGCGCGTTCTTCCTGTTTGACGATGCGTTTCGCAAGGGCGAATATCTGGATGTGGGCGGGGTTAAAGGCACTGTTGAAAAGATCTCGGTCCGGTCGTTTCAGCTGCGTCACCACCTGGGCGCGCTGCATACCATTCCGTTCGGCGAACTGCAGGTGATGACCAACTATTCGCGCGACTGGGTGATCATGAAACTACCCCTGCGCGTGACCTATGACACCGATGTCGAAAAGGTGCGCAAGCTGATCAAAAATCTGGGGGTCGAATTGTTGGATGATCCCGTGATCGGCGAGGATTTCATTCAGCCGCTCAAATCCCAAGGTGTGATCGAGATGCAGGATTCAGCGATGATCATCCGGGTGAAATTCATGACCAAACCGGGGGATCAATGGCTGGTTCGCAAAAAGGTGTACGAAGAAATCAGGTCGCTTTTTGAACGTGAAGGCATCCGTTTTGCGCACCGCGAGGTCACCGTGCGGCTGGCCGATGGCAAAGTCGACAAACTAAGCCCGCAAGAGCGCGACGCTGTGACCGCCGCTGCGCATGCATCACTGGAAGTGGAAATGCCCGAAGGCCCGGGCGTCGGAGGCGACGACCGCTAGCGGAACGGACCAAATCTTGCGGGATTGAAAGCTGTCTGGCGTGGGCTAAATATTTCGTGAATAACAACAGGAGAGTCCAATGACCCAGTCCAGACGCCAATTTCTAACAACCTCTGCCGCTGCAGCAGGTGTGATCACAATGTTGCCCTATGCTGCACAAGCCGCAGCCCATGGCGGCAACATGTTCCCCGTCGAAGGCAGCGAGATCACAGTGCACCCTGTCGATCACGCCTCATTCGTCATGGAGACGCCCGTTGGCGTGATCTACTGCGATCCAGTTGGTGACCCCGCCAACTACGCTGATTTTGCGGCACCGGACCTTGTGCTGATCACCCACGAGCACGGCGACCATTACAATGTCGATACCCTGACGGCTGTGGTGGGCGACGCGACACAGATCATCACAAACCCGGCGGTCTACGAGATGCTGCCAGAGGCGCTGAAGGCGAAAGCCAGCATGATTGCCAATGGCGAGACAACGGCGTTTGGTGATGTAGAGATAGAGGCGATCCCTGCCTATAACACGACAGAAGAACGCCTGAACTTCCACCCTAAGGGCCGTGACAACGGCTATGTCGTCAACCTGCCAGATTTCCGCGTCTATATTTCGGGCGATACCGAAGGTACACCAGAGATGCGTGCGCTTGAAAATATTGACCTCGCATTCGTCTGTATGAACCTGCCCTTCACCATGGACGCCGAAGCTGCTGCGGCAGCCGTGTCAGAGTTCAAGCCGTCGTTTGTCTATCCCTACCACTTCCGGGGCCGCGATGGCGGCACGCAAGACCCGGCAGAGTTCGCCAAGATGGTGGCCATGGGGACTGAAGTGAAGATTGCTGACTGGTACTGATGCCAGTTTTCCGGTTGCCTTTGGGCAACCGGACCGACGCGGGGGGCCAGCCCCCCGCACCCCCCGGGATATTTTGAGCCAGAGAATGCGGGGGCTTCAGGTTTTATAGGGATCGAGGCTTGCACGCAGGCCGTCGCCCAGAAAGTTGAACGCCAGAACAACGATAATGATCGGCAGCATCGGAATGGCGGTCCACCAGTAGATTTCGATACTGGCAAGGTTCTGGGCATCGTTCAGCATCACGCCCCAACTGACCGCAGGCGCACGTAGGCCAAGGCCCAGAAAGCTGAGCGCCGTTTCACCAAGGATCATCGCAGGTATGGACAAGGTGGCACTGGCGATCAGATGTGACATGAAGTTTGGCAGCAAATGCTTGCGGATCACGCGGGCAGGTTTCGCGCCCATCATCTCAGCCGCTTTGACATATTCCTCTTCGCGAAGACTTAGGAATTTTGACCGCACGGCACGGGCAAGCCCAGGCCAGTCGAGAATGCCCAGGATGATCGATATGATGAAAAACACCGACACCGGACTCCAGTTTGACGGGACCGCAGCGGAAAGCGCCAGCCAGAGCGGCAGTTCGGGCAGCGAACGCAACACTTCGATCATGCGGTTCACGACCCAGTCGGTCTTGCCGCCAAAATAACCCGCCAGCGAGCCAAAGAAAATCCCCAGCACGAAGGACACGGTGATGCCGATCAATCCGACTGTAAGCGACAGTTGCGCGCCGTAAAGGATACGGCTGAAGACGTCGCGGCCCAATCTGTCCGAGCCCCATAAGAACACCGTGGCACCTTCTGGTGCACAGAAGAAATGGGTGTTTGACGGGATCAAAGCAAAGATGTTGTAGGTTTCGCCCTCGCAGAAATACTCAAGCTTGCGGGGCTTGGTTTCATCTGTCTCGTAGACCCAGCGGAAGTTGATCAGATCGGCGGTGCCTGTCGTCTCGTAGACATAAGGGCCGATGAATTCTCCGTCATGCCAAAGATTGATGCTTTGTGGGGGGGCATAAAGATGCTCGGCGTTTCGTTCATTGGCGGTGTAGGGCGCGACAAAGCCGGCGATGGGCAGGATCAGATAGCAAAAGGCCAGAAACAGGCCTGACACCAAAGCCAGTTTGTGGCGCCGGAATTTGCGCCACATGAGCAGGCCGACAGACGCATCCATGTCTGACCGCTCGGGAGCGGAAAGATCGACGTCATCGGTCCAAGGTGCGGTGTCGACATAGCGGTTGTCTGGTTGTGTGCCCATTATCCACGCGCCCCATAGCGAATGCGCGGATCCAGCAAAACCAGCAGCATATCAGAAACCATCGTCCCGATCAGGGTCAGCAGGGCGACAAACATCAAGATGAACGCGGCCAGAAACTGATCCTGGGACTTCAAAGCAATCAACAGCGCCGGGCCGATTGTTTGCAACCCAAGCACGACAGAGACCAACACAGACCCCGAGATCATCGCGGGCAGGAGGTTGCCGATGTCGGCGATAAACGGATTGAATGCCATGCGCAAAGGGTACTTGACCAGTAGTCGGGCAGGGGCCATCCCCTTGGCCTTGGCGGTTTCGACATAGGGCTTGCCAAGCTCGTCGAGCATGTTGGCGCGCAGGCGTTGCATCATCGCGGCAGCCCCGGCGGTGCCGATCACAAAGGTGGGCACGATCAGGTGCAGCAAGATCGACTGGACCTTGAGCAAAGACATCGGCTCTCCCTCAAGTTCGGGGGCCATCAGGCCGCCAATGGGCAGATCGAAATAACGATGCCCGTAGTAAAACAGGATCAATGCCAGCAGAAAGTTGGGCGTTGCAAGGCCAAGGTATCCGATGAAACCAGCCGTATAATCCACCCAAGTCTCGGATTTGGCGGCGGCCAGAACACCCAAAGGCAAGGCGACGAGATAGACAAACAAGACCGCAGCCAGATTGACCAGAACCGTCATCCAAAGCGCACTTACCACAATTTCAGCCACGGGGCGGTCAAATTCGAACGACCAGCCGAAATTGCCCTGCGAAAGTCCGGCGTATCCCTGCGCTCCAGGGGCAATTCCGACCCAGATCATATATTGCTTCCAGATCGGTTGATCCAAGGAATATTCCTGCCGCAAAAACTCGGCCTTGGCGACACCTTCGGCCTGACCGGTGGCGCGCAGTTCAGCAATCTGGTTCGACAGGTAGTCCCCTGGCGGAAGGTTGATGATGATGAACACAAGAACAGACACAACCGCGAGTGTCAGCAGCATGGTGATGAAACGCCAGATCGCATATCTGAGAAAGATCATTGGCTTACCTGTACAAGCGGATCTCGGAAATAGAACTCGTCGATGCGGTGGATGCCGAAATGCGCGCCGGGGTCATACGCCCAGACACCTTGTTCGGGCACATTCATCAACTGGTTCGAGACAACAATCGGCTGTGGTGCCTTTGCCAGGATACCGATGCCAAATTGCTGATCTGCATGGATCGCCAGCATCTCTTTCCAGATGGCTATGCGCTCTGCGGTGACGTTGGTATGGTCCCAGTCATCGGCCAGGCGCATCAACTTTTGCGCGGGCTGCATATCAGGCGGTTCACCCGATCCCCCCATGGTTTGATAGTATTGTCCCCACTTGGGCCAGGAAAAGAACTCCTGATTGGTGGGGGCCAGATATGAGGGGGAGGTGTCGGGCCCGGGAATGCCGTTGTCCCAGCCGAACCAGACAGCGGCCATTGTCCTGCCCGCATAAATCCGGTTGCGCAAAATATCGCGGTCAAGCGGGCGCATGATCAGCCGGATGCCAAGATCGCGCCACGTATCGGTGATAATCGCCAGCGCGTTTCCTTCTTCGCTGCGTTCTCCTGCGGTTTCGACGACGAATTCCATCGGGCGACCGTCAGGCAGCTTTCGCAATCCCGATGGCATGCGCTCGGTCAGCCCCATGTCGTCAAGCAGCGCGTTTGCGCGGTCCAGATCAAAGTCGGACCAGGCGTTCAAGTTTGCCTCTTCGTACATCGGGCTTTGCGGCAAAACGGTCATACCGCCTTCATTTGCCAGCCCGAAGTAAAGCGCGCGATTGATCATGTGGCGATCAATGCCAAGGCTCAGCGCGCGCCGGAAACGGACATCGCGCATCACCTCGCGCCAGACCGGGTCGGCAAAATTCAGGTTGGGATAAATCGCAACCTGGCTGGCAGCGCCGTTTGCCCACAGAAATGTCCGGTACTTGTCGCCATCAATTTCGCCCTTCTTGAGGATCGAAATGTCGGGGAAGTCCAGCCCACGCGCTTGCAAATCGACTTCGCCAGCATTGGACTTGGCCGCAATCAGGCCGCCGCCCACGACTGTCATCTCGACCACATCGATATAGGGAAGCTGCAAGCCCCGGCTGTCGATCCGGTGGTAATACGGGTTTCTGACAAAAAGCTTTCTGGAGCTTTCGTCTTTGCTTGTATTGATCCAGGGCTGCAACGTCGGTTCGAACGGGTTGTCGAATTTGTACATGTTGTCGAGCCTGTTATGCAGCGCCGCCCAGCTGTTCACACGTGCCGCGTCAACCTCTTTAGCAAGGGTTTCAGGGTCTGCAAAATCGACGTGAAATTTCTTGAGGTAATGCGCTGGCCGGTAGATGAATGGCGGGCTGGCCTGGGCCAGCAAGGGCAGGAAACTGGGGTTTGGGCCTTCCCATTCAAAAACGACTGTCTCAAGATCGGGGAAGGTCACGCTGCCCAGTTTGTCTTCTACGAACATGAAATCTGGTGGCCCGCTTGGCGTGATTTCTTCGTTGTTTACGACGCTTTCCCACCAGTACCTGAAATCTTCCGATGTGAAGGGCGTGCCATCCGACCAGCGGTGGCCGGGGCGCAAGTGCAAGGTATATTTGCGGTTGTCTACGACATCGACGGATTTCAGAATGTCCGGTGCCAAAGAGTAATCAGGTTGATACCCAACCAACCTTGCATAGCCATAGACAACCATCTGGCGCACATCTTTGGAGCGCGACACAAGGGTGCGCAATGTCCCGCCTTGTTCGCCAAAACTGCGGCCCTTGGCGTGCATATCAACGATGATGGGATCGCTGGGAAGGCGTAACTCAATCGGGGGCAAATCACCACTCTTGACCTCTTGCGTCCAAAAACTGGTTTCTTGCAAAGCCGGAAGCGCGGTCTGCGCCCCCAATGGGAAACCGATAAGTGAAAGTATAATAACTAGTTTACGCATGACATCTGACCTTATGGCCGGGTTCCAGTTCACGCAATGCTGGGGCTTGCGTGCCTTGAAAACGGTACTGTTCGGGCCAAAGCGAGGGCGAACCGGCCCCTTTTGCGACCAAATCAAGATCGATCGGGCGTCTGATGTCCGGCTCTGGCTGTGCGGCAATCAGCGCTTTGGTATAGGGATGCTGGGGGTTGTAAAACAGCGTATCGGGGGCTGCTTGTTCAAGGATCACCCCCGCACGCATCACGGCAACTTCGTCAGCGATGCGAGCAACAACTGCCAGATCGTGACTGATGAAAAGGTAGCTTAGATTGGCACGCTCGCGGATGTCTTCAAGCAAGCTCAGGATCTGGTCCTGAACCGACACATCAAGCGCCGAGGTCGGCTCATCACAGACAAGAAGCCTCGGGTTCAGTGTTAATGCGCGTGCAATCGACAGCCGTTGGCGCTGCCCCCCCGAAAAAGCATGCGGAAAGCGGCGCATCATGTCCGGGTCCAGACCGACCCAGCTCAGCATTTCTGCTGCCTTGTCGCGCCGGTCTGCTGCTGAGCCGATTGAATGTATCTCCATCGGTTCGGTCAGCGCTTCCTGGACGCGCATGCGCGGGCTAAGCGAAGAATAAGGGTCCTGGAATACCATCTGCGCCTGACGCTGAAACAGGGTTCGTTGGGTGGTGCTCATTTCGTGGACAGCGATCTGATCAGCGTCTTTATCAGGCCTGAACAGCACTTTGCCGCCTGCGTCCGGTGTCTCGGATCCCATCGCGATTCGGGCGCAAGTTGTTTTTCCTGACCCGCTTTCCCCAACGATCGCCAGCGTTTTGCCGCGCTCAAGTTGCAGATCGACATTCTGGCAGGCGGCCACGGTCACCGGCTTGCGCCATCCACCGGCGCGCATGGTGTAGGTTTTCGAGATATTGCGAAGATCAAGGATCACATCATCATGGCTGGGCACTCGGGCCGCTGAGGCGACCTCGGGTATCATGGGGGCTGCCGCAAAAAGCTTTGCAGTATAGGGATGCGCCGGCGCGCCCAGAACATCGGTGGCTAGCCCGCTTTCCATCACACGGCCCTTGTTCATAACGACGACATTCTGCGCCATGTTCGCCACAACTCCCAGATCATGGGTCACAAGGATAACGCCCATTCCTGTTTCCGCCTGCAAGCTGCGGATCAGCCCCAGAACCTGCGCCTGCGTGGTCACGTCCAGCGCGGTTGTCGGCTCGTCTGCGATCATCAATTCAGGTTTGGCCACCATCGCCATGGCAATCATCGCGCGTTGGCGCATGCCGCCTGACATTTCAAAGGGATAGCTGCGCCAAGCGCGATCTGGATCGCCAAAACCAACTTTTTCGAATTGTGCCAGTACCGCTTGCTTTGCCTCAGATCGGCCCATGTCCCGGTGCAACCGCAATACTTCTGCGACTTGATCACCCAAGCGGTGGAGCGGGGACAAAGAGTGCATCGGTTCCTGAAAGATCATCGAAATGCGGTCACCGCGGATTTTGCGAAGCTCTTTTTCCGACAGTTTCAACAGGTCGCTTGATCCGCCAGACCCATTGAACAGGATTGATCCACTGCGCAGCTTTGCGTTTTCAGGCAGGATGCGCAGCACCGACCGGCAGGTCAGTGTCTTGCCTGATCCGCTTTCCCCGACCAGCGCCAAAGTCTCGCCTGCGTTCACGGAAAAGCTGAGGCCGTCAACAACTGGAGCGGCATCTCCGAAACCTATTGTCAGATCGTGTACTTCTAGAAGGGCGGTCATCTCGCTCCAAACGCATGAGTGCAAACTGATTACGATGGGAGTGAAACCGATAACGGCGGTCGCGTCTAGGGGGGCGTTATTTTTATGTTCTGGCTGGTAGCTATCAGGCTCCAAAAGCCTACGTGTATTACAGACTAGTAGAAGGAGACCAAAATATGAGCCGACTGGATAAATTCATCGAACGCATGACGTCACAGCGCGCCTGCCTGGACTTTGCGGCTGAAACGATCAGTGGCACACCCGGGCCCGTTTTCGAATTGGGACTGGGCAATGGCCGCACTTTCGATCATTTGCGCAATATCATGCCAGAGCGGGATATCTTTGTGTTTGAGCGTGCGGTTGCGTCTCATCCTGACAGCACACCCGACGATGACATGCTCTTGCTGGGGGATGTGTACGATACCTTGCCCGCAGCGCTCGCGCGGTTCGGGGCAACAGCGCAGCTGGTCCATGCGGACCTTGGCGGCCATAGTCCTGCAAAGAATGATGAATTCGCCCGTTCGATTTCGCCGCTCGTCGAACCTTTGCTGGCAAAAGGCGGCCTGATGGTGGCCAGCGACAAGATGTATTTCGAAACGCTCAAGGAAATTGCGTTGCCCGCCGATGCTGTTCCGGGAAGATGTTTCATCTACCAGCGCGCCTAGCTTTGCAAAGACGCGCATAACGCACTGATTTATAGATGTTTTGAATAAAACGGCAGCATGAAAGTGCTGCCGTTTTAATATTTGCTTGCTTGATCAGAACTCAGGGCCTAGGTTTCGCCGAGACATAGTGAAACCAAGTTTCGCTTAGTGAAACAATTTCTTGGGAGGGAAATTCATGTCCTTTATCAAAAACCTGACTTTAACCGCTGCTTTGGGCTGTGCTGCCTCTGTTGCAAGTGCTGAAACCGTGTTGATCCATGGCGAGGCCGGCCCGAATCGCGGCGCGCGCGCGGACGCGCTGCAATGGTTCGCCGATCAAGTCGCTGAACGCTCGGACGGCGATCTGCGGATGGACATCCAATGGGGCGGGGCGCTGTTCAAAGCGAATGCCGCCGTGCAATCGATCGCTGATGGTGTTGCCGACACAGGTTCGGTCATCGCCGTTTATTATCCGCAAGAAATGGCAGCCTATGGCATCGCCGATCTGCCCGTGAATAACCCCGATGCATGGGTCGGCATGCGCGCCACAGACGAGCTGATGCGCTCCAACCCTGCCATTGCGGAGGATCTTGCCGATAAGAATCTTGTCTACATCGGCACATGGACCACCAGCCAGGTCAACATCGGCTGCAAGGGCGATGCGATCCGCACGGTCGCCGACATCGACGGTAAAAAAGTGCGCGGTGTGGGTGCCTATGGCAAGGTCTTCGGCGAAGAAGGCGCGAACATGGTCAACATGTCGATCTATGACGCCTATCAGGGCCTCGATACCGGACTGATTGATTGCAGCCAAGGCTATTCCTACGCGGTTGCAGCGCTCAAGCAGGCCGAGGTTATGGACAACTACACCTTACTGAACTGGGGTCAGGTCGGGGGCTTGGGCATCTTCATGAACAAATTCATGTACGATTCTCTGGACCCAAAGCAGCAAGACGTGCTGACATCCACCGGGGCAGATATGGCGGATGAATTCGGTCGTATGATCACCACAGCGAATGACAACGCGATTGCGTCGATGAAAGAGCAAAACGTCGAAATCATCGAACTGCCCGCAGAAGAGCGCGCAAAGCTGGTTGAGGCCGGTCAGAAGTTCCTTGGTCAATGGGTGGAAACAGCCAGCGCTTCGGGCCTGCCAGCAGAACAGATGCTTGAAGACTACCAAGCACTGATTACCAAATACACCGCAGAGCGTAACACCAAGGGCTATCCTTGGGCACCGAAAAGCAACTAAGCAAAAAGCCTGAGGGAGGGACGGGGCCATGTTGGGACCATTAGAGAAAATCCTGTTGGGATTGGGCGCGGTTGCGGTCATTCTGCTGGGGGTCTTGATTACAACCAATGTGGTCGCGCGTTCCGTCTTTTCCTCAAGCGTGCCTGACAGCGTCACCATGGTGCGCGAATTGATGGTTGCAGCAATCCTTTTACCGCTTGGTGCTGCAACGGCCAGTCGCGCCCATATCAGTGTCGCGTTCGTGTCCGACCGCTTTGGGCCGCGCTTGCGGTCCTGGCTGATCGTTTTGGGGTCGGTGATGGGGTTGATCGCCTTGGCTGCGCTGATCTATGCGGGCACCCGCGAATTTCTAAGCGTTTGGCAAAAAGGCAGTTTTTTCTATGGCGATCTGAATTTGCCGAAATGGCCGGGAAGATTGCTGTTTGTTATTGGTATCGGGGCCTGCTGGCTGCGACTGGCCGAATTGGCCATCCGCGACACCCGCACGATCCTGTCGGGCGGCGAGGTGTCGGACGAACAAAACCACACCATTAATGCTCTTGCTGAAAAGGATGCGCTGTAATGGACGCCTCAACCATCGGTCTGATCGCATTTGGCGCGGTCTTGTTCTTGCTTGCCATGCGTGTGCCGATTGCCTTTGCGCTGGCATCTGTGGCGACAATCGGGACGTTCTTTATCTTTGCGTTTCGCACGGGCGAATTCATGCCCGAACGCGCGATTCGCGCCACCACCTCGATGGTGTTTTCGAATTCTTTCGACCTTATCCATTCCTATGATCTGTCGATGATCCCGCTGTTTGTGGCCTTGGGCCATATCGCCTACCGCGCGGACATCACGACCAAGATTTACCACGCCGCCAAGGTCTGGCTGACCCGCATGCCGGGTGGCGTTGCGATGGCAAGCGTGATGGGCTGTGGCGGATTTTCCGCAATCACCGGCAGTTCAATCGCCTGCGCATCGACGATGGGCCGTATCTGCACACCGGAAATGCTGCGTATGGGCTACGACCCGCGTCTTGCGACAGCATCAGTTGCGGCTGGCGGCACGTTGGGGTCGCTTATCCCGCCCTCGGTTTTGTTCATCATCTACGGGATTTTCACTGAAACCTCGATCTCCTCGTTGTTTCTGGCGGGCGTCTTGCCGGGTTTGCTGACGCTGGCCGGGTTCATCCTTGTGATTGCCGTCTGGGTTTGGCATTCGCCCGAAATTGCACCGCCAACCGATGCGCGCTATTCATCGAAAGAGCGCTTTCAGGCCGCTGCTGAAAGTTGGCCTGCGGTGATGCTGTTTGTGCTGATCATCGGCGGGATCTACGGCGGCATCTTTACAGCGACCGAAGCGGCAGCGGTCTGCGTGGTTGCGGCCACCCTGATCGGGTTTGCCCAACGCAAGCTGACGCTGCAAGGCCTGTGGGACGCCGTCAAAGAGACCTGTATCCAGACCTCGGCGATCTTCTTTATCGCGGCGGGGGCCAAGATTTTCGTGGCCTTCATCGCCCTGACAAACGTCGCCCCGATGATCGTGAACGTCGTCTCCGAGGCGCAGCTTTCAGTTGTCGTGCTGATGTTCGCGATTGCGGTGATCTATCTGGTGTTGGGGATGTTTCTGGACCCGATCGGGATCATGGTGCTGACCCTGCCTTTGATGATACCGCTGGTGGAAAGCTATGACCTGAACCTGATCTGGTTTGGCGTGGTGGTGATCAAACTGCTTGAAATTGGCCTGATCACACCGCCCGTCGGCCTGAACGTCTTTGTCATTGCCAACGTGGTCGGCAAAGACGCGCCCATCGACAAAATCTTTGCTGGCATCATGCGGTTTCTAAGCGTTGACGTCATCGTATTGATTTTGATCATGAGCTTCCCGATGATATCGCTTTTGATCCCGTTGGGCGCGCGATGACGACAGACGAGCCAGACCGCAAGTTCGCAAACACGCTTGCGCGTGGACTGGCCGTTCTGCGTGCGTTTCGCGCCAGTGACAGCGGCCTGACCCATGCGCAGATTTCCGACCGCACCGGTCTGCCAAAGCCCACCGTGTCGCGGCTGACCTATACGTTGTGTGCGTTGGGGTATCTTAGCCACGGGGGCCGCAATGACCGGTTCCGTCTGGGGCCCTCGGCCATTGCTCTGGGATCTGTCGCCTCGGTCGCGGTCAATTTCCTTGATCTGGCCTCGGATGCGATGCAGCAATTGGCGGATGACACCGGAACGCTGACTTTGGTGGCGGTGCGCGACGATTCCAGAATGTTGCTGGTCCGCACATGGCGACCGCAGAATGCTTCAACCATTTGGCTTGAGCCGGGGCACAGGATTCCTGTGTTTGGCTCGTCTTCGGGGATGGCCGTCGTGGCGTCACTTAGTGAAGAACGCTTTGGGCAGTTGACGCCCAAGTCGGATATGCGAGAGTTTCGTTCGGAGGGATATTCGCAATTGATCGCACAAGGTTTCACATATGCGCCCGAAGGCACGCGCTATGCCCGCACCGTGAACGCCGTCAGCGTGCCGTATTTTGCCGAGGAATTCGGCGAACCGGTCGCGTTTACCGCAGGTGCGATGCCAAGCGATCTGCCGGATGCGCGCATCCGTGACCAAGTCGGACCGGCGCTTCGCGAGCTTGTGCGCGCGCTCGAGCAACGCACCGGCCGCACCCCGGCGCTCAGCCGGCGAGACTGAAGAATTAAGACAGGGATGAACCAGATGAGCGACAAAATCAGCTATACCCGCAACGGCGACATCGCGGTTCTGCGCATCCAGAATCCGCCCGTCAACGCGCTTTCGCTTGCAGTGCGCGAAGGTCTGGTTGCGGGCATAGAAAAAGCCGAAAGCGACGAAGGCGTTCAGGCGGTTGTCATCGTGGGCGAAGGCCGTGCCTTTATCGCGGGTGCGGACATCACCGAATTTGGCAAACCCCCGCAAGAGCCGTTCCTGCCCGATGTCTGCAAGCGTATCGAAGCATCCTCGCGCATTATCGTGGCGTCCATGCATGGCGTCAGCCTTGGAGGTGGTTTGGAAATCGCACTTTGTGCGCATTACCGCATCGCACAACCCTCGGCCCGCGTCGGGTTGCCCGAGGTGCATCTGGGTCTGATCCCCGGTGCCGGTGCGACCCAGCGTTTGCCACGTCTGATCGGGGTTGATGCGTCGCTTGACCTGATCACCTCTGGCCGTCAGGTCAAGGCGGACGAGGCCTTGAAAATGGGCATCATCGACAAGATCGTCGAAGGCGACCCGGCAGAAGTTGGTATCGCCTATGCCAAGGCGCTGCTGTCTGACGGGGCCAAGCGCCGCGCGGTCAGCGAGATGACACCCCCCGAACCCATCGACTGGGACGCCGCCTATGACGGCGCGCTGAAAAAGGCGCGCGGTCAGATTTCGCCGGCTCAGGCCGTGCGTGCCGTGCAAGCCTCGGTCGAGTTGGATTTCGACGACGGCATGCTGGCAGAACGCGAGATGTTCATGGACCTGATGAAGACCGACCAGCGGCAGGGGATGATCCATGCGTTCTTTTCGGAACGTGCCGTGGGTAATTTGCCCGAACTCAAAGACGTCGAACCGCGCGCGTTGAAATCCATCGGGGTCATCGGTGGTGGCACAATGGGCGCAGGCATTGCCACGGCAGCGCTGCTGTCGGGCTTCAGCGTCGTGCTGATCGAGATGAAGGATGAATTCGTCGCCGCTGCCCATGATCGTATTTCCGGCAATCTGTCGGGCGCGCTGAAGCGTGGCAAGATCAGTCAGGACAAGTTTGACGAACTGACAACCAAGGCGCTGACCGTGACGACGCAATATGATGCGCTGTCGGATGTCGATCTGGTGGTCGAGGCTGTGTTCGAAGACATGGCCGTAAAGAAAGACGTCTTCACCAAGCTGGACGCCGTCTGCAAACCGGGCGCTATTCTGGCGTCGAACACATCCTATCTGGATGTCGACGAAATCGCCGCCAGCACCTTGCGCCCCGAGGATGTGATCGGGCTCCACTTCTTCTCTCCGGCGCATGTGATGAAACTGCTTGAGGTCGTTGTGGCCGACAAGACTGCCCCGGACGTGGTTGCGACCGGGTTTGCCCTTGGCAAGGCGCTTGGCAAAATCTCGGTCCGGGCGGGCGTTTGTGACGGCTTCATCGGGAACCGTATTCTTGCGACCTACCGTACCGCCGCCGACCACATGGTGCTGGACGGCGCGTCGCCCTACCAGATCGATAAGGCTCTGGTCAATTTCGGCTTTGCCATGGGGCCGTTTGCCGTAGGCGATCTGGCGGGGCTCGATATTGGATGGGCAACGCGCAAACGAAAGGCACCCCACCGCCATCCGGCCGAGCGTGTGCCAACCTATGTCGACAAAATATGCGAAGCGGGCAATTTTGGCCAGAAGACCGGCAAGGGTTACTACATCTACGAAAAGGGCACCCGTGGCGGCATCCCGAACCCCGAAGTGACTGAGTTGATCAAGGCCGAGCGCGCAGAGCGCGGCATCACTCCGCGCGACTTTACGGACGCTGAAATCGTGCGCCGCTACATGGCAGCCATGGTCAACGAGGCCGCTAAAGTGGTGGGTGAAGGCATCGCCAAACGGCCGCTGGACGTCGATATGGTATTGCTTTTCGGCTACGGATTTCCGCGCTACTGGGGCGGGCCGATGAAATGGGCCGACCTGCAAGGGTTGGCCGAACTCTTGGCCGACATCGAGAGTTATGCAGATGAGAACGCGTGGTTCTGGCAACCCGCACCGCTGCTGAAACAACTGGTGGCAGAGGGTCGCACCTTTGATGACCTGAACAAGGAAGCGGCTAAGTAATTCAATACCTTTCGGGGGCGACCCCGACATCAAATTCAACCGGAGGAAAATCTAATGGATCTGAGCTATAGCGACGACGAAAAGGCATTCCGCGCCGAAGTGCGCGCCTTTCTGGACGAAAAATTGCCCAAGGAAATGAGCGATAAAATTCGCAAAGGCGAAGAATTGGGTAAAGAAGGTCAGGAAAAATGGCACGCCATCCTGAACGAACAGGGCTGGCTTGCTCCGAACTGGCCCAAGAAATTCGGCGGTGCCGAATGGGACGCAGTCCAGCGCCACATCTTCGAAGAAGAATCCGCCGCCGCCTATGCCCCGCGCATCGTGCCGTTCGGTCTGTCGATGCTGGCCCCTGTGCTGCAAAAATTCGGCAGCCAGGAACAGAACGACTATTGGTTGCCGCGGATCCTGTCGGGTGAAGACTGGTGGTGTCAGGGATATTCCGAACCCGGTGCCGGGTCCGATCTTGCGTCCCTCAAGACCGAGGCTGTGCTGAACGAAGAAGGGACGCATTACATCGTCAATGGTCAGAAAACCTGGACGACCCTTGGCCAGCACGCGAACATGATCTTCTGTCTGGTGCGCACCGATAAAAAGGTAAAGCAGCAGGAAGGCATCTCGTTTCTGTTGATCGACATGGAAGCCCCCGGCGTCGAAGTGCGCCCGATCATTCTGCTCGACGGTACTCACGAAGTGAACGAAGTCTGGTTTAGCGATTGCAAGGTGCCCGTTGAGAACCTTGTCGGCAAGGAAAACGAAGGTTGGACCTATGCCAAGTACCTGCTGACCCACGAGCGGACAAACATCGCGGGCGTCGGGTTCTCTCAGGCGGGTCTGACTGCGGTCAAACGCATTGCGCGGGCTGAAATGTCGGGCGGCAAGCCATTGATGGAAAACCCCCACTTCGCGGCGCGTGTCGCACGGGTGGAAATTGACCTGATGGCGATGAGCACGACAAATCTGCGCATCGTGTCCAAGGCCGCGGCTGGCACGGCACCAGGTGTTGAATCGTCCATGCTCAAGGTCAAAGGCACGATAATTCGTCAGGAAATCAACGATCTGGCGCGCCGTGCGGCCGGTGCCTATGCGATGCCGTTTGCGTCTGAAGCAATCGAAGGATCGAACCTAGCCCTGCCAGATCCGCTGAACGCGGGCCCCGTGGCAGCGCAGTATTTCAACAACCGCAAACTGTCGATCTTTGGCGGCTCGAACGAGATTCAGCGCCAGATTATCGCGAAAACAATGATGGGAGGTGGCGCATGAACTTTGACCTGACCGAAGAGCGCCAAATGCTGCAGGACAGCCTGCGGCGTTTCCTGCGCGACAAATACGGCACAGCCGAGCGCAACAAGATCCTGGAAAGCGACACAGGCTTTTCTGCTGATATCTGGAACGGACTTGCCGAACTGGGCATCATCGGCGCGCTTTTCACGGAAGATCAGGGCGGCTTTGGCGGCGCGGGTTTCGACATCGCCGTTGTCTTTGAAGAGCTGGGCCGCGCAGGCGTGGTTGAACCCTTCCTTGATACGGCGGTTTTGGGTGGCGGTCTGATTGCCGACTTGGGCAATGACGATCAAAAAGCCCATATTGAAGAGATCATCGGCGGCACGCTGCAGCTGGCATTCGCCCATGGTGAACCCGCCAGCCGCTATGACATCAACCGCGTCAGCACCACGGCCAAGGCCGATGGCGACAACATCGTGCTGAACGGTCGCAAGGCTGTTGTTGTGAACGCGGAAAATGCCAACATGCTGGTTGTCTCTGCCCGTGAAAGCGGTGACGTGGGCGACGAAGACGGCATCTCGCTTTACTTGGTGCCTGCCGATGCTAAAGGCATCACGCTGCAAGGCTATGCTTTGTTGGCGGGTGGCCGCGCTGCCGAAGTCACGTTGGATGATGTCAGCGTCCCTGCCTCTGCCCGCTTGGGCGAGGCTGGCAAGGCGTTCATGGCGATCGAGGCGCGTATTGCTGCGGCCAATGTCGCGATCTGTGCCGAAACGCTGGGGGCCATGGAAACAGCCTGCCGTCTGACGCGTGACTATCTGATGACGCGCAAACAGTTCGGCAAGCCCATCGGCACGTTTCAGGCGCTTGCGCACCGCATGTCCGACCTGCTGATCGAGATGGAGCAGGCTCGCTCTGCGGTGATCGTTGCGGCGGGTCATCTTGAGCATGATCGCAAGGCCCGCGAAAGCCATGTCTCTGCGGCCAAGAACCTGCTGGGCCGCGCAGGACGTCTGGTTGCCGAAGACAGCATCCAGATGCATGGCGGTATTGCCATGACGCAAGAATACGAACTGGCCCATATCGCCAAGCGTATCATCATGTCAGACCACCGCTTCGGCGACACCGACCACCATCTTGAACGGTATATCGCCCTTGCTGCAGCCTGATGAAAGCAAGTTGATCCGGGACGAGACCGGCACCCAGACGCTGGTCGGATATGTCGTCGACATATCCGATCCGCCACGGGGGCGCTGCTATCTTGATCTGGGTCCGCAGCATCTGAACCGGCACGGCGTCCTGCATGGTGGGATCGCCGCGACCTTGCTGGATAACGCCTGTGGCATGACCGGATCGCTCAGCGTTGATCCGACCGGCCGCAACCCGTTTCTGACAATCTCGCTTACCACTCAATTTCTGGCGGCGGGCAAGCCGGGGCGGGTGACCGCAACGGGCCGGATCAAAGGCGGTGGGCGCAGCTTGCTCTATATCGACGCGGAACTCGTCCACGAAGACGGCACAGTCATTGCGACATCGACGGGCGTGTTCAAGCGCGTCCCACAGGAGAAACTGACATGAGCGCACGGATCGAGGACAAGGGTGACCGGATCATCGTTTGGAACGGCAATGCCCACAAACGCGGTGCGCTGTCGCCCGAGCTTTATGCCTGTATCCAGCAAGCGATTGAATTGGCATCGCACCCTCGGGTTCGGGCTGTGATCCTGACCTCCGAAGGCGATTTTTTCTGTGCGGGGGGCGATCTGAACGTCTTGATTTCTCGGCGTGATCTGGACGAAGGCGAACGCCGGGACAAGATCGACGAACTGCACAGCCTGATCCGCGCCATTCGTAACAGCCCTGTGCCGGTCATCGCCGCTGTTGAAGGCGGTGCAGCGGGGGCCGGGCTATCCTTTGCGCTGGCCTGTGACCTGATCGTCGCGGCCAAGGGCGCTAAATTCACAGCCGCCTATGTCAAGGCGGGGCTTGTGCCCGACGGTGGTCTGACCGCCTCGCTGGCCAGCACCTTACCGCGCCAACTGTCGATGGAGATGTGCTTGCTTGCCCAAGCCGTAACCGTGGACCGGATGCATGATCTTGGCGTGGTGAATGCGGTGGCCGAACCCGGCGAAGCTTTTGCAGGTGCGATGGCGTTTGCCGACCGTCTGGCACAAGGCCCGCGCGCGGCACAGGCGGTCATTCGCAGACTGGTCGCCCAAGGATACGACGTGTCCGAGGCCGAACAGCTTGACGCCGAACGCAACGCTATGGCCCACGCGGCAGGCGCTGACGAAGCCGCCGAAGGCATCGCGGCGTTTCTGGAAAAGCGCAAGCCAAACTACGGGGGCTGATCAGCCACCGAAGCAAAATACACGCGCGTCAGGATATTTCGGCGCGCATAAGGAACGACTGCGGGGAGGCAGGAAAGATATGGCACGTGCAGAGGAATACCTGAGCCGCCAAGCAGAAGCGCGCGGTGACGCACCGGCCTTCAGCGACAGTGTCGGCACAAACTGGACTTTCAAGGATTTTGACAAGGCCAGCGATGATATCGCCGCGACGCTGAAAGAAGCAGGGGTTCAGCCCACCGACCGGGTGCTACTGCTGTCAGAAAACTGCGCGGCTGCGGTTGCCACGATTTTCGGAACATGGAAAGCGGGTGCGGTGATCATCCCCGTGAACGCACGCCAGACCGAAGCCGAGGTGAAGCGCATCCTTGATCACGCGAGCCCAGCAGCGGTTTTTATGACCTCTCAAGCGTCACCGGACGCCTTAAAACATGGGCAAAGCATGGCACCCAGCGAGGTATCTGGGGCATTCGGGACGATGCACCTTGCCACGCCGATTGCCAGCAACCCCGACGCCGATCTGGATGACGTTGCCGTTCTGCTGTATACCACCGGCACAACAGGCGATCCAAAAGGCGTGATGCTGACCCATTCGAACGTGCGTTTTGGTGGGATGACATCGGCCAATCTGCGCGGCATGAACCCTGGCGATGTGGTTTACGGTGTGCTGCCGCTGACCCATGTGTTTGGCCTGTGTTCGGTCATGACCGCATCGGTCTATATCGGGGCGGAAGTGCGGCTTGAGGCGCGGTTTTCGGCTGAGAAGCTTTATAATGCACTGACATCAGGTGTGAATTTCCTGTCCGCAGTGCCGCAAATGCATGCGCTGTTGATGCAATACACCAAAGAGCAGGGGCTGGCACAGCTCAACTCTGAAACGCTGCGGTATGTCTCGTCTGGGGCGGCACCGCTGGACCCTGCGTGGAAACGCAAGGCCGAAGGGTTCTACGGCGTCGCGATACAGAACGGTTATGGCATGACCGAGACCACGGCGGGTACCTCGGCCACGACGAACCCCATTGGATCGTCCGACGTGTCTGTCGGCCCGCCATTGCCGGGTGTCGAGGTTAGGATCGACGACACCGTTGAGGGTGGCGCAGCGGGCATGGGCGAGGTTTTGACGCGCGGGCCCCATATCATGAAGGGCTACTATAAAAACCCGACCGAGACCGCAAAGGTACTGGATGCCGAAGGCTGGTTGCGCACCGGAGATCTGGGCAAACTGGACGAACACGGCCTGCTGCATATTCTTGGGCGCTCGAAAGAGTTGATCATCCACGGCGGCTTTAACGTCTACCCGCCCGAGGTCGAGGCCGCGATCAACGATCACCCGCAGGTTATCCAGTCTGCTGTCGTCGGACGCACTAAGAATGGGGACGAGGAAGTTCTGGCTTTTGTCCAGATCGCCGTGGGCGATAGCGTCGACGTCGAAGAGTTGCGCATTTTTGTAAAAGAACGGCTGGCGGGCTACAAGCGGCCCAAACAGTTTATCATCGCAACAGAACTGCCTGCGGCACCCACTGGCAAAATCCTCAAGCACAAGCTGGTCGAGACGTTCAAGGACCAGCTTGCCTGACGGAAGCGCGGCCTAGACGTAGACACCCTGTGCCGCTGTGCGGATTGCACGGATGTTGTCCCCATAAGGCGCAGGGTCGGTCACTGAACCGCCCCTGAACACGGCAGAGCCCGCAACCAAGACATCGGCACCCGCCTGCGCAACGCCGGGGGCCGTTTTCACATCCACGCCGCCGTCGATTTCAATGTGGATCGGGCGGTCGCCGATCATGGCGCGCAGGGTTTTGATCTTGTCCGTCATGTCGATGAATTTCTGGCCGCCGAAACCGGGGTTTACGGTCATCACACAAATGAGGTCAGTGATATCAAGCAGATGGGCAACAGCCTCTGCTGGGGTGCCGGGGTTGAGGGCGACGCCCGCCTTGGCCCCGGCACCCCGGATCGCCTGCAGCGTCCGGTGGATATGCGGGCCAGCCTCGACATGGGCGGTAATAATGTCCGCACCGGCTTGCGCGAAGGCGTCGATATAGGGATCAACCGGCGAGATCATCAGGTGCACGTCCATCACGCCCTTGATATGCGGGCGGATCGCAGCGCAGGTTGTCGGCCCAAAGCTGATGTTGGGGACAAAATGACCATCCATTACGTCGACATGGACCCAATCCGCGCCTTGCGCCTCAATGGCTTCGCATTCTGCTCCGAAATTGGCGAAATCAGCTGCGAGGATGGACGGTGCGATTTTAATCGAGCGGTCGAATGTCATGTTTACTGGCCTTTTTGGACGGGATAAGCGCGATATAGGGGGTGACGGGGCTGGTGGCAATCGGGAGAGCCTTCGGCGAGGATTTTAGGCCATCTGGAAGCGGATGTCGAAAGGCGTGTGCTTCCAAGATAGGGCGCGGTGGGATGATCGTTGAAGGGTGCCCATGTGAATTCGAAATCCGGTTTATAGATCAATCTCAAGCACACCGCCGGGGTCGGCAGCGCGCGACTGGCACAAGATGATCGATGTCTCGCGCTGCTTGGATGAAAGGACGAAATCGCGGTGCTCTGCCTGCCCTGAAAGCAAGGTGCATTTACACACGCCGCAGATGCCATCTGCACATTTGATGTCCAGTTTGATGTCAGCCGCGATTAACGCGTCACTTGCCGTTTGATCTGCTGCGACGGGTATCTCGCGACCGTTTGACAGGCGCAATGTGAAGGGGTGGTTGATATACTCGGGCTGCTCGGGTGGCGCGAAATATTCAAGATGCAAAGCGGTTTCGGGAAGACCCTGTGCCACACCTGCATCCAGCACGGCCCGCATATAGGCATCTGGCCCGCAGGTATAGACATGGGTGCCCGTCGCGGCATTTGTGATCAGCGCGCGCATGTCGGCGCGGGTATTCTCCGCACTCAGATGCAAATGGACGCGGTGGGCCCAACGGGTGTTGGCCAACATGTCAACGAAGGGCGCATCGGTGCGGGAGGGGGCCGAGTAATGCAGATCGAAAGGCTGTCCCAATCTGTGCAGACGGTGGGCGAAGGCAATCATCGGCGTGATGCCAATGCCGCCGCCAAAAAGCAGGCTGTGCGGCGCGTCTTCGACAAGTTCAAAGTGGTTGACCGGCGCTGCGACGAAAACCCGGCGTCCTTGCGTGAAAATACGGTGCAACAGGGCAGAGCCGCCGCGCCCTGCGTCTTCGCGCAGCACGGCGATCTGGTACCGGCTTCGGTCGGCAGGGTCGCCCAGCAGGGAATACGGCCGCAGATATTCGGGGGCGACGACCAGATCAAGATGCGCGCCTGCCGTCCATTGTGGCAGATCGCTGCCGTCTGGATGGGCCAGATCATATAGGGTGATGCGATCGCCAAGGGCCTGTACAGCCGTGATGCGAAGATCAAGGACGGGCGTGTCTGTCTTGGCATTATATAGGTGCAGGTGGTCGGTTTGCCCTGCGGCGCTGCGCTTGCGGTGCGCGTCAGCCGAGAGCAAAGCGGCATGCGCCTTGATCCCCGCCTCGCGGTTCATCGGGTCAGGATAGGGCCAGGGATGGGGGGCAAGCGGGGCAGGGTAGACAGCCAGTGTCTGATCCTGAGGGCGCAGGTCAAGATCGCGCTGCAAATCGCGTGCGTTGACAGGGTGCGTTGGTTTGGTGATTTCGCCACTGCGTTGGCGCTCGATATCCCACCACCATTTTTTCACCGGGTTCAGCCCGCCCCGCCCCAGTGCATCGTCGAGCCGCGCAAGGATCGGGGCTGCGGCGGGGAGCGTGCTGGCGGCCCAGCGAAAGGGTGCCTCGGCAAACAGCCCCTCAAGGTTCCACGGGCAGGTTTTCATGCAACGCCCGCACATTGATCCGCCTTTGTTGGTGATCCGGTAGGTGGCGCATTTCTGGCTGTCTGATTTCCAGATCTCATAGCCGTTGAACATCTTTTTTGGGCCTGCGGTGATGGCTCCTGACGGGCATTCACGTGCGCATTTATTGCAGGCTTCGCAGAATTTTTGCAGACCGAAGTCGATGGGCCGGTCGTGGGTGACGGGCATGGTGTGGGTGACGATGCCGGATTTCAGGCGCGGGCCCAGAAACGGGTTCAGGATCACCTCGCCGATGCGGCTGACCTCGCCAAGGCCCGCCAGCAACAGCAGGGGCGGTTGCAGCACATCGCCGTCCATCACCGTATGTGCCTTTGACTGATGGCCGAGATTGCGCAATTGCTGTGCAAGGATGCCGCCCAGAACCGAGAACCGCAAATAAGCGCGCATGGATTGTGCGGTGCTGATCCAGTCATCGCCCGACGCGCCCTCCATCGTCTCGAAGCCCTGATCGATCACGACGCTAAGCGCGTGATCATGGGGCGGGGTGATGGGGCTGCCGGTGGCGTCATGGCTGTACCACGTCCAGTCCGGGCAGGCAGACAGGCCCGCGGCGTCAACGCCCAGAAAATATGCCGCAGCCTTGAGGTTGGCCGCATTGCGGTCGGGATCATCGGCCGTTTGTGTCGCAGCCATCGCCCCGTCTTGCAGCAAGATCAAAGCACCAAGCAGACGGCGCTGTGCAGCGGCAGGGGCGGACTTGACGATATGTTGCCCGCCCTTCATCGCATCCTGCACCTTGGGGCCCATGTCGCCGAACTGGCCACGGGCGAACATGTCGGTCCGCTTGGGCACGCGCGGGACGTTGGCCGCATCGATATAGGTCGTGGGGCTGTCGACGCGTTTCAACGTCTCGAACGGGTGGGGGCCATCGACAAAGTTGCGCTTGGCGTAAGGATCATGGCTTCGGGCATTCAGCCCGCCATGGGTGCCAAGCTGCCAGACATGGCCGCGCAGCACGGACGCAGGTTGGCTGTCGAGTGCCTTCAGCGGCAAATCGGAGGCCAGGGTCATATTGGTTGTAATGGCCGCCAGACCAAAGCGGTGTGCCAGCCACGGAGCTTGGGGGATGCCATCTTGCATCACAGTCAGCCCGGCTGCCAGTGCCAGCTGTGGAAGGTGGATATCGCTTGAGGTGACGGAATGCGCGCGCGCGTCAAAGCCAAGGATGCGGATATATTCGGCCAAGACTGTTGCGTTTTCGGTGGCGCGCAGGGCGGCGCGCTGCTGCTGTGCGTCGGTGATCCAGTCGCACCCGGCTTCGCCTGGCAAAGGATCGCGCGGAAAGGCTGTCAGCACGACAATCGCATGGGTATGATCGGCGATGCTTGCGTGATCGGCACCTGCCGTCTCGCGCAGATCCGCCATGATCGCGTCGATCCCTGTGGCCAAGGTCGTGGTCTGGCGCTGCTTGAGATCTTCGACCAAGGCGGCAACGCCGTCGTTTCTGCGCGGCGCAGTCAAGATGGCATCCTGCGGCATGGCGCAGATCCCCATCATGGACGCATCATTGTAATAGCCAAATGCCTTGAGGTGCTGTGCCCGCTCCAACGGATCTGTCGGGATGTCGGCCTTGGTCTGTGCAATCGTGCCTGACCTCAGCGCATCCATCATGGCCTGAAACGGTCCCATGGCGTTGATAATGTTTTGGGGATGATCCGCTGACGCAAACGAGACGGTGGGAAAGGGGATGTCTGGCAAAGCTGGCAAAGCAGTGTCCAGCCGCCGCAACTTCTCCAGCGGGTAGGGGCCCAGATGAACGGGGCGCGACTTGCCTGAAAATAACTTCATGATGTGGATCGTGGCATTCTGTTCGGGCAATAGCCAGCGCGGACATTGCGGCTAAGGGGGGCTATGCGTTGCGCGGTACCAAGTGCCAACGCCGGATCATCCAGCCAATCCGACGGCTGAGGCACCAATTCAAGGAAGCGTCACTTCAAGATCACACGGCAGACGCTGGGCATAGATACGGCGGGCGTTCGCCATATCATTGCCATCGGCACGCGCCTCGGCTTGAAGCTGGGTATGATCATGCGCCAACCAGCGGTCGACCAGCCTTGCGCGCAAGACCGGTTCGGGCACATCCAGAAATACCCGGAAATCCCAAAGGCTGTGCAGATCGCGCCACCCTTGCGCATCAAACAGCAGATAATTCCCCTCGACCACTACCGTTTCGACATCAGGGCAGAGCGTGCCACCAGCGGGGATAGCGCGATCAGCGGCGCGGTCAAAGATCGGATAAGAGACCTGCGGGGCGTCTTGAATGCGGGCGATCAGCGCGGTCAGAGCATCGATATCAAAGGTCTCGGGCGCACCTTTTCGGGCGCGCAGGTCCATCTTGTCCAGCTCTGCATTATCCAGATGAAACCCGTCCATCGGCACAACCTGTGCCTTGTGGCCGGTTGCACAAAGTTGATCCGCGATTTGTTCTGCAATCGTTGATTTGCCGCTGGCAGGCGCGCCCGCAACGGCGATCAGACGGCGTTTCCCCCATTTGGGGCTCGCAGAGATTGTTGCACATATTTGTGTCAGGTCGGGGGCGGTGTTGATCATTTTTTCATGTCCTTGCGCGTGCCTCAGGCGATGCGACGGAAGCCTTCTATCAGTTGCCGCAAGCCTATTGCAGCTCCCACGACGATGCAGGCCAGCGTCACAGGCGCACCATAGGCCAAGACGGAAAAGGCGGACAACCCTTGCCCGACACTACAACCGATTGCGATAACCGCGCCGATCCCCATCAGCACGGCCCCCGCCAGCTGGCGGCGCAACTCGCGAGGGTCTTCGCAGGCTTCCCACCGCAAATGCCCTTTGAGCAGACAGCCAAGCAGTGACCCGATAACCACCCCAAGAACAGAGCCGGTGCCAAAGCTGATGGTGTTGCCCGATGACGTCATCACATACAGCAGCGTCTCGCCCACGGGGGCGGTGTAGGTGTGCGAAACGACAATGCTGCGGTCAAAGCCGTGGGCCGTGACCCATTGCGTGCCCGCCCAGCCCGAAACGATGGCTAATCCAGCGACGACACCCCAGCCAATGGACGAAGGGCTGGCGCGCAAGCCTTTGTGAAACAATGTGATGATGATCAGCAGGGCACCCAACGTGATCCCCACGATTTGCAAATCCACCGCGAGGTATCCCGCCAGAAGATGCGCATAGCTGGAAGGGATTGAACCTGCTTCGGGGATTGGAAACAGCGCAAGCCGTAGCGCGGACAAAGGCCCGCCAAGTGCGACATAGGCAGAAACCCCCATGACGGTAACGATCATGAAAGACCGCAAGTCTCCGCATCCCATGCGCGCTAACGCCCCGTAGCCGCAATTGCCCGCCATCGCCATGCCGTAGCCGAACATCAAACCGCCCACGACACTGGCATAGGGGTTCCACCCGGCGGACAGGTAAAGCGTTTCGGACAGCGTCAGCAGCCCTGTGGCAGAAAGAGCGAAGGTGCCGATGATCGCCACACCAAGGGCAACACCCCACATCGCAAACCGGACAGAGCTTGCACCATAATACAGGTCTTCGATGGCCCCCAGGGTGCAAAACCTTCCCAGACGCGCGGCCAGCCCTAGCAAAATGCCTCCGAACAGTCCGGCAAAGGCCATTAGCGTGGGCTCGGAAAACCGATCCAACAGCAAGCCAAAATCCTGCATTTCAGGTCAGTCGGCCCGGCAGAACAGATCATAGACGACTTCCATGATCTGTTTGGGACGATCGTCGGCGAGGCGGTAATAGATCGTTTTGCCATCGCGGCGCGGCACCACAAGACCTTCAAGCCGCAAGCGCGACAGCTGTTGCGACACTGCCGCCTGACGCGCCGAGAGCAACTCTTCGAGTTCGGTCACCGATTTCTCGCCCGATGCCAGATGGCACAGGATCATCAATCGCCCCTCATGGCTGATCGCCTTGAGAAAATTGGAAGCTTGCACTGCGTTCGACGCCATCTTGTCGAGGTCGGCTGCACACATATTCTTGTCAAAAACGGGTAGGCCCACAGTCTAATGTCCTTAGTCTAAATAACAAATTTGCCCCGGCTATAGTCAATCCGGTCATGGGATCCTAGCTTCCGTTCGGCGACGGTAGTACTTTGGCGTCAATCATCATTTTTTCCAATACCCCCCAAAAGAAATCTTCTCCGGGGTAGCCTTCGATACGCGATACTTCTTGTCCGTCCACTGTCAACACAAATGTCGGTGTGAACCGAACCTTGCGCAGAAAACTCAGGTCGCTCGGAGTTTCATCATTGATATCAATACGGCGCAGGGGTGCGTTCTTGCCTGCGTCGGTCTTGGGGTAAATCGGTGCGATCTGCTCGTTCCAGCGGGCGCACCAGATGCAGCCTTTTTCCTCGACCATAACCAAGCTGGCATCGGCAAAAGCATGGCCTGCCAAAAGCACGCAGGTTGAAAAAGCAAAAAGGGTGGCACGAAGAAGCATGTTGAAGAAATCCATTGATTTCGAATAAGGTAATGTGAATATGTGAATGACACAAGTTAAAGGCACCCAGATTGCTAGAAATTACGTTCATTGGCGCAGCAGTTGCCGGATTATTGTCCTTTCTGTCGCCCTGCATCCTTCCGATCGTGCCATTTTACCTCAGTTACCTCGCTGGCGTGGGCATGAACCAGATTACGGCTGACGGCCCCGTGGACGTCGCCGTGCGCCGCCGCGCAGTGGTGGCATCGGTGTTTTTTGCAGCGGGCGTGATCACGATTTTTATGGGGCTTGGTGCCGCTGCCTCGACCTTCGGTCAGGTGGTGCGCGAATATTTCGATTATCTGCGTTGGATTGCTGCGGCTGTGATCATCGCGATGGGCCTGCACTTTTTGGGCGTGATCCGGATCGGCTTCTTGTATCGCCAGTTTCGCACGGATGCGGGCGATACCGGATCGACCAGCTTTCTGGGGGCTTACGTGATCGGCCTTGCTTTCGCCTTTGGCTGGACACCTTGCGTGGGCCCGGTGCTGGCGGCGATCCTGTTTACCGCTGCGGGCACTGACACAGCCACCAATGGCGCGCTGTTGTTGTTTGTCTATGGGGTGGGGATGACGGCGCCTTTTGTTCTGGCGGCGATGTTCATCGGGCCCTTCATGCGCTGGATGGCGCGGTTCCGGCAGCATTTGGGCACGGTCGAAAAGGTGATGGGCGTGTTTTTGATTATCTTTGGTCTGCTGATCGCCACAAACTCAATGAATTATATTGCCCAATGGATGCTTGAGACCTTTCCGGTCTTCGGTGCAATTGGCTAATCTTCGGGAGCAAAATTATGAAACTGTTATCTACCTGCCTTTTCGTTCTGGGCCTCACGGTTTCGACCCTGTCCTTCGCACCTTCGGGCTTTGCCGCGACGCTGGGTGATGATGGGCTGCATAAAGAAGCATGGATGCGCGAGACGTTCAAAGACCTGTCCGAAGATCTGGCCGAGGCCAACGCCGAAGGGAAGCGTCTGATGCTGATCGTGGAACAGCGCGGCTGTATCTACTGCAAGAAGATGCATGAAGAGGTTTTTTCCCAGCCTAACATCGACAGCTACATTCACGAAAATTTCTTTGTTGTGCAGATCAACATGTTCGGAGACGTCGAAGTGACCGATTTCGACGGAGAGGCACTGGCCGAAAAAGACATGGTGCGTAAGTGGGGAATGCTCTTCACTCCGACGATGGTATTTCTTCCGCAAGAGGTGGCCGAGGGGCAAACGGCTGCTCAAGCCGCAGTGGCCACTGTGCCGGGCGCTTTTGGTGTGGGCACGACATTCAATATGCTGCAATGGGTTGTGGACAAGGAATACGAGGGCGACGAGACGTTTCAAAAATATCTCGCGCGCAAGCTCTCCGAGTAAAACAACCAGCCACTGTTTTGCAGGTCGAAAAAATGGATCATATTTAAAATTCATAAAAGCGAATTTATAGTTGCGTCGTTTTGGCGCAGCGTCTACGGTGGTATGCAAATGAGAGTCTTTGGGAGGACGCATGAAAATTTCAATAATCGCCTTGGCGGCGTCGGTTGGTCTAAGCACCAGCGCATATGCCGCAGACGTTGCACCAACAGCCGTTAGCTACACAGACGGGGCTGTCGAAATGTCCCTGACGGGTACGGCTGGCGACCCGGCAGCGGGTGCCAAAGTCCTTGGTAGCAGAAGCCTTGGTAACTGTGTGGCCTGTCACGAAGTCAGCGCACTGCCAGACATCGCATTTCAAGGCATGATCGGTCCCTCGCTGGACGGTGCCGGCGACCGCTGGAGTGAAGCCGAACTTCGCGGAATCGTGGCAAATGCCAAGATGATGTTCGAAGGCACCATTATGCCGTCCTTCTACAAGGACACAGGCTATATCCGGCCGGGCAACGCCTACACCGGCAAGGCAGCCGATGGTGCGCTGGACCCGCTTTTGTCGGCACAGCAGATTGAAGATGTCGTGGCATATCTTGCCACGCTAAAGGATTAAGAGCCCCCAAGAGGGACTTTGCTCAGGAGTATGAAAATGGATTTTACAAGACGTAACGCAATCGTCCTCGGTGCAAGCGCATTCGCGGTGTTTGCCTTGCCAAAGTTGGCATTCGCAGCCACTGGCGACGATGCCATCGCGGCCTTCACCGGTGGCGCAGAAATGGCCGACACCGGGGTCACGCTGACCGCGCCGGAAATTGCTGAAAACGGCAACACTGTCCCGATCGAGGTCAACGCCCCCGGCGCGACCGAGATCATGGTACTGGCGATGGGTAACCCGACGCCCGGTGTCGCGACCTTCGCTTTTGGCCCTCTGGCCGCATCACAGCACGCCTCAACGCGCATCCGCCTTGCTGGCACGCAAGACGTGGTGGCGATTGCCAAGATGGCTGACGGCTCCTTTGCGAAAGCATCGAGCACGGTAAAAGTTACAATCGGCGGCTGCGGCGGCTAAGGCATAATAAGGAATCAAGATCATGGCATCAGGTGTAAAACCCCGCGTCAAAGTACCGAAAACGGCAGCAGCAGGTGAGACAATCACAATCAAGACGCTGATCAGCCACAAGATGGAATCAGGCCAGCGCAAAGACGGCGATGGCAATATCATTCCACGTTCGATCATCAATCGCTTTACCTGCGATTTTAATGGCCAGAACGTTGTCGATATCACGCTGCAACCGGCGATTTCGACAAACCCATACCTTGAATTCGACGCCACCGTGCCAGAGGCCGGAACGTTCACCTTCACATGGTATGACGATGATGGCGACGTCTATGAAGACACCAAAGATATCGCAATCGGTTAAGCGTCTGCATTCTCGGGAGGAATAAGAATGAATAAATTCACAAAAGGTCTGGGTGCCTGCATGACCGCGATTATCGTCGCGTCGGGCGCAATGGCCGAACCTGTAGACGACACTCTGGTCATCAACGAAGAGATCGAAATCGTCACACGTACTGCTGCACCTGCACATTTGTCCGATGTGATGGACGAAGTGATGTCGGGCTGGCTGTTTCGTGGCGAGGAAACCCGCGCCATGGAAATGGATGATTTCGACAATCCCGGCATGATCTTTGTGGAACAGGCGGAAGATGTCTGGAACACGGCTGATGGCACCGAAGGCAAGTCCTGCGCGGATTGCCACGGCGAATCAACCGAAATGGCGGGCGTGCGTCCGGTCTATCCCAAGTACGTCGAAGCCGCTGGCGAAGTCCGTACGATGGAAATGGCGATCAATGATTGCCGTGAAAACCGTATGGGTGCTGAAGAGTGGAAATATGTCGGCAATGACATGGTTAACATGACAGCGCTGTTGGCGTCCGTTTCGCGTGGCATGCCTGTGAACGTCGCGATTGACGGTCCTGCGCAATCCACATGGGAGCAGGGCAAAGACATCTACTATACCCGTTTCGGCCAGCTGGAGCTTTCCTGCTCAAATTGCCACGAAGACAACTATGGCAACATGATCCGCGCTGACCATCTCAGCCAGGGCCAGATCAACGGTTTTCCAACCTACCGTTTGAAAAACACCAAGCTGAACGCCGTGCAAGACCGCTTTAAGGGCTGCATTCGTGACACCCGCGCCGAGACTTTCGCGCCGGGCAGCCCCGAATTCGTAGCGCTTGAGCTGTACGTCGGTTCACGCGGCAACGGTCTGTCCGTCGAAGGCCCGTCCGTCCGCAACTAAGCGACCATTGCCCCGCCTTACTTGTGTGAGGCGGGGACTTTCGTAACTATTCCATTCAAACATGCGCATGTATAGGCGCAGTAGAAGGCCAATCGCATGATCTCTCGTCGTGACTTTCTTCAAGCCAGCATGGCTGCAACTGCTCTTTATGGGGCGTCCGGATTTGGGAACTGGGGCAAGCTGGCCGCACAGCAGGCACTCACCCAAGACAAGCTGTTGGAATTTGACACTTTTGGCAATGTCAGTTTGATCCACATCACCGACATTCACGCCCAGATGAAACCGATTTATTTCCGCGAACCGTCCGTCAACATCGGTGTGGGCGACAACAAGGGGGCTGTGCCCCATGTAACCGGCGCGGATTTTCGCAAGCTTTACGGCATCGATGACGGTAGCCCTTCTGCCTACGCGTTAACCTATAATGATTTTACAGCGCTTGCGCAGGCCTACGGCAAGATGGGTGGGCTTGACCGCGTGTCGACTGTGATCAACCAGATCCGCGGCGATCGCCCCGATGCGCTGCTGCTCGATGGCGGCGATACATGGCACGGCAGCTATACCTGCTACCAGACCCAAGGTCAGGACATGGTCAACGTGATGAACGCGCTGAAACCTGACGCGATGACCTTTCACTGGGAATTCACGCTGGGGTCGGACCGGGTGAACGACATTGTCAGCGGTCTGCCCTTTGCCGCGCTTGGCCAGAACATTTTTGACGCTGAATGGGACGAGCCGACCGAACTTTTCCCGCCCTATAAATTCTTCGAGACAGGCGGCGTCAAAGTGGCCGTGATCGGGCAGGCCTTTCCCTATATGCCGATCGCCAACCCCGGCTGGATGTTCCCCGAGTATTCCTTTGGTATCCGCGACAACCGCATGCAGGAAATGGTTGACGAAGTCCGCTCCCAAGGGGCCGAACTGGTTGTCTGCCTCAGCCACAACGGCTTTGACGTGGACAAGCAGATGGCCGGTATCGTGACCGGTATCGACGTGATCCTGTCAGGTCACACCCATGACGCGCTGCCCGAGCCCGTGCTGGTGGGCGAGACGATTATCGTCGCCTCCGGCTCGAACGGTAAATTTGTCAGCCGCGTTGATCTGAATGTGCAAAACGGACGCATGATGGGGTTCCGCCACAAGCTGATCCCGATCTTTTCGGATGTGATTGAACCGGATCAGGCGATTACCGCGCTGATCGACGAACAGCGCGCACCCTATGCTGATCAGCTGAGCGAAGTGATTGGCAAGACATCTGATGATACGCTGTTGTACCGGCGCGGCAATTTCAACGGTTCGTGGGATGATCTGATCTGTGACGCGCTCATGTCGGAACGCGAGGCCGACATCGCGCTCAGCCCCGGCGTCCGCTGGGGGCCGTCGATCCTGCCCGGCCAGGACATCACCCGCGAGGATATCTTCAACGTCACCTCGATGAGCTATCCCGAAGCGTACCGCACTGAGATGACAGGTGAATTCCTGCATGTGGTGCTAGAGGACGTGGCCGATAACCTGTTCAACCCAAACCCTTATTACCAGCAGGGCGGTGACATGGTGCGCACGGGGGGCCTTGGCTACCACATCGATGTCAGCAAGCCGCAAGGCAGCCGCATCACGGAAATGACTCTGCTCAAGACAGGCGAGAAGATTGATCCCGCCAAGAGCTATCAGGTTGCCGGCTGGGCCAGCGTCAACGAGGGCACCGAAGGGCCGCCCATCTGGGACGTGGTCGAAGCGCATATCGCCAAACAGGGGACGATCTCCCTTGATCCAAACAACAGCGTAAAAGTGGTCGGTACGTGAAATCCGGCGATACATGGGGAGAGATGACATGATGAAGGTAATGACAGCGGCAGTGCTCGCGGGCGTGATGGCAACCGCGGGCTGGGCAGAGGGCGTGGTGCACCGTGTCGCGTTCCACGTGGACGAGAACGATCCGCAGGTCATGAACATGGCCCTCAACAACGTCGAAAACGTGACGAGCTATTATGAATCCATCGGGGACACGGTGATCGTCGAACTGGTCGCTTACGGCCCCGGCCTCAATATGTTCATTCCCGGAAAAAGCCCGGTCGAGGACCGGATTTCCACCATGTCTCTGGGCATGGAGAACCTGTCATTCGCCGCCTGTGGCAATACGCTGGCCGGGATGGAAAAGAAGACAGGCAAAAAAATCACGCTCATGGATGAAGCTACGGTGGTGACATCCGGCGTCGTTCGTCTGATCGAGTTGCAGGAAAATGATTACGCCTACGTGCGCCCCTGACCGCGCAGCAATAGGCACCAACAAGAGGAGTTTGCCATGACGCAAAAACCGTCACGCAGAGAATTTCTGGCAAGTGGGATCGCGGCAGGGGCCGTGATCACATCCGCGTCCGCAGCCAAAGCCGAGACCCCCGATCCGCTGATAACCGAGACCCAAACTTGGGCGCAATCCTTTGGCGATGGCGTCGACGCCACGCCTTACGGGATGCCGATCAGGTTTGAGGATGACGTGATCCGTCGCAACGTTGAATGGCTGACGGCCGATACGATCAGTTCAATCAACTTTACGCCGATCCATGCGCTTGATGGCACGATCACCCCGCAAGGTTGCGCGTTCGAGCGTCACCATTCGGGCGCGATCGAGCTGAAAAAAGAAGACTACCGCCTGATGATCAACGGCATGGTCGACCGCCCACTGGTCTTTACCTATGCTGATCTGGAACGGTTTCCCCGTGAAAACCATACCTATTTTCTGGAATGCGCTGCCAACACTGGCATGGAGTGGGCGGGCGCGCAGCTGAACGGTGCGCAATTCACCCACGGCATGATCCACAACATGGAATACACCGGCATTCCGCTGCGGACCCTGCTGGAAGAAGCGGGCTATGACACGGCGGGAAAATGGGTCTATGTCGAAGGGGCAGATGCGTCCTCCAACGGTCGGTCCATCCCGATGGAAAAGGCGCTGGATGACGTGCTGGTCGCGTTCAAGGCCAACGGCGAGGCGTTGCGCAAGGAGCACGGCTATCCCGTCCGGTTGATCGTACCGGGGTGGGAAGGCAATATGTGGGTCAAATGGATCCGCCGGATCGAGGTGATGGACGCCCCGGTAGAGAGCCGCGAAGAGACCTCCAAATACACCGATACGCTGGAAAACGGGATCAGCCGCAAGTGGACTTGGGCGATGGATGCGAAATCGGTCGTGACATCCCCCAGCCCGCAAGCGCCGATCAGCCACGGCACAGGGCCGCTGGTCATTACTGGTCTGGCATGGTCGGGTCGTGGTGCGATTGTCCGCGTTGATGTGTCCAAGGATGGCGGCAAAACGTGGGAAACCGCGCGTCTTGCCAAACCCGGCGAGAAAATGGCACTGACCCGCTTTTACCTCGATACCACCTGGGACGGCGAAGAGATGTTGCTGCAAAGCCGCGCCATGGACGAAACCGGATACGTCCAGCCCACCAAAGCGCAACTGCGCGAGGTGCGGGGCGAAAACTCTGTCTATCACAATAATTGTATTCAAACCTGGTGGGTGCGCCCGAACGGGGAGGCTGAAAATGTCGAAGTTTCTTAAATCAATCTCCATCGGTGCAGTTGCCACCCTTTTGGCAGTGCCCGCCGCAGCGCAAACATTTGGCTTGGGCCGCGCAGCGCTGCCTGAAGAGATCAGCGCATGGAATTTGGATGTGCATCCGGACGGATCGGGGTTGCCCGAAGGCCAAGGCGATGCCATCGATGGCGAGGAAATCTTTGCGATCCAATGTGCGGCGTGCCACGGTGATTTTGCGGAAGGTATCGGTAACTGGCCCAAACTGGCCGGTGGGATGGACACGCTTGATCGCGAGGATCCGCTGAAAACGGTTGGATCTTACTGGCCGTACCTTTCGACCACATTTGACTATATCCGCCGCTCCATGCCCTACGGCAACGCAGGCACGCTTAGCGCCGACGAGACATATGCGATCGTAGCCTACATTCTTTATTCCAACGACCTCGTCGAGGATGATTTCGTTTTGTCCAAAGACACGTTTTTGGATGTTGAAATGCCAAATGCCGACGGCTTTATCCTGGATGACCGCTTGGAAACAGAGTTCACCAAATGGGTGGGCGAGCCGTGCATGACAGGGTGTAAAGACACCGTCGAAGTGACAATGCGCGCTTTGGTGTTGGACGTAACCCCAGAGGAAACGGCTGCTGATGCTGCTGTGGTTGAGGCCGCAGCACAACAGGAGGCTGCGATTACCGCTGAACCTGCTGCGGTTGCGGCCCAGGAAGAGGCTGTACCAGAGCCTGTTGGTGCGTCCGTCGATCCGGCCCTGATCGCCGAGGGCATGAAAGTCTTTCGCAAGTGCAAGTCGTGCCATCAGGTCGGTGACGGTGCCAAGAACCGCTCGGGTCCGATCCTGAACGGGCTCATTGGGGCACCAGCCGGTCACATCGACGGGTTCAAATATTCAAAACCCCTGATGGCTAAATCCGAAGAAGGTCTGGTCTGGAACGCAGAAACCCTAGCCGGTTTTCTTGCCGCTCCGAAGACGTACATCAAAGGCACCAAGATGGGTTTTGCAGGATTGAAGGACCCCGCAGACATAGAGGCGGTTATTGCATATCTGACAACATTCTCGGACCCCTGATGGCTAAAACGCCCAGATTACTTGCGTCTGCCGCGGCACTCTTTCTTGCCGTGGCGGCGCAGGCTGAGCCTGATTTGGAAGCAGGTGCCAAGCTGTTTTCCAAATGCACTTCCTGTCACCAGATAGGTTCGAATACGAAGAAGCGCGTTGGTCCGAACCTGAACGAGCTTAACGGGCGGATCGCAGGCAGTATCGAAGATTTCCCCTATTCCAAATCTATGACCAAGGCGGGCCAGGAAGGGCTGATCTGGACCAATGAAACGCTTGATGAGTTTCTGGCAGACCCCAAGGTCTATATTCCCAAAACTAGGATGAGTTACCGCGGGATGAAAGACCCGGAAGATAGGCTGAATTTGATCGCCTATCTCAATACTTTCTCTGCGAACATGGCGTCCCATAGCGCCGGTGATCCGCATGATCTCGACCCGGCCATTCTGGCGTTGGTCGGTGACAAGGAATATGGGGAGTATCTTTCTGGCGACTGCAAGACCTGCCACCAGGCGGACGGCAGCGCCGAGGGCATTCCACCCATCACCGGCTGGCCGGTGGACGACTTCGTTTATGTGATGCATGCTTACAAAAACAAAGACCGCAATCATCCTGTAATGCAGATGATGGCAGGAAGGCTCTCAAACGAAGAAATTGCGGCACTTGCCGCATATTTTGCGGATCTGGAGGAGTAGATCCGCTTTTAAGGGAGGAACAAAATGACTGAGTTTAACAGACGCTTATTTTTGGGAACGTCCACAGCGGCATTTGGCCTGCTTGCAGCCCCCGCAGTTATGGCAGCGGCGCATGGCAAACCTCGTGTGGTGGTGATTGGCGGCGGGGCAGGCGGTGCCACAGCGGCCCGCTATATCGCCAAGGACAGTGATGGCGCAATCGACGTGACCTTGGTCGAGCCCTCGCGCACCTACTTCAGCTGCTTTTTCTCGAACCTGTACCTTGGCGGGTTCAAGGAAATGGACGATCTTGGCCATACCTACGGCGTGCTTGCATCCAAGCACGGCGTTAATGTGGTGCATGACTGGGCCGTTGACGTGGACCCTGATGGCAAGATGGTCACGCTCGCGGGCGGATCAAAGCTGCCCTACGACAAACTGATCCTGAGCCCGGGCATCGATTTTGTCGATGACGCGGTAGAAGGGTGGAGCGTTGCGGAGCAAAACAAGATGCCCCATGCGTACAAGGCCGGATCACAGACGGAACTGTTGAAGGCGCAGATCATGGCGATGCCCGAAGGCGGCACCTTTGCCATGGTCGCACCGCCCAATCCCTTCCGCTGCCCTCCCGGCCCTTACGAGCGGGTGTCGATGGTGGCCCATACGCTGAAGGCAAACAACCCGACGGCAAAGATCATCATTGCTGACCCAAAAGAAAAGTTCTCCAAGCAGGGATTGTTTCAGGAAGGCTGGAACAAGCACTATGCAGGCATGATCGATTGGATCGGTGCGGATTTCGGGGGCGCTAACGTCTCGGTTGATGCCGATGCGATGACGGTGACGATCGACGGTGAAGAAACCAAAGTTGATGTCTGCAACGTCATTCCCGCAATGAAAGCGGGTCGTATCGCCGATATGGCAGGCGTCACAGACGGCAACTGGGCCCCGGTCAACGCCATCGACATGAGCAGCAAGGCCAATGCAGACATTCATGTTCTGGGCGATTCATCGCAGCAGGGCGATATGCCTAAATCCGGCTTTTCTGCCAATTCGCAGGCCAAGGTCTGTGCCAATGCGGTGCGCGGTGCTTTGACCGGGTCAAGGGTGTTCCCGGCCAAGTTTTCAAACACCTGCTGGTCGCTGATCGACACAGATGACGGGGTCAAGGTCGGTGCCACTTACGAGGCGACGGATGAAAAGATCGCCCAAGTCGACGGTTTCATCTCGTCTACTGGCGAAGACAGCGCGACACGCAAAGCCACCTACGAGGAATCAGAGGGTTGGTATTCCGGTATTGTCGCGGATATGTTCAGCTAGAAGCCCAAGGACAGGGCCAGTCTCGGCCCTGTCCCACAAATCAAGGGAAATGTTATGAAAATGATCCTGACTGCCGTGACCATCGGTCTGCTGGCAAACCCGCTTGTGGCGCAGGATCAGGCTGTGACCTATCCCTACGACGGCAGCTTTGACGACGCCACATTCGCCGTTGAAAACGCGATCATCGGCAAAGGGCTGGTCATTGATCACATCAGCCACACCGGCGACATGCTGGCCCGGACTGCCGAAGATGTTGGCAGCGATATCGAGATTTTCAGGGCCGCGGATGTGTTCCTGTTCTGCTCTGCCGTGGTGTCGCGCAAAGTGATGGAGGCGGACCCGCTCAACATTGCCCATTGTCCTTACAGCATCTTTGTGACGGACACCGCAGGTGCTGTCGCCATCGGCTACCCGACCTACCCCGAAGGCCCGATGCAAGAGGTTCAGGCCTTTCTTGACGAGATCACCCAAAGTGCCTTGGAAGGGTTCTAGCCCTTATTCGAACTCCATCTGTTCGAACACGCGACCGGCGTTTTTAGTGGCCAGTTCCTCGAAGGTGTCCAGATTGGCATAGGCAGACTGGTCGACATAATAGGCGTCGGCCAATGATCCGCCAGCTTCCAGATGTGCGCCGATCTTGCCGCGCAGATCTTCAAGATAGCCCTTTGTATAGCGTCGCACCTGCGCCATGTTCGTTGGATGGCCGTGGCCGGGAATGACGTAGGTGGCACCCAAAGCCTCAAACGGTCCATCCCATGTCTCGAGCCAGTCAGCTGTATTGGTATCGGGGAAAATCGGCAGCATCCGCTCGTGAAACGCGACATCTCCGGCGATCACCAGGCTTTGCTCGGGCAGCCAGACGACGATATCGCCGGGGCTGTGCGCCGGGCCAAGGTGCAGCGCCTCGATATGGAAATCGCCCATATCAATGATGTATTCATCCTCGAATGTCTCGGTTGGTGGGGTAAGTTCTGTCCCGTCAGCACGTTCCTTCAGGCCGGCCTGTGCCGCGCGCAGCGAGCCGGGACCGTCTTCCTCGAAGGCGTCTGCACCCTCTGTCTGGGCAACGATCTTGACGCCTTGTTCGGCCCAATACGTATTGCCCAGCATCGCGTGGCCCTGACCGTTCTCGTTCAACACCAGCTTGACCGGTTGATCGGTGAGGACCTTGATCTCGTCATGCAGGGCCTTGGCCAACTGGTAGGATCCGCCGCTGTTGATCACGACAACGCCGTCACCTGTCACGATAAAGCTAAGGTTGTTGTTGTGACCTGCGTTCTCGTAGGTTGGCGGGGCCGTGGCACCGATGGCGGAAAACACCCCCGGAATGAACTCGACCGGTTTGGAATACAGAACCGAATTCGGGTACTGATCTGCGATATCTTCGCTGCCAAAAGCGGGCAGCGCAATAAGGGTGAGCGCAAAGCATAAGTGTTTCATAATCAAACCTCCGACATAAAAACAAAACCATCTGTAGAGGGCTCGATCCGGCCTAAGCCGCCGTTGCCCAGATGAAACCCCACAATTGGCATTTGTGAAGCCGCAAGATCGTCAATCAACCCGCTGCGGGTTTTGGCTGCAAGACCCGGATCCTGATCTGATCCGGATTCCCACGCGGGACGCGCCAAGGCGATGTGATCATTGCCGATGCAGTCGCCCACGATCATCACGGCAGTATTGCCCGCGCGGATCTCGAACGCCATGTGGCCGGGCGTGTGGCCGGGCGTGAGGCGCGCGCCTACGCCTGCCAATACCTCGTCGCCATCATTAAAGAACTGCATCTGTTCGGCGATCACCGCCAACCGCCGCTCGGCCCCCACGGCAAAGGACTGACGGCTGGTATCAATCGTGTTCACAGTGTTTGGGTCGGTCCAGTAGTCCCATTCGATCTGCCCGATGTGGTGGGTGGCGTTGGTGAACAAAGCATCGCCGAAATCGTCCAGAACACCCCATAAATGGTCGGGGTGGCCGTGGGTCAACACCAGATCGGTGATGTCCTCGGCGGCGACGCCCAAAGCCTCCAGTGCCTCCATCATTTTTCCGGCGGTGGGCATGAAGGTCGCACCTGCGCCGGCATCAAACAAGACGACACGCCCATCGCCGCGCAACAGGCTGAGGTTACACGGTGGGGTCAGTTCATCATAGGGCTGGCCTGCGCGATCCAGGATCGGCATCAGCTCGTCTTTCGGCATGGTGTCGAAAATGAAGCTGCCGGGAAGCGTCAGATGACCGTCGCTGACCACATCCAATGTCATTTCGCCGACCGCCATTTGCGCATGCGCCAAACCGGATATCCCCATCAGCGCACTTGCTGCGACACCTTGCAGCATGAAGTCACGTCTGTTCATTGACATAATTCACTTTCCAAAACAAAAATTCCATAGTATGAATATGTCTGAATTTATGCGCTCGCGCAAGCTTTGTTAATGTGCGTTGTGCTGTAAGTATTGGAGCATATGGCGATGACAGACTATCCTGTAAACATGAACGTAATCCCCGAGGTGACAGGTCATTTCGATGTGGCGACAAACACAATCAGCTATATCGTGCGCGATCCGAACTCCACATCCTGTGCCATTGTCGACTCGGTCATGGACATCGATTACGCTGCCGGGCGGATCACGTATGATCACGCCGATGCGCTCATTGAAGAGATCGAAGGCAAAGGCCTCACGCTGGAGTGGATCATCGAGACGCATGTTCACGCCGATCATCTGTCAGCGGCACCCTATATCCAGCAAAAGCTGGGCGGCAAGATCGGCGTTGGTGAAAAGATCATGGTGGTGCAGGACACGTTTGGAAAAGTGTTCAACGAGGGCACTGAATTCCAGCGTGACGGGTCGCAGTTCGATGCGTTGTTCAAGGATGGCGATACCTACCAGATTGGCGGCATGACCTGTTTTGCGATGTACACCCCCGGCCATACGCCCGCCTGCATGGTGCATGTGATGGGCAATGCGGCCTTTACCGGCGACACGCTGTTTATGCCTGATGGGGGATCAGCGCGGGCAGATTTTCCCGGTGGTGATGCGGGTGATTTGTATGACAGCATCCAAAAAGTGCTTTCACTGCCGGACGAGATGCGCCTTTTTATGTGCCACGATTACGGCCCCAATGGCCGCGACATTCAGTGGGAAACCACGGTGGGCGAAGAAAAGGCCCACAATATCCACGTCGGTGGCGGTAAAACGCGGGCAGAGTTCATCACCTTTCGCACAGAGCGTGACGCGCAGCTTGATATGCCAAAGCTGATTCTTCCCTCGCTACAGGTCAATATGCGCGCCGGTCACATGCCAAAGGACAAAGACGGCAACATCGTGTTCAAGGTGCCTGTGAACGCGCTTTAACAATGCCCCTCCACCGGGAGATCATCCACCGCGCCGACTATTTGTCGGTCCGGTGGATGCTGGGCGCAACGCGCGACTAAACTCAGACCACTGGCTGTCCCAGCCTGGGGACCAGACTTGATCGGCTAGGCGTTTTTTCGCTGGTCACTACCTTTTTACGAAAGTCGGCGCGACAATGCCCCAGAACTTCAAAAAATACCTGCCGATCCTTGATTGGGGGCGCAGCTATAACAAGGCTTCGCTGTCAAACGATCTGATCGCGGCGCTGATCGTGACCATCATGCTGATCCCGCAATCGCTCGCCTATGCGCTGCTTGCAGGTTTACCGCCCGAGGCGGGGCTATATGCGTCGATCCTGCCCATTATCCTCTATGCGATTTTTGGGACCAGCCGTGCCTTGGCAGTGGGGCCGGTCGCGGTTGTGTCCTTGATGACAGCCGCCGCGCTCGCCAATATCGCCGATCAGGGCACGATGGGCTATGCCGTTGCTGCGCTGACCTTGGCGTTTTTGTCGGGCGCTATTTTGCTTGCGATGGGGATATTCAAGCTGGGGTTTCTGGCCAATTTCCTGTCGCATCCGGTGATCGCGGGTTTCATCACGGCATCAGGCGTCATTATTGCGGCAAGCCAGATCAAACATATTTTGGGCATAAGCGCGTCGGGCGAAAACCTGATCGAGTTGATCCATTCGATTGTGACCAATCTGGACCAGACAAACTTGATCACGCTGATCATCGGCGTCTCTGCCACAGGGTTTTTGTTCTGGGTGCGCAAAGGGCTGAAGCCGTTTTTGAAATCCAAGGGGGTCAGCGCGGGGGCGGCGGATATCGCCGCCAAGGCAGGCCCCGTTGCTGCCGTTGTGCTGACCACGCTGTTTGTCTGGCTGTTTGACTTGTCCGATCAAGGGGTGCGCATCGTGGGCGCTGTCCCTCAAAGCTTGCCACCGCTGACGTTGCCTGATTTCTCGTTTGATCTGATGGGTGCGCTGCTGCTTCCTGCGATCCTCATCTCGGTGATTGGCTTTGTTGAATCGATCTCGGTTGCGCAGACATTGGCCGCGAAAAAGCGCCAGCGGATCAATCCCGATCAAGAGTTGATCGGTTTGGGCACGGCGAACCTTGGTGCCGCGTTTACCGGCGGTTTTCCGGTCACGGGGGGCTTTTCACGCTCGGTTGTGAACTTTGACGCAGGTGCAGAAACCCCTGCCGCCGGGGCGTTTACCGCCATAAGTCTTGGCATCGCAGCCCTTGCACTCACGCCGCTGGTATTCTTTTTGCCCCAAGCGACGCTTGCCGCGACGATCATCGTCGCCGTTTTGACGTTGGTGGATTTCAGCATCCTCAAGAAAGCCTGGAGCTATTCCAAAGCTGATTTCGCGGCCGTTCTGGCAACGATGCTGATCACCTTGGGTAGTGGCGTCGAGTTGGGCGTGACCTGTGGTGTGGTGCTGTCGATCTTCTTGCACCTGTATAAAACCACCAAACCGCATATTGCCGAAGTGGGGCTGGTGCCGGGCACCGAGCATTTCCGCAATATCCACCGTCACACTGTCGAAACCGACCCCACGCTCGTTACCTTGCGGATCGACGAGAGCCTGTACTTTGCCAATGCAAGGTTTCTGGAGGATTATATTTATGACCGTCTGGCGGTCGATCCCGAGATCAAGAATGTGGTCCTCATGTGCTCTGCCATCAACGAGATCGATTTCAGCGCGTTGGAATCGCTCGAAGCGATCAATGCGCGGCTGAAGGACATGGGGATCAAGTTGCATCTGTCCGAGGTCAAAGGACCGGTAATGGACCGTCTGCAAAAACAGCATTTCATCGCAGACCTGACGGGCAAGGTTTTCCTGTCCCAGCATGCGGCCTATCGTGAGCTGAAAAACCAAGCCACTTGAGATACATCCATTTGCAAGTTTATTTCTGATCGTTACAACGGGTGCAAAGCCGCCTGCGTAAGATTGTTGCGTCCACGGTGTTTGAGCCAGATCAGGACTGCCCGATGATACCGATCAACCCGCCCGCACCCCAAAACGTGCCGACAAATACCATCGTCGAGGTGGTGCGCGCCAATGCCCGGGCCCATCCCGACAAACTGGCGTTGGTCTGCGAGGGGCGCGAGGTGACGTGGGGCGCGTTTGACGCCCGGATCAACCAGATTGCCAATCTGTTGCTGTCGATGGGCGTTGCCAAGGGCTGCAACGTTGCGATCATCTCGCCCAACTCGATCCCCTATGCAGAGCTGTTCATGGGCATCTTGCGGGCGGGTGCCTGTGTGACACCGCTGTCCACGATGGCCGCACCTGAGGCGCTGCAAAAAATGCTGACCGACTGTGGGGCCAGGGCGATTTTCGTGGCAGCGCAATATCTGGATCTGGTCGAGGGCTTTGTGGGCGATCTGCAAATTGCGCGGTTTGCCATCGATTTTGAGCGCCCTGACTTCCAGCCCTTCGACGCTGCGGTGGATGCTGCCGACGCCACGGACCCTGAAATTCCGTTGGACATGTCAGACGCATTCAACCTGATCTATTCGTCAGGCACCACTGGCACACCCAAAGGCATATTGCACAATCACTGGATGCGCGCGGCGCAGATGGACCGTGTGACGCCCAACGGATACGATGATAACGCGCGCACGCTGCTGTCGACGCCGCTCTATTCCAACACCACGATCGTGTCGTTTTTGCCCACGCTTTATGGTGGATCTACCGTCTATCTGATGCCTAAATTCGACGCACGCGGCTATCTTGAAATCGTCCAGCGTGAAAAGATCACCCATACCATGTTGGTGCCGGTCCAATATAAACGCATAATGGAAGTGCCCGATTTCGACCGGTTTGATCTGTCGTCGATGCGGGTAAAGTTCTCGACCTCGGCACCCTTGCGAGCCGAAGTCAAAGCCGATGTTCTGGCACGGTTTCCCGGTAAATTGCTTGAATACTACGGCCTGACCGAAGGCGGTGGGGTGACGGTATTGAACTCGGCCGAGCATCCAGACAAGCTGCACACCGTCGGCCAGCCCGCCCCCGGCAACGAGATCCGCTTGATTGATGAGGCGGGCAATGAAGTCTCAAGGGGTCAGGTCGGCGAGATTTGTGGTCGTGGCCCCACTATGATGGCGGGGTATTTCGGGCGCGACGATCTAACTGCCGACTACATCTGGCGCGACGATGCGGGCCACGTGTTTTTCCGGTCAGGTGATATGGGCCGGTTTGACGAGGACGGTTTTCTGATCCTGTCAGACCGCAAGAAAGACATGATCATCTCGGGGGGGCTGAACATCTACGCCGATGATCTTGAGCTGGTGTTACTGGCTGACCCTGACGTGACCGATGCCGCGGTGATCGGTGTTCCGTCTGATGCATGGGGCGAGACGCCGTTGGGGTTGGTCGTGCTGCGTGAGGGTGCCAACCGCACTGCTGATCTGATTTGTGCAGATGCCAATGCGAGACTTGGCAAAAGCCAGCGCCTAAGTGCTGTAGAAATTCGCGATGTTCTGCCGCGCAGTTCAATCGGAAAAATCCTCAAGAAGGAACTTCGCATACCTTTTTGGGAAAATGCAAAGACATGAGAAAAGGAATATGACGTGAGCACCTCAGATAAAACGCCGATGAACGGTGCTGAAAGCCTTGTGAAAACGCTGCTCGATAGTGGGCTTGATACTTGTTTTACCAATCCCGGTACCTCCGAGATGCATTTTGTGGCCGCCCTTGACCATGTGCCCGGTATGCGGTCGATCCTTGTGCTGCAAGAGGGCGTGGCGACAGGGGCAGCCGACGGATATTTCCGCATGGCGGGCAAACCGGCCTGCACCTTGCTGCACCTTGGGCCGGGCTTGGCGAACGGACTTTCCAATCTGCATAATGCGAAAAAGGCTGGGTCTGGCGTGGTCAATATTGTCGGTGAACATGCCGTCAGCCATATCGAGCTTGATGCGCCATTGACGTCGGACATCGAAGGGATTGCGCGGCCGGTGTCACATTGGGTGCACACGTCCCTGTCGGCCACCGATGTGGGGGCGGATGCGGCAAAAGCGGTTCATGCCGCCAACATTGCCCCCGGTCAGGTTGCGACGCTGATGTTGCCCAGCGACACGGCGTGGAACGATGGCGGGGTAGTGGCACAACCAATTGCACCGGTTGCGCGACCTGCCTATGACGAAGCCGCTTTGGAAGGCGCGATTGCGGCATTGTCCGGACCCGATAGTTTGCTGCTGTTGGGTGGGGCTGCTCTTGGCGAGGGAACGCTGGAGGTTGCAGGCCGCATCGCCGCAAAGACAGGGTGCAATCTGCTGTGCGAATGGTCCAATTCAACGCTGGAGCGCGGGGCAGGGCGCGTTAAAATCAACCGTGTACCCTATCCGATTGACCAAGCGCTTGAAGCGCTGGTGCCCTTCAAACGTATCGTCTTGGTCGGTGCGCGTGCGCCCATCGGATTCTTTGCCTATCCCGGAAAACCTGCGATCCTGACGGCACCTGGGGCTGAAATCATTGATTTGTGCAAAACATCGCAAGACATCAACGATGCCCTCGACGCGCTTTGCCAAGGCGCTGGCGCCGTCGATGTGGCCCCGGCACATGTCGCAGCCAGCACCTTGCCCGAAAAACCAGACGGCCCTCTCGATCCGGACAGGATCGCGCAGGTTCTGGGCCGCACGATCCCTGAAAACGCCATCGTCGTAGACGAAGCGATCACCACGGGGCGCAGCTTTTTTCCTGCCACTGCGGGCGCGCCGAAACACACCTGGCTGAACAATTGCGGCGGCTCGATCGGCTATGGAATGCCCGTGGCGATCGGGGCTGCGGTGGCCTGCCCGGACCGGAAAGTGCTGGCTTTGGTCGGAGACGGCAGCGCGATGTATACCGTGCAGGCGCTGTGGACGATGGCGCGTGAAGAATTGGATGTGACGGTCGTGATTTTCGCCAATCGCGTCTACAAGATCCTGCGCGGAGAGTTGACCAATGTAGGGGTCAGCAACGCAGGCCCCAAAGCGATGGACATGCTGTCGTTGGACCGCCCGACCTTGAAGTTTGTCGATATGGCGCGGTCAATGGGTGTTGACGCGACCCAAGTCAGCGACTGCGCAGCGCTTGAGATTGCGATCGAGACCGGTCTGGCAACCAAAGGCCCCTATCTGATCGAAGCGGTGCTTTAAACAGCGACGGAAAACGAAAAAGCCCCTGGTCACGCGGGACCGGGGGCTTTTTTCTTGTTTTTAAATCAGAGCTTTAGCGGTCTGATCCACCGTCACCATCAGCTTCGTCGCTGTCAGGCACATCATCGGCTTCGATCTTCTTGGTTGGCGTTTTGGCGGCGGGCTTTGATGCCTTCTTTTCCGGCCCTTCGATCTTGAACGGTTGCGTTGTGCCGTCCTTGTTCTCGCCCAGCCAGATGGTCTGCTGCGGGAAGGGGATTTCAATGCCCCGTTCGTCGAACACCGTCTTGAGATAGCCGTTGAACATGCGGCCAATGCCCCACTGCTTGCCCGGATCGGTCTTGATCCGCGTGCGCAGCACGACAGCGCTGTCGCCCAGCGACTGCACGCCGAACCATTCCAGCTCTCCAATGATGGTCGCAGCGGTATCGGGTTCGTTTGCCATCATCAGATCAAAGGCATCGAACATGGCCTGCCTGGCCTCTTCGACATTCTCGCGGTACGCGATGCCCATATCGGTCACTGTATAGGCAAATCCACGCATGTAGTTGCTGACCATATCCACGGTGGAAAATGGGATCATGTGGAACACGCCTTGCACATCGCGCAAGGAAACCGAGCGGACGGACAGCTTTTCAACCGTGCCGGTGGTGCCGCCCACGGTGATCACATCGCCGACGTTGATGACGTTCTCGAACTGGATGAAGATGCCTGTGATGATGTCTTGCACCATCTTTTGCGCACCAAAACCGATAGCCAGACCCAGCACACCAGCCGAGGCCAAAAGCGGGCCGATATCTAGCCCAATCTCGCTTAGGACAAACATCAACGTCAAAACGACAAGTGCGATGGTGGCGGCATTGCGCAGCAACGTCAGCAATGTCGTCTCGCGTGAGGTGGGCACGGCACCATATTCGGGGTTCAATTTGTAATCCACGAAGGATGTCAGCGCCAGCCAGACGCCGAAAGACACGGTCAGGATCAGCCCAACCGAGATCAGGGCGGTGGTCAAAGCCAGTCCGACCTGGCTTTCCAGCCATCCGCGCATGTCGATCATGCCGATGACATCGAGGGTGAACAGCAGCACAAAGGCCAGCAGGACCAGCCGCAGCAAGCTAAAGGCACGTGGCACGAAGGTATTGATCCTCCGCTCAAGCAAGGGCAGCTTTGCGTTGATATCTTCGGGCAGGGGAATACCGCGATGAACGGCGCGCGCCAGCCATCCCGACAGCAAAGCTGCGATGATGATGGCAACCAGAATTTTGCCCGAGCCGATAATTGCGTTCAGGGTCACATCGGCGGGTTGCGTCATCACGACGATGAACATTCCGGCGATATAGATCAGTGCAGCCCAATGCCATATTCCGGCCAGCGCCAGCACGATGCGCATGATAAAGCCATGCTGTGGCACGCTCGGAACCCGAGCCATGGGATCTTCTTCTGTCTCGATTGGCAGGGTGGTTTCCGCCTCGTTCTGAAGCCAGCGCGTAACGTCCTTGCGGCGGCGCACGACGATGTAGACAAAGTACATCAGCACCAGGACCGACAGCAGGGCAGATACACCTGACCCAGCCGCGGTGTTTACGCTTTGATTGACGATAGGAACAACCAAAAGCTGGCCATAGCCCAAAACGCTCACAACGATACTAAGATAACGTGTCAACGCTTGTGCGGCCAGATCACTGACCGGCACGATCCGCAGGCCAGAGGCAACGGGTGACAGAAACGAACGGATCACCACCTTGGTCATTTCCACCAGCAAGAAGGCATTCAGATACATCGACTGGCGGATACCAATCTGGCCAAAGTCACCTACTGCAAATATGGTGATCAGATAACCAGCGGCCCAAGCGATGATCACGATCAGTGCATCCAGCAGGTTTGACCCCAAGAACAGGCCGATGGACCCCAAAACGCCAACCCTCTGCGATTTGCGCCCCATCCGTTGATAAAGCTGGCGGGCCAGTCTGCGCAGCACGACAAAAAGCGCGACTGTGATGGCGATGACTGCCAGAATCCCTGGGATGGCATCCAAAAGTACCGAGAGTTCAGCACCGCTTAGCCCAGAGAATACGCCCCCGCCGCCCTTGAGGGCTGTCCAGAACGCCGACACTGTTTCAACGGCATCCTGACCAACCGTCTGCGTGATCTCTGCAATTTGACGCCCGATTGAAATCCCGTCTTCCGTGGCGGCCTGTGCCACCTGTTCGATTGGCATGATGCCATCGGCAGAGGCTTCGGGCGTCACGGTTTTTTCCAGATCAGCGATCAAGGCCGCGCGCGCGGTATCATCTTTCAACACTTCCAGAAGGGTGGCCAAGGGTGTTTGATCCGAAGCGGTCGATGTTTCAGACGCCTGTTCTTGCGAAGCCGGTGCATCTGCGCCGGGCAAAAAAGATTGCGCGTTTGCCATTATGGGCATCAAGGCGAAAAGGGAGAGGATCAAAAACGCTGCAAAGTTCTGAAATGGTCGGGCGCTTGGGGCGGCGGAATTGGTAACGTCTGGCATGAGCACTCTCTTTGTTGAACATCGGATAGCCCAAGGCTAACGGCCCGGATGACCGGCCTTGTGGGGTTTGACGCCTTATGGGGGCAGTTGGTTCCAAAGAAAAGTCGGTTGTTTACGTCGCAAATCCCATGGGAACCGCCAAAAACTGCAAGAGATCGAGGCCAAAGGCAGGTTTAGTGTTTGGGTGTGATCAATCCGTACTTAAGCAGAAACAGCACACTGCGCTCGATCGTCAGCGGGTTCCATTTCAGCTCTTTTGCAAGCGTCGCGATATCCTTGGCCGGCTCCCCGATCAGGCCTGACATGACTCGCTCCAGCGTCGTTTGCCTTTCAAAGGGATTGCCGATCTTGCCGATGCGGCGGGCTTTATAGATTTCGCGCAACAGCTGCACGGTGCCGGTGGCGATGAAGGGCTCTGAATGGGTCATATGCGCTTCGCTTGCGTAGCTGGCAAACAGATCGAACGGAAGCGGGCCAACCGGATTGGCGCGCGACTGCACGGTCCTGCTGGCCCGTCTGATCTGGGCCAACTCACGCCATAAATCCTGCATGACAGGGATGATATTGGCCCAGTCATACACCGTTCTGGCGTGCTGTTGTGCGGCACGCCCCATGCGCTGGCGCAGGTCTGCGTTGCGCGCAAGTTCGGCAAACGCATCCGCCATTTGCCCCACATCAATCGACGTGAGCGAAGACAGCCGCGCGCTATACTGCGGATATGACAGGCTGCCGCTCAGATACCCCATGCCCTCGGGGCGGCTCGCGTTGGGCTGTACCGTGCGGGTCGGGATGCGAAACCCGACGTCGGGTGTCACCGTATCGCGCATGCCGTCCCAGTCCGACACAACAACCGGCAGTCCGGCTGCCATCGCCTCGATCGGGGCAAGGCCAAAGGTTTCCTGGATATTGTCGATGGGAAAGGTGAAAATATCGCCACCCGACAAGACCTCTTTGCGCGCGGTCGCATCGGCACCGTCCATATGTAAATAGGACACATCCGGCATCAACAGGGCGGCGCATTCGCTGAACACGTTGCGCGAATAGTCATCCGAGAAAATACCGCAGGCGATGAAATGCAAACGTTTGGTGGTGCCAAGCGCCGTTTGCGCCCGTTGCAGGGCCACAAACAATGGGCCGGGATCAAATTTGCCGTAGGGCAAAAGCCGCGACAAGGTTACCACGGCGATGTCGTCATCGGTCCAGCCCAAACGGGTGCGCAGATCGTGTGCCGCCACCGGATCATGGGCGAAATCATCGCAATTTATGCCCAGCGGGATCACGGGCATTTGTGGCCGTGGGGGCAGGCTGCCAAAGCGTGCCTTCAGGGCTTCGTCTGCAAGTTCGATATTGCGCAACGTGGCGGCATGTACCGACTTTGAGGTGCAGATCACCGCGTCCCACTCGGCTTGCGGTCCGGCCCGCAGATCATGCATGCCCCGCATCACCGCTTGGGTGGCCGTGGTGTGGGTAATGCCGCAAATCGAATAGGCGTCCATCCCGAACGCCTGCCGCTTCCACAACAGATCCGCATAGTTGGGGGCCGGAAAATAGACCGTTCCGACGGTGTTCATCTGCTGGGGTTTCTCTTCGAAGGCGGCACGCGCCGGCAGGTCGCGCCCGTGTTCTTTCAACAGATCAGCAAAGCTGTCGGCGCTTTGGCTGCCTGTGGTCAGAGACACGAACTCAGAGACATCGGCGTGGGAAAAGAACCCCTTGAGAAAGGATGCACCCGCCACGCGCCGCCCGTTGATGCCGTTTTTATCGGGGCGATAACCGTCGTCTTTGTACCAGATGGCGGCATTGCGATCAGGATCAGTCATGCGCTTGCATCCACAGCCAAGGGGGCGGTCCCTTGGCCAGCAAACGCGGCGCATTCCGGAAACTGGCAGCATCGGGTGGACCGTCCAGTATGGCTATCAGATCAGGGCTCACAACTTGGATCATGCCGTGTGGGGCGGATTTTATTTGGGGGGGAGGCACCTTTCCGCTCCTTCTGATCTTTCCGACAGCTAAGCCTGATCAGGCCAGTTGGGCAAGGGGCGCGGCCTTTATTCCCGCAAAAAACAATGGCCTGTGTGTGTGATGGGGGGGCGCTTTGGCCTAACCAAGTCAGCTTTCAAGCAGCGCTTTTTGAACAGCATCGTCCCAGCCCAGATAGAACTGGTCGTGATCGCGGATCACAGGGCGGGCCATCAACTTGGGTTGTGACGATATTTGCGCAGCGGCTTCAGAGTTTTTCAGCCACGTGCTAAGCGCGCGGTAGTCATTGGTTGTCCGGTCAACCAAACGATCCCCAAATTCGGCAATCAATTCAGCCAGTTCAGCCTCGTCCAAAGGGTTGGCCCGAACATCGCGAAAGATAACGTCCTTGCGTTCCGCTTCCAATGCCTTGCGGGCCTTTTGGCAAACCGCACAGGTGCTGATCCCGTAAATCATCATGTCGCAGTCTCCTTTGGTTGAGCCTGCAAACTCCTACATCAGACCTCCAAAGGCAAGCATGTCCAATCTGCTTGCCTTTGTTGGCGTGTCTTATGCTGCTGCCTCTAGCGCGGTGTCCGAGGGCACCTTGATGGCCTCCCACGCCAGATCGCCAATGTATCTGTGCACCATCTGGCCGTCTTCATCCAACAAAACCAGATGCAGCCAGTTGTTGTCGAACAGCGCCTTGACCTGCGGGTGGCGGGCAAGCACGTCGCAAACCGCCTTGGCAGGTGCTTCGACGCAGACCGAGAGGCGCAGCGGATCATGGGCGAAACGTTCGCCGTCGTGCACCGATTGCCAGGGCAGTCCCGTGCGCAGATTGCCACCGTTGCCTTCCAGAACGCCAATGCCACCAGAGACATTGTGCAACAACTTGTTGCCGGCGCCGAAAACATCCGGCGCAACGACAGACCCGTAATATTGCAGGCTGATCCAGCTTGCGACGACGACGGGCGCGGTCAGGATAAGTTCCAACACACCAAACCCGTCATCTTTGGTCCAGTCGTAGTCGTGCAGAAAAGCACGCCCGGCCAACCCCTTGCCCCGGGTTCTGCTGCGCGGTGCCGCAATCAGGGCGCTGCATCCAGCCAGTGCCCATTCGGGACGGGTTTCAGCCCAGTCTGTGCTGCGCTGCTTGAGCGTTGCGGCCCCTTCTGCGCGGGGCAGCCGCAAGGCACGTTCTGTCCGGGTGATTTTGCCTGCTGCCGCCAGCCAGTCCTTGGTCTTGCGTAAGGTGGCAGCGTGGCCGGATTGGCCAGTATCGCCATCAAACAACGTCACAGCATCCGTCGTCGTATCATGCAGTCCGGCCAAAAAGACGGTATCTGCCGGAACATCTATGCCATCCTGTGCCAAACCAGCACGCACGTCGGGATCGTTTAGCATCGCGGCCAGCAACCGCGCATTCACATCGCCTTTGTAACCGCCGCAAGCACCACAATGCAGGGCACTCTCATGGGGATTGTTCACAACGCTGGCCCCATGACCCACCAGGAGGACCAATGGCGCAAAACGGTCTGTCAATGACATTGCGCGCAGGATTTTCGCTGCCGCAGCGATCCGGTCGGGCAGGGCGAAATCATCGCTGAACCGGGGCTGTGGTGCCGCTTTTTGGGCGTCGTGCGGCAGGCTCAGCGCGTCGCGTGCCAGCTTGGCTGCATAAAGCGGCCCAGTGGCTTCGACAAAGGCGAAAGACGACACAGCAGCCAGCTTGAACCGACCCCAGGCGCGGACCGCCCGTGCCATCAGACGGGCGGACCGATCGGCATTTCCGGTCCCTTTTTGCGTCGTCGTGCTGGTCAAGCCGGGTGACAAGAGCACCGGAAGCCGCGCTTCTTCGACGTCTGAGGCAAAGTCGCGGTGTGACGGTGTCAGACCGAAGAACCCTGCAAACCCCAAGGTTTGGATGGATGGATCAAGGCTTTCCAGCGCGCGCCGGAAGACTTCGGAGCGCACGTCGATGCAAAACGCGGCCTGCAAACCAGGGCGACCCGTCGCCTGTGTCTGACCTTGCGAGGCGAGAGTTGCCGCAAGATGGCGCTGGCCTGCGCGCTCTGCCGCGGTTTGCAGCACGCCAGCAGCGATTTGCGCAGGGGTCGGCATTGGGGGCGCTGCATGAGCGGTGCGGATGTCAGCCCAGGCATCCGCGATCTGGGCTCCGTATTGAAGCACAAGTGCATGTTCCCAGATCAAACGGATTGTCAGCAGGTCCGTGGTAATTGGGTCGGTTCGCCCCTCAAGCTCGGCCTGCCAAAGGCGATACCGCGCGGTCTGAGACCACCCGCCCATGCCCAACAGCAGTTGGTGGAAATAGGTGGCCGAGGCGTCAGGCGTAAGCCCAAGCGTATCACAGGCCAGCGCAAGCGAAGTTCTTGCGCGCCCCGGCAAGTCTGCCACAAAACCCGCAAACCCTTTGAGACCTGCGATTTCAGGTGTCAAATCCCGGCTGGCAAAGACCGTCCAGCTTTCAAAGGCGTCGCGTCCGGGGGTGACCTGCCACAGCGCCTGGCCCGCGTCGAAATATCCAGATGCCCAAGCGCCGATCCGGTCCTCGATCAACCCTGGCCAGTCGATGCCTGACACGCCTTGCGCCAACTGGGCGATTGTAGGAAGTGCATGCACAGGTTCATCAGATGCGGTTGCAGCAGCCTTGAGCGCGGCAAGGCTGGCAGGTGCGCCCGAAGGTGCCTTGGCCAGCGCTGCCGCCAGATCCTCATCTGTGATCGTGCCGTCTGCGATGCGGTCGTTGTACCACGCGTTGGGCATCGTCGCATTGACGCCTGCAACCCGCCCCAAAAGGCCTGACACTTCGGCAAGGGTCTTGTCGGTCTGGCCCAGAAACGGGTTCACCGCAACGGAGGAGGACAAAGGCCAAAGCGGCGGGATGGTACGGCTTGACGCCTCGGAGGCCGCGATGATTTCAAGATGTGGCCCTGAAAATCCGGCATGTGTTCCCGACTTCATGATATCTCTCCTGTGGGGGTGGTTCTTCTGGACCAGCCTCTGAGCAGGCGATCCTCGATGGCGTTGATATAAAGCCCGTTTGACAGATGAATGCGCAGGCCCTGTGCCGCGGGGTGATGCGACCACAGCGGCAGAGTCGATTGCGCCAGCGCCACCGCGCCAAAGCTGAAGAGCGACAGCAAGATCAGCGCCCATTCAAGCGGACCTGCGGCTGGGGCCGGGGGCAAGCTGCCAGCCGTCAGCCATTCCGATCCACGTTGCAGCGCCAGATAGGCAATGGTCGCTCCAACGGACATCACTGCCGTGCGCCGGGTCAGGCTACGCGGTGCTGCATCCGCCAGCCCCTGGGCAAGCAAATACGCCACACCGAAGATCAAAATGGCACCCAAGGCGACGGCCTGTGGCGACTTGGTACCGAAACCGATCAGCGCCCCCGAGCCGACATAGATTATTCCGTAAATCGCGATGGCCAGTCCAAAGGCGCGTGTGACGGCACCCAGATCGGGAACCGCAATAGGGCCGGGCCTGCGAATTGCCGTGATCCGTTCCACAGCGCCACCCGCCGCCAAAAACGAATGTGCCTTGTAAAGCGAGTGCGCCACGATGTGCAGCAGTGCGAGCGGAAACAGCGCCAACCCGCATTGCAAGATCATAAACCCCATCTGCGACACGGTTGACCACGCCAGCGAGACTTTGACTGTGGGTTGGGTCAGCATGACGACGCCGCCAAAAAGCGCTGTGAAACCACCCGTTGCCACCAATACCGCCAGAACGAGGGGCGACATGAGCATGACATCCGCAAACCGGATCAAAAGAAAGCCTCCGCCGTTGACGACGCCAGCATGCAACAGGGCCGAGACGGGAGTGGGGGCCTCCATCACCTCGGTGAGCCAGCCATGGGTGGGAAATTGCGCAGACTTCAGCAGGGCGGCAAGTGCAAGCAGGGCCGCAGCACTGATCGCCAACCCTCCGCCTTCACCCAGCCTTGCTGCGCTGAGTATTTCCGAGATTTGCGTTGTCCCGTAAGCGGTGATCAGCAGAATGCTGGCTGAGACAAGGGCAACATCGCCAATCCGCGCCGTGACGAACTTTTTATACGCTGCGCGCTGTGCTGCGATGCGGCCCGGATAGAACAACAGCAACTTGTGCAGGGCCAGACTGGTCGCGATCCAGGCACCCACAAACTGGACCACATTTCCCGATTGGACCAACAAGACCACGGCGGCCAAGGTTGCAAGCAGCCAAATCGTGAAATCCGTCTGCCGCGGTTCGCCATCCAGATATGTTCGGGCATAACGCACCACCACCCAGCCGATGAATGTCACCAACAACAGCATCGTCATGCTGATAACATCAATGCGTGCAGACAGACCTATGCCGAAGATCCCGATCAGTGGGCTGTTTCCGGCACCTTGGGTGATCAGCACAGCAAGGGAGACAGCCGCGACCAAGAGCGCCCCAACTGCTGCCACCTCGCTCAGGCGTGCAGCGCTGCGCGTTGGCACTGTGCGATTGAGATGCAGAAAAGCAGCCATGCCCAGAAGGGCGGCAGCGGCAAGAAGAGGCAACAGGTAGGTCAGCATATCAGGCTCCGTTAGCGGCAAAAGGTGTCGCGCTCTGATAGGTAAAGTCATGTTGAGAATAAAATTCATTGTTCGCAACGCATCGTTCACTTAAAACGAATGACATGAATTATAATCACCTGCGATATTTCTGGGAGGTCGCCCGCGACGGGAACCTGACGCGCACAGCAGCGCGGCTTAATCTGTCGCAATCTGCCGTATCCGTTCAGATCCGAAAGCTGGAGGATCGGTTGGGCCAACCCGTGTTTGAACGTCGGGGAAGGCAGTTGCATCTGACCGAAGCAGGGCGGATCGCGGTTGACTATGCCGATACGATTTTTGGCGCGGGTCAGGAGTTGCTGGCAACGCTTCAACGCACAGCCAGCCCGCGTCAGGTCTTGCGGGTCGGCGCGCTGGCCACACTCTCGCGCAACTTCCAGATCGAATTCCTGCGCCCGCTTCTGGGCAAACCCGAGGTCGAGCTGATTCTGCGCTCGGGCACCTCGATGGAGCTGCTTTTGGGGTTGGAAGCGCTCAGGCTGGATGTCGTGCTGACCAACCGAAGCCCGGCGTCGGATGCGCTGACATCGTTCATGGTGCACCCGGTGTCCCAACAGCCCGTCAGCATCATCGGTACTGCTGCACGGATCAACGCGGGACAAAGCCTGAATGATCTGTTGGGAAGAAATCCCATCATTGTTCCCACCACTGACAGCCCCATCAGGGCCGGATTTGATACGCTGTGCGAACGTCTGGATATCCGGCCCGTCCTTGCGGCAGAAGTCGACGACATGGCGATGATGCGCCTGTTGGCGCGCGAAGACATCGGGCTGGCCTTGTTGCCGCCGATTGTGGTCAAAAACGAACTGGAAACGGGCCTGCTCAAGGAAGCGGACTATGACGTGGGGCTGTCCGAGAGTTTTCAGGCTGTTACCATCAGGCGCAAATTCCCCAATCCGTTGCTTGAGGCGCTTTTCTAAGGGGCACGCGTTTGATCACCTTGGAATAGATGCAAAATCAGGACAGGTCGGCACAAGGGGTAAGGCCGGGCTGTTCCAGGGTGGAAAAACAATACTAGAGTGGATGGCAGGTCGGTGGCGATTGCCGCAGTTATGAGGGAAGAGGAAAAACAGATGTTGAATGGCATCCGCATCATAGAGATCGAGGGGATCGGTCCTGCGCCTTTTTCTGCCATGCATCTGGCCGATCTGGGCGCGGATGTGGTTGTCGTCCACCGCAAGGGCGGCAACCCCACTCCGGGTATGCCCGCCGCACCTGTTATCGACCGTGGAAAACGTTCTATCGCGCTGGACCTTAAAGACCCGCAGGACGTGGCGACGCTGAAGGCGTTGCTGCGCACGGCGGATGGCCTGATCGAGGGGTTCCGTCCGGGTGTGATGGAAAAGCTGGGGCTTGGACCTGAGGTTTGCCACGCGATCAACCCGGCGCTGGTCTATGGCCGGATGACGGGATGGGGCCAGACCGGACCGATGGCCACCATGGCAGGTCATGACATGAATTATATCGGTCTGTCCGGCGCGCTTTGGTATGCGTCATTGCCAGGGCAACCACCTGTTGCGCCACCTACCTTGGTAGGGGATATCGGGGGCGGGGCCCTCTATCTTACTGTAGGCATGCTGGCAGGTATTTTGAACGCGCGCCAGACTGGCAACGGTACGGTGGTTGATGCGGCAATCGTTGACGGGTCTGCCCATATGATGAACTTGCTGATGACGCTGAGGCAAAGTGGGCCGCAAAACTCGGACCGGGGTGCCAGCCTTTTGGACGGGCCACACTGGAGCCGGACATATGCCTGCGCAGATGGCCGGTTTATCAGCGTGCAATGTCTGGAATCCAAGTTCTACACAGTTTTCCTGACGCATCTCGGTTTGGAAGATGATGCCGACTTCATCCACCAGTTTGATCCTGCAAGCTGGCCAAAGGCGATGCAACGGCTGGTGGATTTGTTTGCAACACGGTCCCGCGATCATTGGGCAAAGGTTTTTGCGGGCACGGATGCCTGCGTCGCACCCGTGCTAAGCCCAGACGAGGCGCTGGGCCACGAGCTGAGCAAAGCGCGTGGCATCTGGAGTGCTGACGGCCCGCTGCAGGCCGCAGCCGCACCACGATTTGACAATCAAACCCCTGTGCCGCGCAGACCACCCGCACGCGGGGAACACACCGCCGAAATTCTGGCTGAAATCCGCGCGTCCGCAACGCAAGAAGGGGAAACAACATGAGCTATGAAGCGACTTGGATGACCGATGAATTGCGCATGCTTGCCGATGAGATCAACAGATTTTACCGCGCAGAAATGTTTCCTCATGAGGATCGCTGGCGAGCGCAGGGCCATGTGGACCGCGCGTTTTGGAACAAGGCGGGGGATGCAGGCATTCTATGTGCCTCGATCCCCGAAGAATATGGCGGGGCTGGAGGCGATTTTCGTCATGAATGCGTCATCCTGACCGAACAACACCGCGGCAAAGGGGCGTCAGGGTCGTCGGGTTTTGGGAACTCGGTGCACAGCCAGATCTGTGCTCATTACTTTTTGGACTACGGCACCGAAGAGCAGAAAAAACGCTGGTTGCCGGGCATGGCATCGGGAGAGTTGGTCTGTGCGATTGCAATGACCGAACCGGGCACGGGCTCTGACTTGCAATCGATTAAGACGACCGCGACGCTGGACGGAAACGAATATGTCATCAACGGCTCCAAGACCTTTATTTCAAATGGCCAACTTGCCGATCTGGTGATTGTCGTATGCAAAACGGACCCGTCCCAAGGTGGCAAAGGCATCTCGCTTGTCGTGGTCGAGACCGAAAACCAGAAGGGCTTTGCGCGGGGCCGCAACCTCGACAAGATAGGACTGAAAAGTCAGGACACGTCCGAACTGTTCTTTGACAATGTCCGCGTCGGTCCTGAAAATTTGCTGGGCGGCGCAGAAGGGCAGGGCTTTAAGCAATTGATGACAGCCCTTCCGCGTGAACGTCTGATCATCGCTGTCGGTGGTATTGCTGCGATGGAAACCGCTTTGGCGGTCACGATTGACTACACGGCCAACAGACAGGTATTTGGTAAATCCTTGCTTGAGATGCAAAATACCCGTTTCAAACTGGCCGAGGCGAAAACGATTGCGCATGTGGCACGGGTTTTCGTCGATAACTGTATTGACCGTTTTATGGCAGGGACGCTGGATGCGTCTACGGCATCGATGGCAAAGTGGTGGGTCACGCAGATGCAATGCGATGTCGTTGATGAATGCCTCCAACTGCATGGCGGTTATGGCTATATGAGCGATTATCCCATCGCCCAGCTTTACGCAGATGCCCGTGTGCAAAAGATTTATGGCGGCAGCAACGAGATCATGAAGGAGCTGATTGCCCGGTCTCTTGTCGCGACATAGGATCCTGAAACAAAGATGTAGGTTCTTTCTATGCGGCTGGGGACATGCGCAAAACCTTGGAGCATTTTTCTAAGTAAGAATATCGATTATTATCCCGACACGCGAGAGAGCCGCTTACTTTTGGGCTTCGCTTGCATCTGCGACAGCGGTGCGTGATCATTTCGGGATGGACGCTGTCATCACTGGCAAACTTGTGCTGTCATCCTCGGCGGTTGGATGCACGCCCGAGTCCACCCTCGTCACATCGCGCTTTTTCTCGCCTACGCTGCGCACGATCTCTCCGATCTGGAGGAATTGATCGGAAAGAGGATTGGTTTTGCGCCAAACCATCCCGATTGTGCGGGTGGGTGCGGGCTTGGGGAATTTGACGATAGACACGTCCGTGGATCGCGCCTCCAGATTGATGGCAATCTCTGGAATGAGGGTAACGCCCATCCCCGCGCCGACCATCTGAACCAGTGTCGATAGCGAACTGCCTTCCATCAACTGGCGCGGCTGTGCATCGGACATCTGGCATACCGAAAGCGCTTGATCACGAAAGCAATGTCCTTCCTCTAGCAGCAGCAGGTGCATAGTCTTAAGCAGTTTGGGGCTGGGAATGGGTTTGTCTGCATCCCTCTCTGGGCGGACAAGTGCGAATTCTTCACCGAACAAGGCGACCTCGCGCAGGTTCGGTTCCGAGATCGGAAGGGCGACAACCGCGAGATCCAGAAGACCTTCGGACAAATCCTCGATCAACGATTTCGTCATGGATTCGCGCACTTCAAGTTCCAGTTGCCCAAACTGCGCAGACAAGGCCACCATGATCTCGGGCAAAAGATAGGGGGCGACGGTCGGAATAATACCCAATCGCAACCGACCCGCCAATGGCCCTTTGGAGGCCCTCATGAGATCGTCCAGTTCTTCTACCGCCAGCAGGATCTGGCGGCCCTTGGCGATAAAGTCTTCGCCTCGCGTGGTCAGTCTGATCTTGGGGGCACTGCGTTCAACCAACGTGGCCCCGAACATGCGTTCAAGCTCTTTGATCTGCAAGGAAAGCGCTGGCTGCGAGATTGAACATGCCTCAGCGGCATGGCCGAAATGCTGATAGCGGGCCAAGGCGTCAAAATAACGTAACTGTTTGAGAGTGATATCTTTCATAAGTACAGCTTATCACGGCGGTAAGATTATTCAATTTGATTTTATGCTCGGCGAAGGCATATAAAGCGTTCGAAAACGTTGGCGCAGTATCGTCGGCGCGACATTCACTATATCTTGGAGGATCCCCATGGACGGAAACAATGTGAACCCGACAGGCGGTTGCCCGGTCATGCACGGCGGCAACACGACCGTAGAACGTCCCGTTACGTCGTGGTGGCCACGCACGCTGAACGTAGACATTTTGCACCAGCACGATGCGCGTTCTAACCCGATGGATGCGGAGTATGATCACCGCGAAGCAGTAAAAGGTCTGGATTTCGAAGCTGTTAAGGCCGATGTCCACGCTTTGATGACCGACAGCCAAGACTGGTGGCCCGCAGATTGGGGTCATTATGGCGGTTTCTTTATCCGTCTTGCATGGCACGCTGCCGGTTCTTACCGCTTGGGCGATGGCCGCGGCGGGGCAGGCACTGGCAACATCCGCTTTGCGCCGCTGAACTCCTGGCCTGACAACGCCAGCCTAGACAAGGCGCGGCGCTTGCTGTGGCCCGTCAAAAAGAAATACGGCAACGCCTTGTCCTGGGCTGATCTGATTATTCTGTCCGGCACCGTTGCATACGATTCCATGGGTCTGGAAACCTTTGGCTTTGGCTTTGGCCGCGAGGACATCTGGGGCCCAGAGAACGATATCAATTGGGGCAACGACAGTGTGCTGCTGGCCGAGACCAACGAGCGTGTCACTGACATCGACGACGCCAACAGCATGTATAACCCGTTGGCCGCCTCGCACATGGGTCTGATCTATGTGAACCCCGAAGGCGTGAACGGTACACCTGATCCCGCGGAGACGGCAAAATACGTGCGCATGACATTCTTGCGCATGGCTATGGATGATGTTGAAACCGCAGCGTTGACCGTTGGCGGCCACACCGTTGGCAAGTGTCACGGTATGGCGGCTGATATCGGCGCAGCACCTGAAGGTGCGTCCGTCGAAGCAGCCGGATTTGGTTGGAGCAATCCAAAATTCGATGGCAAGGCCAACACCGCCCACACATCGGGCCTTGAAGGGGCATGGACAACAAACCCGACGCAATGGGACAATGGCTATCTTGAACTGTTGCTGAACCACGAGTGGGAAGTCACCAGATCCCGTGCAGGTGCGTTCCAGTGGGAGCCGGTAAACCTGCCTGACGAGTTGAAAGTGCCAGACGCGAGCGATCCGTCGGTCAAGCACAACCCGATCATGACAGATGCTGATATGGCCATGAAGGTTGACCCGATCTATCGCGAAATCTGCGAGCGCTTTTACAAGGACCCGGCCTATCTGGCCGAGACTTTCTCGCGCGCGTGGTTCAAGCTGACGCACCGTGATATGGGCCCGAAGGTCAACTATATGGGCCCTGACGTACCTGCGGAAGATTTGCTCTGGCAAGATCCTGTCCCTGCGGGCAACACAGACTACGACGTAGAGGCAGTCAAAGCCAAGATCGCCGAGAGTGGCCTGAGCGCAACCGAGATGCTGAACACCGCATGGGACAGTGCGCGGACATTCCGCGGCTCTGACAAGCGCGGCGGTGCCAATGGTGCGCGCATCCGTCTGGCACCCCAAAAAGACTGGGAAGGCAACGAGCCTGACCGTCTTGAAAAGGTTCTTGGCGTTCTTGGCCCGATCGCAGAAGCATCCGGCGCGTCCCTTGCTGACGTGATTGTTCTGGCGGGCAATGTCGCACTTGAGCAGGCGATCAAAGCCAGCGGTCACAATGTCGAGGTTCCCTTTACCAAGGGCCGCGGCGATGCGACCGAAGAGCAGACGGATGGCGACAGCTTTAGCGATCTGGAGCCTTTGGCTGACGGCTTTCGCAACTGGCAGAAAGAAACCTACGCCGTTCGCCCTGAAGAGCTGTTGCTTGACCGGGCCCAGCTTCTTGGTCTGACAGGTCCGGAAATGACCGTGCTTGTCGGCGGCATGCGGGTTCTTGGCACCAACTACGGTGGCTCAAAGCATGGCGTGTTCACGGACCGCGAAGGCACGTTGTCGACAGACTTTTTCGTCAACCTGACCGACATGGCGTATAGCTGGCATCCCACCAAGGAAGATGGCCAGTACGAGTTGCGTGACCGCAAGTCGGGTGACGTGAAATGGACAGCGACCAGCGCCGATTTGGTGTTCGGATCAAACTCGATCCTGCGCGCCTACGCGGAAGTCTATGCCCAAGACGATAACGCCGAGAAATTCGTGCGTGATTTCGTGACGGCCTGGACCAAGGTGATGAACGCAGACAGATACGACCTGTTGGCGTAACGCGATAACCGTCCGGGCAGTCACGCTGCCCGGACGGATTTTACAAGACGAAGCCGGCTCGTTAGGGTCCCGTTGGTTTAGATGCGTTTGCGGATGACAAACGCTATTCGTTTTTAGATTTTTCAAACATATTTTCATGTAAGCGTGCTGGCCGCAAAAATGGTCACTTGGTCTTTTGCGATCAAAGCGCTGCACCCGGCAGCTGAAAGCACCGGAATACTCCCCAACAAACGGGTTGCAATACATGACCTCTTGGCGCTCTAATGCGCCATCAATTATAACAATTCAGGGACGCCGCCAGATATGAAAATTCTCGCCACGACCACAGCTCTTTCGCTTAGCTTTGCCACCAGCCTTGCCGCTGCAGGATGTGAAGAAATTACATTTTCCGATGTAGGCTGGACAGACATTACCGCAACAACCGCCGCCACAACTGTCGTTCTGGAAGCTTTAGGCTATGAAACGGACATTAAAATCCTGTCCGTTCCGGTGACCTATACTGCGATGGCTGCCGGTGATGTTGACGTCTTTCTGGGCAACTGGATGCCCACGATGGAGGCTGACATCGCGCCTTACCGCGCGGACGGCACCGTCGATAGTTTGCGTGCCAACCTGACGGGGGCGAAATACACGCTGGCCGTCAACAAGGCCGCCGCAGATATGGGCATCATGACGTTTGCCGATATCGCTGCGAATGCCGATGCACTTGACGGGACGATTTATGGCATCGAGCCGGGAAATGACGGCAACCGCCTGATCCAGTCTATGATCGATACGAACGCCTTTGACCTCAAGGAATTCAAGGTCAAGGAATCTTCCGAACAAGGCATGCTGGCGCAGGTCAAGCGCGCCACGGGCAAGAACGAGCCGGTTGTCTTTCTGGGCTGGGAGCCACACCCGATGAATGCCAATTTCGAACTGACCTACCTTGAGGGCGGTGATGATTTCTTTGGCCCGGATCTGGGCGGCGCATCGGTCTACACCAACACCCGCGCAGGCTTTGTCGAAGACTGCCCCAACGTTGGGACGCTGCTGAACAACCTGGAATTCACACTGGCCATGGAAAACGAGATCATGGGCGCGATCCTGGATGATGGCCAAGATCCTGACGTGGCCGCAAAGGCCTGGATCAAGGCCAACCCCGCCGTGCTGGATGCATGGCTGGCAGGTGTGACCACGATGGACGGTGGCGATGCGATGATGGCTGCGAAAACCATCGTCGAGTAATGCAACGCGATTGATCAAAAGGGCCTGCCACGCGGTGGGCCCTTTTTTGCTTGAAAGACCCCTCTTGCGGAGACATCCATGAACTGGCTCACCGACAATAAAATCCCGATTGATGATGCTGCCGAAGCGCTGTTTGAATGGCTGCTTGTCAACGCGGGCTGGTTGTTTGACGGGCTTTCTGTCGCGATGGAGTGGTTGATTGATGCGATTTTATGGGTCCTGCAAACGCCGCATCCCTTGTTCATCATCGCGGCATTCGCAGCACTGACCTGGCTGATCCAGCGCAACTGGAAAACGCCGCTTCTGATCGTGATCGGGTTCTTGTTTATCCTCAATCAAGATTACTGGGAAGAAACCACCGAAAGCCTCACGCTGGTCCTGTCGGCCTGTGTGGTGTGTATGGGCGTGGGCGTTCCCATAGGGATTGCAGCAGCGCACCGTCCCAAGCTTTATCGCTATATGGCACCGGTGTTGGATCTGATGCAGACCTTGCCGACCTTTGTTTATCTTATTCCGGCCATTGTATTTTTCGGCATTGGCATGGTTCCGGGCCTGATCGCCACGGTGATCTTTGTTCTGCCGGCACCTATCCGGTTGACCCAGCTTGGCATCGCCTCGACGCCGAAAGCATTGCTTGAGGCGGCGCAGGCCTTTGGCGCGAAACCCAGCCAGACCTTGTGGAAAATCGAGCTGCCTTATGCTTTGCCGCAAATCATGACGGGGCTGAACCAAACCATCATGCTCTCGCTGTCGATGGTGGTTATCGCGGCGCTTGTGGGGGCTGATGGGTTAGGGGTGCCTGTGGTGCGGGCGCTCAATTCGGTAAATACCGGATTAGGCTTTGAATCCGGTCTGATCATCGTGGTGGTGGCAATCATGCTGGACCGTATGCTGCGGGTGACACGCAAATGAGCACTGATATGAAGTCTTCAAAGAACGCCGTCGAATTTGACAATGTGTCAATCGTGTTTGGTGCGGCACCGGAAAAAGCACTGCCTTTGATGGACAAGGGTCAGGACCGGGCCGAGATCGAAGTCGCCACCGGGCAGGTTCTTGGCGTGCACAACTGCACGCTAGAGGTGGCTTCAGGTGAGATCCTTGTGCTCATGGGGCTTTCGGGGTCTGGCAAATCTACCTTGTTGCGCGCGGTCAATGGGTTGAACCCGTTGGCGCGGGGCACCGTGCGGGTCAATGCCGGCGAATGGACATGCGATGTCGCAAGTTGTTCTGCCACTGATCTGCGCCGGGTGCGGCGCGAATGTGTGTCGATGGTATTCCAGCAATTCGGCCTTCTACCCTGGCGCAGTGTGCGCGATAATGTGGCGCTTGGTCTTGAACTGGCTGATGTGCCCAAGGCCGAACGGATTGAGCGGGCAGACAGGCAGCTGGCACTTGTGGGCCTTTCCGACTGGGCCGACCGCAAGGTGGGCGATCTGTCCGGCGGGATGCAGCAACGCGTGGGTCTTGCGCGTGCCTTTGCGACCGAAGCCCCGATCTTGCTGATGGACGAGCCGTTTTCCGCGCTTGATCCGCTGATCCGCACCCGTTTGCAAGACGAATTGCTCGACCTGCAACGCGAGTTGAAACGCACGATTATCTTCGTCAGCCATGATCTGGACGAGGCGTTCAAGTTGGGCGGTCGCATCGCGATCATGGAGGGCGGTCGCATCGTGCAATGCGGCACCCCGCGCGAGATTTTCTCGAACCCCGCGTCGGAGTATGTGGCTGAATTTGTGGCCAATATGAACCCTCTTGGTGTGCTGACCGCGCGCGATGTCATGGGGCCGGTCGCAGAGGCGGACGACGCCTCGGTCGCGGCCGAGACGCCTGTGGAGCACCTTATTCACCAGCTTGGCGATGATATTACACAGATTTCGGTCCAGGAAGACGGCAAAACAATCGGGACTGTGACCGCGACCAGTATCATTGAGAGACTCCAGACTCGTTAATACAACCCAAGATGGTATTTTTGGCTATCATATGGGATTTTCGAGGGATTTCTTGGCATTATCTTGACCAAGTATACAATAAATACGTTAGTATACCCCCAATAATGTAAACGGTTTTCTTGTTCTGCTTCAGATAACGAGGCGTGATTTCTGCGCTGGTTTCCACCGTTCTAATTATTCCCAAAGGGCCGAATTTAATGACCACTCATGACAGCAAAGCGCATTTTGCAAACGTCTTGTCTGCCTTCCACGCAGCCGAGCAAAAGAACGACCGTCTTGATCTGCTGGATGCCAAAGGGACTCCGTCGCTGGCGGGCTGGTTCATTGGCCCGATGGGCGAAAACGAAGAGGTCATGAAACGGATGGTCGGCAAGGCTGTTGCTGCCAACGCCGGGGCGCGTCGCGAATATGGCGAGCAGTTCCATGATCCGGTCTATGTCACCGAAGAGATCAAAGCCTCTGCCGAATATAAGATGACAATCGAAGCACTTGAGGTGCAGCTTGATCATATGCTGCATGCGCTTCACGGGTCGATCCCGCTTTCTAGCTATCGCAACCAGTCGCATATGTATTGGGACTGCACGATGCCGGGCTTTGTCGGATATTTTGCGGCAATGCTGTACAACCAGAACAACGTTGCCGCCGAGGCGTCGCCCGTGACGACGCTGCTGGAAATCGAAGTTGGCAAAGACCTGTCGCGCATGTTGGGCTATCAGGTGCCTGAAACCGAGACTGTGCCCGAAGGCACGATTGTGCCGTGGGCCCATATCACCTGTGACGGGTCTGTCGCCAATGCCGAAAGCATGTGGGCGGCGCGCAATCTGACCTATTTGCCCGTGTCTTTGGCCAATGCGATCAAGCTTGAGCCGTCGATGGCAGCGGCCAGGGATTTTACCGTGACGTTGGTACAGGGGGGCACCGCAAAGCTGATCGAGTTGGACAACTGGTCCTTGATGAACCTTGGCGTTGACGAGGTGATCAACATGTCACCGCGCCTGCAAACCATACCCGGCATCACGGCCGACACCGTCAAAGCCGTGCTGAACAAATACTCGGTTCAGAATATCGGGCTGGCCGATATGCACCGGACCTATCTTCGTGATGTGACGCAACTGCCCGTCATCATGGCCCCCAGCACGCGACATTATTCGTGGCCCAAGGGTGCAGCCCTGTTGGGCTTGGGTGCCAACAACGTGCAAAGCACATACGTCGATCTGGACGGCCGCATGATGATCGATCATCTGCGAGACCAGATCGAGACATGCTACCAAAACCGCCGTCCAATTCTGGAGGTCGTTGCGGTCATGGGCACAACCGAAGAAAGCTCGGTTGATCCGTTGGCCGACATCGTGGCGCTGCGCGAAGAGTACCGCAAAAAAGGGATGGAGTTCACGATTCACGTGGATGGCGCGTGGGGGGGCTATTTCGCCTCGATCCTGCGCAAACCGCGATTCCCCGAGCCCGAGACACAGCAGGGCGCTAAAAACCATACGCCCGCGATGGTGATGAGCGACTATGTCACGCGCCAATACGAGGCGCTGGCGCATGCCGATACGCAAACCGTTGACCCTCACAAGGCGGGTTTCATTCCCTATCCGGCGGGTTCTATCTGCTATCGCAACGGGGCGATGCGTGACCTGATCGCCTTTACTGCACCTGTGGTGTTTCACGGCGGCGTTGACCCGACCGTGGGTGTCTACGGCATCGAAGGGTCCAAACCCGGTGCCGCTGCTGCGGGGGTCTATCTGTCTCACGCGATCATCCGGCCTGACCAGTCGGGATATGGAAAGTTGCTGGGTAAATGTATCTTCAACTCCAAACGCTTCTATGCGCAGCTGATGGCTATCGCGGGCGAGAATGAATGTTTCAAGGTGGTGCCCTTCCAGCGTCTGCCTGCCCAAAAGCAGGGCAAATCCGACGCCGAGATTGCCGCGCAACTGGCGATGATACGCAGCGAGATCGTGCCACGTGAAAATGACGAATTGCTGGAGTACCTTGCGGCGAACCCCGACGCGCAAGAGGTGTTCCGCGAGATGGGGTCGGATCAGAACATCGTCACCTATTCACTGAATTTCCGCACAGCTGATGGGTGGAATTCAGATGTGGCACTGGCCAATGACTTTAACACTGCCATGTTCCAAGCGCTCAGCATTGGTAAATATGATGGCGGCACGGTGCCCAAGCAGCCGATGTTCGTCACCTCCTCAAGCTTTGAAGTCAGCGATTATGGCCAAAAGTTTGTCGATGCTTACGGTGCGCGCCTGTCGCTGGCTCCGACGCATGGGGCAGGGATCAATTTCCTTGTCTCCACCACACAAGACCCTTGGGTCACGGCGACTGAAAAAGGCAACTGGCTGCCCATCGTGCTTGAGGCACTGAAAAAGACCGCACTGGAGCAAACCAAACTGATCGTCGGGAAAAACAACCTGCGGCCATGGACGGGGGGCTAAGACCCATGAGCGTGACAACAGCCCCGTTCGGATCATGGACATCCCCCATTGCCGCTGAGGATCTTGCGGCGGGGACGGTCAAGTTTGAACAACTTGCCTTGGATGGCAATGACATCTTGTGGGTCGAAAGCCGCCCTGACGAAAAGGGTCGGTCGGTCGTTGTACGGATGGGGACGGACGGACCCGAGGACATCACCCCGCCGGGCTTTTGCGCCCGCACGCTGGTGAATTCCTACGGGGGCGGGGCGGTGGCCGCAAAGGGTGGCACGGTGTGGTTCACAAATTTTGCCACCTCGGATTTTCCGCAGACCAAAGACCAGCGTGTCTACCGCCAGACGCCGGGGCAGTTTCCTGTGCCGATCACTCCGCGCCAGCCTGTGCATTTTGCCGATATGGTCCCCGATCCTGCCCGCGGTGTGATCTTTGCCGTGCAGGAACGCAGCGACGTGTTGCTTAACGGGCAGGCGCAGCAAAGCCTTGTGGCGCTGGATATGGAGGGCGTGGCCCTCCCCATTACCGTGGCAACGGGGGGGGATTTCTACGCCGCTCCGCGCCTGTCGCCCGATGGCAGCCAGATTGCATGGCTGACATGGGATTACCCGTCAATGCCGTGGGAGGGTACACGGTTGCAGGTCGCGACACTGGATGCGCAGGGCAACCCGACTGATATCCGCACCATCGGCGGTGCCCCTGCCACAGCGATTGACCCGGACCTGAACCCGGTGCTGCAAAACGCCATGCGCTATTCGGACGAGGCGATTGCAGAGCCGCTTTGGTCGCCGCAAGGGCAGCTTTTTTGTGTGAGCGACAGGGACAGCATCAAGGGGGGCCGCTGGTGGAACATTGCCCGCGTCGAAGGCGATGATCTGGTTTGCGTGACCCAAGAAGCGGCTGAATTCACCTCACCGCTGTGGCGGCTGGGACTGTCGAGCTACGGATTTGTTTCCGAGACCGAAATCCTTGCCAGCTATTCGCGCGGGGGGCTATGGTCTTTGGCGCAGGTCGAAGTGACCTCAGGGGTGATCCGCGATATTGATCTGCCCTATACCAGCATCACCCATCTCAAGGTGGGCGAAGGCTTTGCCGTGTTCTTTGGCGGCACGTTTCAGGGCCCGTCCGAATTGGTCCGGCTGGATCTGGAAACCCTTGAGGTCACCGTTTTGCGCCGCGCTAATCCCGGTCTGAGCGCGGCAGCACGCGCTTGTTTTCAGGCACCAGAGACGATTTCCTTTGATGTGGCGGATGGCAAAGGCGGGACCGAAACCAGCCATGCATTTTACCACGCGCCGTCCAACCCGGACTTTACAGGGCCGCAAAATGAACGCCCCCCCTTGATTATCGTGATCCACGGCGGGCCAAGTGCCTCGGCCTCAAGTGCGTTGTCTGTCGATATTGCATTCTTTACCTCGCGTGGCTTTGCGGTGCTGGACACCAACTATCGCGGCAGCACGGGCTTTGGCCGCAGTTACCGGCAGCGCATCTATGGCGGTTGGGGTGTGGTGGATGTGGCCGATTGCGTCGCAGGGGCGGAATATTTGGTAGCGCAAGACAAGGTCGACCGCTACCGCATCGCATCGCGGGGCGGATCGTCGGGGGGGTACACCACATTGGCGCTGGCGACGTTCACCGATATTCTATCGGCCGGGGCCAGCTACTACGGCATTTCGGATTTGCAGATGATCGCCCAAGACACCGACAAGCTGGAAGCGTTTTATGCGGCCTTGCTGGTCGGTCCTTGGCCCGAAGCGCAAAAGGTATTCAAAGCCTATTCGCCGCAGTTCCACGCTGAAAAAATCAACTGCCCCCTTATTCTATTTCAAGGCGAAGACGATCCAGTTGTGCCGCCCGCGCAGGCGCATGTGTTGATCGATAGCCTGATGTCACGCAAAATGCCCGTCGCTTGGGAGTTTTTTGCGGGCGAGGGGCACGGGTTCAGGCAAAAGGCGCACATTATTCAGGCATTGGAGGAAGAACTTTCCTTTTATGGTGCGATTATGGGTTTCAGTCCTGCGGGGCATCTTGCACAACCAGACATCAAGAATTGGCCAGCGTAAACAGGCCACTACACGTTCAGCAGGGGAGGGTATGATCATGTTAAAAGTCGCAACCGGTGCGAGTGAGGAGTCCGATACGGTCGAAGCGGTCGAAGAGGCGCTTGAGATCGCACTAGAGGGGATGAACGGGGTGAAGCCCAAAGCGGGTCTGGCCTTTGTCGGTATCGATGTGGATATAGACACCCTCGTCAAGGCGTTTGCAAACGCCCTACCGGGGGTTGAGCTGGCAGGGTGCACCACGGACGGGGAAGTGGCCGGACCGGAGGGCTTTCTGGAAGACAGCGTTGTGATTACGCTTTTTGGGTCGGATGACATCGATTTTACTGTGGGCATTGGCCACGGGGCAACGGCTGATCCCAGAGCGGCCACGGCGACCGCGGTCGCAGACGCGAAATCCAAGACCGAAAAAGCCTCGGCCTTCTGCGTGGCGCTGCCCGAAGGGATCGGCCCTGATATCAGCGAAATTGTGGGCGGTCTGCGCGCAGCATTGGGTGAGGATTTTCCGATCGTGGGCGGTGCATCGGGCGACCAGTTGCGGTTCAGGGGCACAAGGCAGTTTTGCAATACCGATGTCACGTCGGATTCTGTTGTGGTGCTGATCATGTCCGGCCCGCTGGTTTATTCCTGCGGTATGTCCACCGGGTACACAGCGCTTGGCAACCGCCACAAGGTCACCAAAGCCGCTGGCTCCACCATTCACGAGATTGACGGCAAGCCCGCGATCCAGCTTTATAAAGACTATATTCAGGGGCAATCCGTGCATTTTCCGCTGGCGGTACACAGCCCGGAACGTGAAGGTTTCTTGCTGTCCTCGCCGCAAGCCTTTGACGAAGAAAGCGGTGCGATAACCTTTGTGAATCCCATTGGCATGGACGAAGAAGTCCAACTGGCCACGGCATCGCGCGATGAAATCGTGGCTGCTGCCCGCACGGCTGTTGAAAGTGCTTTCGAAGGCTTTACCAACGACAAGCCCGACGCCGCGCTGTTCTTTTCATGTGCAGGGCGCCGTGCAGCTTTGGGCACGCGCACCAAAGAAGAATACGAAAGCTTTGAGGCGATAATCGGCGATGCGTTCCCGACAGCGGGTTTCTACACCTACGGTGAAATTGGCCCGGCGGGGCATCAGGGAAAAGCGCTTCAGCATACGAATGCGTTCCTTGCGGTGTTGCTTGGTTCTGCGCCTCAAGCGTAACATGTTCATGCTATGGAAACACAACCATCATCGCGCAGGATCACTGATCCTGAAAAGGAGCTGCGACGGTTGGAAAAGCGGCTTGAAAAGTCCGAGATGCGCCGGGCCGAGCTGGAAGAGCTGATGGATGGATCACAGGCGTTCCAGCGCCGGGTGATCAATGACATCGCAGCTGCGAAAACCGAGATCGAGCAGCTTTACAGCTCGCTTGAAGCGGAAAAAGAACGGACGGAGCAGTTGCTTCGTTCGATCATGCCTGAATCCATTGCGGACGAGCTGAAGGCCAGCGGAACCGTGCGGCCACGCTATGTGGAATCTGCGACTGTGATGTTCACTGATTTTGTCGATTTCACCAAAAGCACCCAAGCCATGAACCCGGTGGCACTGGTTGGGATGCTTGACCGCTACTACGGGGCCTTTGATGATATCTCCGCCCGGCACGGGGTTGAAAAAGTGAAGACCATTGGCGACGCTTATATGACGGTCGCAGGTGATCTGAACGGTTCGGGACAACATGACCACGTGGCGGCCACCTGTGCGGCAGCGTCCGAAATCATGAACTACGTCAAGGTCAGTTTGGATCATACCGCCCTGGATGAAGTCGCGGGCTGGGCCTTGCGCATCGGCATTCACACCGGCCCGATTTCCAGCGGGGTTGTGGGCACCAAAAGGTTGAGCTTTGATATCTGGGGCGACACTGTCAACACTGCCGCCCGCATGGTGAAAGCCTGTGCGCCTAATACCATCATGCTGTCCGCCAATACTGCCGCGCAACTCACCGATCCCCAAAGGGTCGAGCGGCGCGGCGATATCGACGCAAAGGGCAAAGGTACACTGCAAGCGTACCGGTTGCTTATTCCATAAAGATAGGAAAGACGGGTTCAAGTTGGTTGCCCGGCTTGAAGTCCTGCACAATCGAAGGCGCCACATAGGGGAAGCGGTCGCTCATGCGCTGCGTGCCGATGTGGGGCAGCTCAACACCATCTGCGGGTACGCCGAACGGGTTCAGGTCTTTCAGCGTCCAGTAGATCGCGTCCTCGCGCAGGTTGCGGCCATTGGGATAGCCCTTGGGCTGGCCTGGATCCCAGCGGATCATGTCGGGCAGATAAAAATCGACCTTTTCCTGCAGAACACTTTGGCTGACCTCAAGCTGCTCGAACCGGTAGGTGAATTGTTCGACATAGTTCGCCTTGTCCTGATCCGGGTTGGAGGCGTTATAGGCGTTGTTCAGATCACCAATCGTTGGGTGTTTTGCGGCATTTCGGGGCGTGTAATACTCTGGGTTATAGCCCGTGGGTGCTTCGACCAGATAGATGCCCTGAATACCGGCGCGGCCCATCCGGTCGACGGTTTTGCCAGACCCATCCGCGACCGTCACCCAGTAATTCAGCGGGTCCTGGCCCAGATCGGGGACTTCAAGCACGATCAGTGTCATGTCTGTGCGGCCAAAGGCCAGTTCGGATGATCCTGCGGCAGGCAGATGGTCGCCGCCCGCCAAAGCCTCCTTGATGGCCAGGGCCACAGGCGCATCAACGGTTAGAAAATCAAAGAAGAACGGATCGCGGCGCGGCCCTACGAACAGCAACTCGTCGGTTTTGCCGGTTACGATCTGCAATTCGCCATTCAAGGCGGTGGTCATGCCGCTGCCAAGCTGGATGCCGGTCCACTTCGCATCATGGGCTTCGGCCCCGATGGCTTTGCGCAACTCCAAAGGCTGGCTTTGTCCCCCCGAACCGGCCCCGACTTTGACCTTGTACGAAAGATCGGCTTTTGCGTCGCCGTCGCTGTCAAAGTTGAAAATGTAGATCAGATCGGGCGCCAGTTTGATCTTGTCTGACGGCTGCGTCCCGTCGGCTCCCGATCCGGACAGCGGGTTCAGCGTCATCACCATGGCAAGCCCGCCAGTTTGCGGACCTTGAAACAAGAACACGTCGCCAATGTCGGCCGCCGGGTTTTGCTGGGTATAGGGTGAATCGCGGTGGTCCGACGCAAAGGCCGGGGCGCAAAGTGCGGCAAGGGCGGTAGAAAATACGATCGATATCAGGGGATAATGCTTATTTCTCATGGGATTATCTCTTTTTTAACAAATTGGTGGTCGTAAAACTGGAAAAAGCTTAGCAAGTTTGATCTGACCTGCCTATAGCGCAATAAACGCTGCTTGGGTCTCGGGGACGATTTCGCAGCCAAGTGATATCGGTCTGCGATTTCATGCTCAGACTGCGCGGATCACTAGCATTTTCACGGCGGATGCCCAATGACACCCGGGAGCAGGAAAGACCGACCCCAACCGCCGGTTTTTAGGGCATGATCATTCGAATGCCGGGGATCTGTTGAATGCGCAACACATCCTGATCGTAGCTCTCGGTCATTTCATCGACCAGATAATCGGTCCAGCCCGGCATATCCAACTCTTCCTCGATGGCGTCTGCCATTGCGAATTTGTCCAGAAATGCCGCAATAACGCGCTGCTCTTGAGACCCGGAAATTTCGGGATGCGAAACCATATAAGTTCTGAAACGCTTCATGCCCTCGGGTGTCATGATTGTCTCGAGCAGATCAAATTCGCCCTCAAGTTTCGATGTATCAGGCAAGCCTGCCATCTCGCGCATGATCTTGCCCCAGATCAACGGCGCATCCTCGTTGCACCAGATCGTCACCGGAATCTCGGGTGCCGAGTCGCGCAACAATCCTATGGTTTCAGACCACCGCACATCTGCCGGATCCTTGATCCCCCAAAAATGGGCATCCGAATTGTCAGCAGAAACGCCATGCAGAATCGGCAGCAGGGTCGCAGGGTTGCGGATGCCTAGAAAGATTTCGATCTGGTCATCCGGAAAAAGCTGCGCCATCCGCATCATTCGCACAGGGGCAGCAGGATACAGCATCCCGTCCACCACAGCCGTTGCAGGGGTGCGGAAAAAGTTGGCGTCCGAAAGGATCACGCGCTTTGCGTCGGTGTCGTTAAGCACGGCATCAAGCAACACATCGCGCGCACCGGCCGAGACAGGTGACTTGTACATCGCGTTCAACGTATCGCGAAACAACCCCCGATAGGTACTGGGTCCGGGCACAATTGTCCCGTCTTGCGCCAACTGTGGCTTGTTCGCGAGCAAGCTTTTGGGAAGGCGTTCTTCTTCGGTATAGTGGGCACCAGTGTGCAAAACCAACTGCATGGATGATCAGCTCAACTTCTTTAAGGTAAGCAAGGCAATACCCGTTCTTGGTCGATGTGTAAAACTGCAAAATATCTATACTTTCCCCTCTTGCACGATCCGAAGCAATCTTCTAAACGACCACGCAGTGCCCCTATAGCTCAGCTGGTAGAGCAATTGATTTGTAATCAATAGGTCCGCGGTTCGAGTCCGTGTGGGGGCACCAGTTTTCATAATAAAATGTAGGCTTAACATCGATATCGCTTGTCCCTTGGTCATTGGCCCGAGGAATGGATGCGTTGAAAGCTAGAATTTTCGCGACAAGACCTGCCAAGGGGATTCATTATGAACAAGTCGCGATATTCAGCGGCGCAGGACGGCGCGCCCGGTCCTGAGTTGTGGCGCACAGGGGATAGGTTAAGTCGACCGCTGGAACCGAACTGTCTCCCCCCTCAGAGCTTGCTTCGAAAAGACCGAAATCTGGCGGGAAGTCGTTGTTTATATTAAGGTATACGCCCTTGTACCGGCCCTGAAACCACGTCTGCCTTGATGGCGGCGCTTGGTCTTTGAACAGGTTGGCGTTTCCCAGCGACGGCCCGAAAGCATGTGTGAAAACGAAGTATCTCGGTGCGGATTCATTTACTTTATATTTAAAATATCTTTGCTTGAAATAATAAACGACTCGCCCTAACGTCCAAGATATTGGTCTGAGCAAGGAGAGTGCGATGCGTGCGATATGTCTGGGGGGTGGCCCTGCTGGTCTGTACTTTGCCATCTCTCTCAAGCTGCGCCAGCCAGATGCAGAAGTCACGGTTCTAGAGCGCAACAAGCCTGATGACACCTTTGGTTGGGGCGTGGTTCTATCTGATGAAACGCTTGATAACCTTGAACAAAACGATTCTGTTAGCGCCGCGGAAATCCGTAAGAATTTTGCCTATTGGGATGATATCGCGCTGCATCACAAAGGTCAGGTGATCACGTCGTCGGGCCATGGCTTTTGCGGCATCGGGCGCAAGAAACTGTTGCTGATTTTGCAGGAACGCGCCCGCGCCTTGGGTGTTGATCTGAAATTCGAGACCGAGGTCAAATCGGCGTCCGCCTATATGGAGGACTATGATCTGGTGGTGGCATGCGACGGGTTGAACTCCAAAAGCCGTATGGAGTTTGAAGAGACCTTCAAGCCAGATATCGACATGCGCCGCTGCCCCTTTGTCTGGATGGGCACGCATCAGAAATTTGACGACGCCTTTACCTTTATTTTTGAGAAGACAGACAAAGGCTGGGTTTGGGTTCACGCCTATCAATTCGACCCCGACACGGCGACCTTCATCGTGGAATGTTCCCAAAAAACCTATGACGCCTACGGCTTTGGCGAGATGAGCCAGCAAGAAAGCATCGCAGTTTGTGAAGATATCTTCAAAGACCATCTTGGCGGTCACAAGCTGATGACCAACGCAGGCCATATCCGTGGGTCGGCGTGGATCAAATTCCCCCGGGTCTTGTGTGAGAAATGGAGCCACGAGAATGTTGTTCTGCTTGGCGATGCTTCGGCTACGGCGCATTTTTCCATTGGGTCGGGCACCAAGCTGGCGTTGGAATCGGCGATCTCACTGGCGCGCCATGTAAGCGAAGATACCGATCTGGATACGGCATTCGAGAAATACGAGGCCGCGCGGCGGCTTGAAGTTCTGCGCCTGCAATCGGCAGCGCGCAATTCGGTTGAGTGGTTCGAGGACGTGGAACGGTATCTTGAGCTTGATCCGGTACAGTTGAACTATTCGATGCTGACCCGCAGCCAGCGGATCAGCCATGAAAACCTGCGCAGCCGTGATCCAGAGTGGCTGGGCGGGGCAGAGGCGTGGTTTATGGCGCAAGCCGGTGCAGGCACCAATCTGCCCGCGCGCGCGCCCATGTTCGCGCCGTTCCAGCTGCGCGACATGACATTGGAAAACCGCATCGTGGTCTCGCCCATGGCCCAATACAAGGCGGTGGACGGCTGTCCGACAGACTGGCACCTGATCCATTATGGCGAACGCGCCAAGGGCGGGGCAGGTCTGATTTATACCGAAATGACCTGCGTGTCGGCGCATGGGCGGATCACACCGGGCTGTCCGGGGCTTTATACGCCCGAACACGAGGCCGCATGGCACAGGCTGACCGATTTTGTGCATGCCGAGACCGAGGCAAAGATATGCTGCCAGATCGGGCACGCCGGGCGCAAGGGATCGACACAGGTAGGCTGGGAAAAGATGGATGCGCCTTTGCCAGCGGGCAACTGGCCGTTGCTGTCGGCATCGGCAATCGCTTGGTCAGATGAAAACGCGACGCCCAAGGCGATGACCCGCGACGACATGGATGCGGTCAAGACACAGTTTGTGGAAGCCGCAGAAATGGCGGACCGTGCAGGGTTTGACATGATCGAACTGCACGCGGCGCACGGCTATCTTATCTCGTCGTTCATCTCTCCGCTGTCGAACACGCGTGCGGATGAATATGGCGGCAGTCTGGAAAACCGGATGCGCTATCCTTTGGAGGTTTTCGCCGCGATGCGCACTGTCTGGCCTGCGGCCAAGCCTATGGCTGTGCGTATTTCCGCAAGTGACTGGGCGGGTGACGACGGTGTGACGCCTGAGGAAGCCGTTGAAATCGCAGCGCTCTTTGACAAGGCTGGGGCCGATATCATTGACGTCTCTGCGGGCCAGACGTCGACCCAAGCCAAACCGGTCTATGGCCGGATGTTTCAGACACCATTCTCGGACCGCATCCGCAACGATGGCGGGATCAAGACGATGGCCGTGGGCAACATCTTTGAGGCCGACCACGTCAATTCGATCCTGATGGCCGGGCGTGCCGATCTGGTCTGTCTGGCCCGTGCGCATCTGGCCGATCCCTATTGGACACTGCATCAGGCCGCGTTGATTGGCGACCGCCAAGCGGTCTGGCCCAAGCCTTATGAGGCAGGGCGCGATCAAGCATGGCGCAATGCCGACCGGGTGGCTGAACAAGAGGGGCGCGTCTGATGGTTAAGGTTTTGGTAACTGGCGGCGGGTCTGGCATCGGTCGCGCGATTGCGCAGCACTTCGCGCAAGACGGGGCCGAGGTGACAATCGCAGGCCGCCGGTTGGACGCGTTGGAGCAAACCGATGCAGGGCGCGGTATGACGTGCCATGCGCTGGACGTCACAGACGAGGCTGCGGTCAATGCGCTGTTCAAGACGCCCTTTGACGTGGTGATCGCCAATGCGGGCGCGGGCAAACCATCCAAGCTGCGCGACATGACGCTGGCTGACTGGCAATCGACGCTGGATGTTAACCTGACCGGCACGTTTTTGACCTTCCGCGCCGCCTTGGCTGGCATGCAGTCGGGCGGACGGCTGATCGCCATTGCCTCAACCGCCGGGCTGCAGGGCGGGCCGAATATCTCGGCTTATGTGGCGGCAAAGCACGGCGTTCTGGGGCTGGTGCGTGCACTTGCCAAAGAGGTCGCGCGCGATGGCATCACCTGCAACGCGGTCTGTCCGGGTTTTGTCGATACCGATATGGGGCAGGCGGCGGTCACCAATGTGATGACCCGCTTTGATATCTCCCGCGACAAAGCCGAAAAGATGGTCGTTGGCGGCAACCCGATGCGGCGGATGATCACAACCGATGAGGTCGTGGCCGCGGTGGCCTTTCTGGCCTCGTCCGGCGCGTCGATGGTCAATGGCCATGCGCTGTCAGTATCTGGAGGCGAGATATGAGCACTCCGTCAAAGGAACGTTTGCGGCTGTGGCTGAGGCTGCTGCGCCTGACGCGCCACGTGGATGCGCATCTGCGAGACAGGCTGCGGGTGGATTTCGGAACGACGCTGCCGCGTTTCGATGTCATGGCGGCGCTGTCGCGCCACCCCGAAGGCCTGAAGATGAGCCAGCTTTCGGGCGTCCTGCGCGTCTCGAACGGGAATGTCACCGGCATCGCGGACCGTCTGGCCGAGGAAGGCCTTGTCGAACGGGTGCCTGTGCCCGGCGACCGTCGCGCGATGATCCTGCGTCTTACGCCTGCGGGAAATGTAGAATTCGCCAATCAGGCCGCGTCTCACGAAGGCTGGATCAACGACATGTTGACCGGAATAACGGCGCAAGATGCCCGTACCATGGCCGCCCAGTTGATTATGGTGGCTCAAGCTGCCGAAAATAAGGAAAAACAAGATGAGCCAAGCCATGCGTAGCGATGTAAAGCACTTCCTGTGCGAGATTAAAGACGGCATTGCCACGGTGCGTCTTGACCGCCCGGACCGCAAGAACCCGCTGACCTTTGACAGCTACGCCGAGCTGCGCGACTGGTTTCGTGACCTTGTTTATGCCGATGATGTGGATGTGGTGATTTTCGGGTCGAACGGTGGGAATTTCAGCTCGGGCGGGGACGTGCATGACATCATCGGACCGCTGACGCGGATGAATATGAAAGAATTGCTGCGCTTTACCCGCATGACCGGTGATCTAGTCAAGGCAATCGTGAATTGCGGTAAGCCGGTGATTGCGGCGGTCGATGGTATCTGTGTCGGGGCGGGGGCGATCATCGCGATGGCATCTGATCTGCGCTTGGCAACGCCAGAGGCAAAGACAGCGTTTTTGTTTACGCGCGTCGGTCTGGCGGGCTGCGACATGGGCGCTTGCGCGATCCTGCCGCGTGTCATCGGCCAGACAAGGGCAGCCGAGTTGCTTTATACCGGGCGATCGATGTCGGCGCATGAGGGTGAACGCTGGGGCTTTTTCAACCGGCTTGTGGCGGGAGACGCGCTGGAGGCTGACGCGTTGGCGCTGGCGCAGCAAATTCAGGCTGGGCCAAACTTTGCCCATATGATGACCAAGACGATGCTGGCGCAGGAATGGTCCATGTCGATTGAACAAGCCATCGAGGCTGAGGCGCAGGCACAGGCGATCTGCATGCAGACAGGTGACTTCGAGCGGGCTTACAACGCCTTCGTCGCCAAGCAGCGGCCTGTGTTCGAGGGAGATTGAGCGGTGGCGTGGGCTGAGAGCACTGGCGCCTCCGGCGGGAGTTTATTTGGCAAAATGAAGATGGGATGCGGATATGTCTGACCGGAGTTTTCTGGACTGGCCGTTTTTTGAGGATCGGCATCGCGCCTTGGCGGATGATCTGGATGCTTGGGCGGCTGCGCATCTTTCGGCGATTGATCATAGCGATACGGATGCGGCGTGCCGGTCCTTGGTGGCGATGTTGGGGCAAGGCGGCTGGTTGCAGCATTCAGCTGCCATGACTGGCGAAACCTTGGATGTGCGCAGCCTGTGCCTGATCCGCGAAACGCTGGCGCGCCATGACGGGCTGGCTGATTTTTCCTTTGCCATGCAGGGGCTTGGGACAGGTGCGGTCAGCCTTTTCGGCACACCCGAACAGCAGCTCGAATGGCTGCCGAAGACGCGGGCAGGCGAGGCAATATCTGCCTTTGCCCTGACCGAGCCGCAGTCGGGATCGGATGTTGCCAATTCCACGATGACCGCAGAGCGCGATGGCGATGACTATATCTTGAACGGTGAGAAGACCTGGATTTCCAATGGGGGGATTGCGGATGTGTACACGCTCTTTGCCCGCACTGGAGAGGCACCGGGCGCGCGGGGGCTGTCGGCCTTCGTGTTGCCTGCCGGACTGCCCGGATTCGAAGTGGCAGAGCGGTTGCAGGTGATCGCACCGCACCCCTTGGCGACCTTACGCTTTACCGATTGCCGCGTTCCGGCATCTGCGATGATTGGCAATCCCGGCCAGGGCTTTGCCATTGCGATGTCGGTTTTGGATGTGTTCCGCTCGACCGTCGCAGCTGCGGCCCTGGGCTTTGCCCGGCGCGCATTGGACGAGGCACTGAACCGCGTCACGCAGCGGCAGGTGCAAGGTAAGCCGCTGGCGGATTTGCAGATGGTGCAGGGGCATATTGCCGATATGGCGGTCGATGTCGACGCGTCGGCCCTGCTGATTTACCGCGCCGCTTGGTTGAAGGATCAAGGCGCACCAAGGGTGACACGCGAGGCGGCGATGGCCAAGCTTTTCGCAACGGATCACGCGCAGATCGTGATCGACAAGGCGGTGCAGTTGTTCGGGGGCGACGGGGTGCGACACGGCATGGTGGTGGAAAGCCTTTACCGTGAAATCCGCGCTTTGCGGATTTACGAGGGCGCGTCGGACGTTCAGCGGGTCGTAATTGCGCGCCAGACCATCGGCGCGATGTAGAGAGAGTTGGACATGCAACCTTCAGGACACACAGATACTTTTTCACGGGATAATCTGCCCCCCTTGGAGAACTGGCCCACGTTGCTTTTGGATGGTTTCGACTATCCGAACCGTCTGAATATCGGTGTGGAACTAACTGATAAGATGGTTGAAAAAGGTTTTGGGGATCATACCGCCCTCATCGGTAACGGGCGGCGGCGCACCTATAAGGAACTGACCGACTGGACCAATAAGCTGGCCCGCGCCCTGGTCGAGAATTTCGGGATCAAGCCGGGCAATCGCGTGCTGATCCGGTCTGCGAACAATCCTGCGATGGTGGCCTGTTGGTTGGCCGCGACCAAGGCGGGGGCGGTCGTGGTGAACACGATGCCCATGCTGCGCGCGTCAGAGTTAACGGCAATTGTAGACAAGGCAGAGATCAGCCATGCGCTGTGCGACACAAGGTTAATGGATGAAATGACGGCCTGCGCGAAGACTTCTTCGTTTCTGAACTCTGTCATTGGCTTTGATGGAACAAGCAACCATGACGCAGAACTTGACCGTCTGGCCTTGGAGAAACCTGTTCAGTTTCAGGCGGTTGATACTGCCATTGATGATGTGGCTTTGCTTGGGTTCACCTCTGGCACGACCGGAAGCCCTAAGGCCACTATGCATTTTCACCGCGATCTTTTGATCATTGCCGACGGATATGCCCGTGAAGTTTTGCAAGTCGTACCCGAAGATGTCTTTGTCGGCTCGCCGCCTTTGGCTTTTACCTTCGGGCTTGGTGGCTTGGCGATTTTCCCGCTGCGCTTTGGTGCGGCTGCGACTTTGCTTGAAACGGCCTCACCGCCGAATATGATTGAAATCATTGAGAAATATAAGGCGACTGTATGCTTCACGGCACCCACTGCCTATCGTGCAATGCTGGCAGCGATGGATCAGGGCGCTGATCTGTCCAGCCTTCGTGCGGCGGTAAGTGCGGGAGAAACCCTTCCCGCACCTGTTTACCATGATTGGAAGGAAAAGACTGGAAAGCCGATGCTGGACGGGATCGGTGCGACCGAGATGCTGCATATCTTCATCTCGAACCGGTTTGACGATCACAAAGCCGCTTGTACGGGTAAGCCTATTGGTGGCTACGAGGCTCGGATAGTTGGCGAAAACGGCGATGAACTGCCACGCGGCGAGGTGGGTAGACTTGCGGTACGTGGTCCGACGGGGTGCCGCTATTTAGCGGACGACCGGCAGGCGCTTTACGTGCAAAACGGGTGGAACATAACCGGTGACAGCTTTTCAATGGATGCGCAGGGGTATCTGCATTTTGCAGCGCGCAACGACGATATGATCATCTCGGCGGGCTATAATATCGCAGGGCCCGAGGTTGAGGCCGCGCTGTTGTCCCATCCTTTTGTTTTGGAATGTGCCGTGGTGGCAAAGCCCGACGAACATCGCGGCTCGGTCGTGCAGGCGCATGTTGTTTTGGTGGCGGACGTGCCGAAAGATACAAACACAATCAAGATGTTGCAAGAGCATGTTAAAGCAGAAATCGCGCCATTCAAATACCCCCGCGATATCCAATTCACGGACTCGCTGCCCAAAACGGCCACTGGTAAAATCCAGCGTTTCGCGCTTCGGGAAAAGACATGAGCAGTTTTGAAGAAGCCTCTAAAGGGGCCAAGATGGATTTCGCCAAGGATATGTCCTACGGTGACTATCTGGGATTGGATGCGATTTTATCGTCACAACGTCCGCTCAGCGATGCCCATGACGAGATGCTGTTTATCGTGCAGCACCAGACCTCGGAACTATGGATGCGCTTGGCCATTCACGAGTTGCAGGCCGCCCGAAAAGTGATGGTGGCGGGGGAGTTGTCTTCGGCATTCAAGATGCTGTCCCGCGTGGCGCGGATCTTTGAGCAGTTGAACAACGCATGGGACGTTTTGCGCACGATGACGCCTAGCGAATATACTGCCTTTCGTCCGTCACTTGGCAACTCGAGCGGTTTTCAGTCCCATCAATACCGATTGGTGGAATACCTGCTTGGCAACCGGAATAACGCGTTGATGCAAGTGCATAAACACAAGGCAGACGCACTCAAGACTTTGCAGGAGGAGATCGCGCAGCCCAGCCTGTATCAGGTGGCTATCGATCATCTGTGCAAGGGTTTGGGGCAGGCGTCGCTGGCCGGCGCGCCGGGTACGACCAACTGGGAAGCACAAAAGGAGATCCAAGACCTTTGGCAACAAGTCTATGAAAACCCGTCGAAATACTGGGCGCTTTATGAACTGGCAGAAAAGCTGGTCGATCTGGAGGATTACTTTCGCCGCTGGCGCTTTAACCATGTGACCACGGTCGAACGGATCATCGGATTTAAGCGGGGGACGGGGGGTACCAACGGCGTCGCTTATCTGCGAAAGATGCTGGAAGTCGAACTTTTCCCAGAACTTTGGCACGTTAGAGGAGCCCTGTAAGTGGCTGATATACTGAATAAAGACGCGTTTTTCCTGCCTGAGGGTGTGATATATCTAGATGGTAACTCGCTGGGGCCGCTGCCGCGTGCTGTTCCCGCACGGGTGCAGGCAATGATGGCCGATGAATGGGGCGAGATGCTGATCCGCGGTTGGAACAAGGCCAACTGGATGGAGCAGCCCTCTCGTGTGGGCGACATGGTTGCGCGGATCATCGGGGCACCGGACGGATCGGTCGTGATGGGTGACACGCTGTCGATCAAGGTGTTTCAGGCGCTGTCGTCAGGGTTGAAGCTGCGCAAGGATCGCCGTGTAATCCTAAGCGACACGGGCAATTTTCCGTCCGATCTCTACATGGCTGAAGGGCTCGTGAAGCTTCTCGAGCAAGGCTATGAACTGCGAACCGTGGCCCCCGAAGAGGTCGCTGATGCAATCAGCGAAGATATCGCTGTGGTGATGCTGACCGAGGTGGATTATCGCACAGGCCGCAAGCACGACATGAAAGCGGTGACCAAACTGGTCCATGCAAAAGGTGCCGTCATGGTCTGGGATTTGGCGCATTCAGCGGGCGCGTTGCCGGTGGACATGGCCGGGTCGAATGCCGAGTTTGCTGTGGGCTGCACCTATAAATACCTGAACGGTGGCCCTGGCGCGCCGGGTTTCATCTATGTTCGGCCCGATCTGGCAGAAAGCGTTGAACCTGCTTTGGCCGGATGGTTGGGGCATCGCCAACCCTTTGAGTTTGATCTGAATTATACGCCAGGCAACGGCATTGAACGGATGCGGGTGGGCACACCTCCGGTGATCCAACTGACCGCCCTCGAGGTCGCGATGGAGCTTTGGGCTGACGTCGACATGCATGACCTGCGCGCTGCGTCGATCGCGCTGCAAGAACAGTTTATCGCGGAAATAGAGCGTGATGTACCGGCCCTGACGCTTGCAAGCCCGCGCGATGCGGCCTCACGCGGGAGCCAGGTTTCTTGGCGTTTCGAGCGCGGGTATGCAGCCATGCAAGCCGTGATCGAGCGCGGCGTGATTGGGGATTTTCGCGCCCCCGACATCATGCGTTTCGGCTTTACGCCGATGTATATCGACAGCGCTGATGTCACGGCGGCGGTCAAGATCATTGCCGACGTGATGAACAATGACCTGTGGGATGATGATAAATACAAGATCAAATCGCGGGTAACCTAAGCGATCCGCCAAACTTGACGGACGCCTTACAAACGGCATTGTAAACAACTTCAACGGACCCGCTCAATGAGGTCCAAAACACCAACGGAGAGACAAATGAAACTTAAATCACTGATTGCTGCGGCTTCAATTGCTGCACTAAGCGCCGGAATGGCCTATGCTGATGCCCATGGTGGCAAGGTCAAAGTCGGCATGATCACAACGCTGTCGGGCGGTGGCGCAGGCCTTGGCATCGACGTGCGCGATGGCTTTTTGCTGGCCGCCAAAGGCAATGAAAACCTTGAACTGGTGATCGAAGATGATCAGCGAAAGCCCGACATCGCGGTCCAGCTTGCCGATAAGATGATCCAATCCGAAAAGGTCGATGTCATGACCGGTATCATCTGGTCAAACCTGGCGATGGCGGTCGTTCCTGCGGTCACTGCGCAAGGTAAATTCTACCTGTCGCCAAACGCAGGTCCGTCAGCCCTTGCCGGCAAGGGCTGTAGCCCGCTTTACTTTAATGTGGCCTGGCAGAATGACGCTTTCTATGAAGCCGGTGGCACGTGGGCGAGCGAGAACGGCATCGAGAAGGTCTTCCTGATGGCACCGAACTATCCTGCTGGCACCGACGGCATGACCGGGTTCAAAAGTACCTTCAAAGGGGACGTCGTAGGTGAGATTTATACCAAGTTGGGGCAGACAGACTATGCTGCGGAAATTGCACAAATCCGAGCATCTGACGCGGATACAGTCTATTTCTTCCTTCCTGGCGGCATGGGAATTTCATTTATGAAACAATATGCCGGTTCTGGTGTAGATAAGAAAGTGATGGGGCCTGCCTTCAGTTTTGACCAGGGAATTCTTGCTGCAATCGGTGACGCAGCCCTTGGTGTCAAAAACACATCGCACTGGTCCAAGGATTTGGACAACGACGCCAACGTAAAGTTTGTCGCTGACTTTCAAGCCGAGTATGGTCGCTTGCCTTCGCTTTATGCAGCCCAAGGCTATGATACGGCCTTGCTGTTGGAAAGTGCGATGGGCAAAGCCGACGTGAAAGACGCAGCGGCATTCCAAGCTGCTTTGGAAGAGGCTGATTTCGCCTCCGTTCGCGGTGATTTTGCCTTTGCGCCGAACCACCATCCGATCCAGGACATCTACATGCGTGAGGTCGTCAAAGAGGGTGACGTCGTGACCAACAAGGTGATCGGGGTTGCTGCGTCAGATCATCAAGACGTCTACGGCGCTGACTGCAAGATGTGATTAAATGCGCTGCGCCATCACCATCTGGCGCAGCGCTTTCAAACTATTCGCATCCACGCAGAACGCTTGAGGAACGCCCTATATGTCATTGATACTATTGATAGAGCAGGTCCTGAACGGACTTCAGTTCGGCGTGATGCTTTTCCTTATGGCGGCAGGCTTGACGCTGATCTTCGGCGTGATGGGTCTGATCAATCTGGCGCATGGATCGCTTTATATGGTTGGCGCTTTTGCGGCGGCTGCCGTGGCAGGCTGGACCGGGTCGTTCATACTTGCCTTGATCGGAGCCCTTGCTGCTGCTGCCGCTGCGGGGGCCTTGGTTGAATTGTTGGTGATCCGCCGTCTTTACGACCGCGATCATCTTGATCAGGTATTGGCAACATTCGCGCTGATCTTGATTTTTTCGGAAGGGACGCGCTGGCTGTTCGGTTCGTTTCCCTTGTTTCTTGATGTTCCCGCAGCCTTGGCTGGCCCGGTGATGCTGCCCGGCGGCATCCTATACCCGCTCTACCGGCTGGTCATAATAGGCGTGGGGTTGCTGGTGGCGGCGGGCCTGTTCTTGCTGATCGCCAAAACCCGCATCGGCGTGCGCATCCGCGCAGGCGAGGCAGATCGCGAAATGATCGCGGCGTTGGGCGTTGATATCTCAAAGCTTTATACGATTGTCTTTGCTCTGGGTGCAGCACTTGCAGGACTTGCGGGTGCGCTGGTCGGAGCCATTCAGTCGGTGCAGGTGGGTATGGGCGAACCCGTGTTGATCCTGGCCTTTGTGGTGATTGTGATCGGTGGTATCGGATCCATTAAAGGTGCGCTGGTCGGATCGCTGCTGGTAGGGCTGACCGACACTCTGGGTGGCGTTTTGCTACCACCCCTGTTCGAGAGCTTCATGCAGGCGTCTTCTGCCAATTCGGTCGGGTCTGCCGTGGCCTCCATGTCGATATATATCTTGATGGTTGGGGTGCTACTGTTCAAACCCTCCGGCCTGTTTGGAGGGAATTGAGTTGCCCCGTGAAACCCTTCTGAACATTATCCTTTTCCTGATGCTGCCCGCAACGGCCGGTGCCGCCTTGCTGCTGGACGAGCCATTTATCATCACCCTTGTCACCAAGGCCGCGATTTTGGCGCTTGCAGGCGTGGGCCTGAACATCGCGCTTGGGCTTGGTGGCTTGGTCAGCTTTGGTCACGCTGCGTTTTTCGGGTTGGGCGGCTATGCCATGGGCATCCTTGCCAGCCACGCGCAAAGCTATACGCCACTGATGGAAACCCCGTTTCTGATCGAGGGCACCAAATCGATGCTGGTGATTTGGGGCGTCGCACTTGCGACCGCAGCACTGGCAGCCCTTGCGATTGGCGCGCTCAGCCTGCGCACGACGGGCGTCTATTTCATCATGATCACGTTGGCCTTCGGGCAGATGCTGTATTATTTCGCCATTTCCTGGCCGGCTTACGGCGGTGAAGACGGGCTATCTATCTATGTTCGCAATGATTTTCCCGGATTGAACACACTTGACCCGATCCAGTTTTTCGCCATCACCTTTGGTGTTCTGGCCATTGCCTTGTTCGGGGCCAGCCGGATTGCCAAAGCGCCTTTCGGGCTTGCGCTCTCTGCCGCTCGCCAAAATCCTGAACGGGTCGAAACCGTGGGCCTTGCACCGTTTCGTTTGCGCCTTGTGGCATTTGTGATTTCGGGCGCAGTAACGGGGCTCGCGGGGGCGCTGTTTGCCGATCTTAACCGGTTTGTCAGCCCCACGATGTTCAGCTGGCACACCAGCGGAGAGATCATGGTTTTCGTGATCCTTGGCGGGGTGGGGCGGTTGTTTGGACCTGTCGCAGGGGCCGCGCTGTTTATCCTGCTCGAGCATGTCTTGGGCGGTATCAGCGATTTCTGGCAGGTGTATCTGGGGCTTTTATTATTGCTGGTGGTTCTGTTTGCCCGAGGCGGATTGATCGGCACCTTGGCTGGACGCGAGGTGGCCCATGACTGATCCGCTGCTGAAAGTATCCAACATGAACAAAAGCTTCGGTGCGTTGAAAGCCACCGATGATGTGTCGTTGACGCTGATGCCCGGTGAAATTCACGCTCTGATCGGGCCGAACGGGGCTGGCAAATCGACCTTGATCAAACAGATTGCAGGGGGGCTGGTGTCAGACAGCGGCAAGGTAGAGTTTTCGGGCCGCGATGTGACAGCTTTGCGCACGGTCGCGCGGGCGCGGGCAGGGCTGGGGCGCACCTTTCAGATCTCGTCGCTGGCGATGGAATATACGGTCCTGCAAAACGTGGTGCTGGGGGCATTGGGGCAACAGGGCAGCGTGATGCGTTTCTTCCGTCCTGTGATGAAAGACCGTGATTTGGTGGATCGCGGGATGGCGGCACTGACGCGGGTCGGGTTGTCCGATCAGGCGGCGCGTCGCACCGCCGATCTGTCTCACGGACAAAGACGCCTGCTTGAGGTCGCGGTGGCGCTGACGTTGGAGCCAAAGGTGTTTTTGATGGACGAGCCGATGGCAGGCCTCGGCGCGTCGGGGTCAAAGCGGTTAACGGCATTCTTGGACAGTTTGCGCGCACAGGCCCCGATCTTGCTGGTTGAACATGACATGGACGCCGTATTCGCGCTGGCGGACCGGATCAGTGTGCTGGTCTACGGACGCATCATCGCCACCGGCTCAGCCGACGAGATCAGGCGTGACCCTGCCGTTCGCGAAGCCTATCTTGGCGCGGAGGATGTGGCATGAGTTTTCTTGAACTGAAAGGGATTACAGCGTCTTATGGCCCGTCCCAAGCGCTTTTTGGGGTCGATCTGTCACTGGAGGCGGGCGAGGTTTGCGCGCTGATGGGGCGCAACGGGATGGGCAAGTCATCGACGATCAAGGTGATCTGCCGGATGTTGAAACATTCCGCCGGAACCGTCCGGTTCGATGGCCGTGATCTTGGCCCGTTGCCCAGCCACAAGGCGGCACAGGCTGGCTTGGGGTTGGTGCCAGAAGGGCGGCGCTGCTTTGGACCGCTTTCCGTCTATGAAAATCTGATCGCCGCCATGCGTCCCGGTCCTTGGGATTTCGAGCGTGTCTGCGGCCTGTTCCCGCGTCTTGGCGAACGGAGTGATCAGGTGGCGTCGTCGCTCTCTGGCGGAGAGCAGCAGATGCTGGCCATTGGCCGGGCGCTGATGACCAACCCCACGCTTTTGCTGCTGGACGAAGCGACAGAAGGGCTTGCTCCTGTGGTGCGTCAGGAAATCTGGGCCGCATTGGCAACGTTGAAACGCGACAGTGGGCTTGCGCTGCTGGTCGTGGATAAATCCATTGCCGAGTTGCGGCAGGTTGCTGACCGCGCGGTCATTCTAGAGCGGGGCCGGTCTGTCTGGTCAGGTGCCATGTCGGCGCTGGACAGCACTGTGGCCGATCAATATCTGGGCGTCTAAGCGCCTGTTTAAAGAGGAAAAGCGATGTCTCATCAAGTGATTCAACCCGACGGATGGGCCCCGGCAAAAGGGTATGCCAACGGCATGCTCAGCGCCGATGGGCATTTGTTTGTCGGTGGTCAAATCGGCTGGACGGCGGATCAGAAATTCGAGGCGCATGATTTTATCGGCCAGATGAAGCAGGCGTTGCTGAACATTCGCGCGGTTGTCGAGGCCGCAGGCGGCGTGCCCGAAGATATCATGCGTTTGACGTGGTATGTCACGGATAAGGCCGAATATGTTGCAGCACAAAGCGAGGTGGGCCGTGCCTACCGCGAGGTGATGGGCCGGCATTTTCCAGCGATGGCGATGGTGGTCGTGGCGGGGCTGATCGAGGATGAGGCAAAGGTTGAAATCGAAGCAACGGCAGTTATTTCAAAACCTTAGCGCCGCAAAATCGGGGCAATTCCTGCTGACAGGGCAAAAAGGATCGCGGCCACCGTCACGATGCTGGGCCCAGTTGGCGTGTCAAAGACAAAAGAAGCGGCAAGCCCGGCCAGCGCCGAGATGGTTGCCAAAATCGCGGCCATGATCGCCATGGTTTCGGGGGTGCGCGAAAAGGGCCGTGCGGCGGCAGCCGGAATGATCAGCATCGCGGCAATCAGCAAGGCTCCGACAACTTTGAGCGCCACGGCCACCGTCAAGGCCAGCGCCAGTGTCAGGATCAACTGTTCGCGTTTTGGGTTCACGCCGCTGGCGGTCGCCAGATCCGGGCTTAGCGTTGCTGAGAGCAGTGCTTGCCAGCGCCAGACCAGCAGGGCGACCGACACCGTCGCACCGCCCCAGATCACGGTCAGATCAGTCTTGGTCACAGCCAGGATTTCACCGAAAAGATACGCGCTCAAATCGACCCGTTGATTTGGCAGCAACGAGACCGCAACCAGTCCGATTGCGAGCGCCCCATGCGCCAAAACCCCAAGCAGCGCGTCAGCGCTGACCGTGCGCCCATTCAGTCCGCTGACGATCAGCGCCATGGCCAAGGCTACGACCAGTACGCCGCCAAAGATCGGCAAATCCAGCGACAGCGCCAACGCCACGCCAAGCAGTGCTGCGTGGGCGGTGGCGTCGCCAAAATACGCCATGCGCCGCCAGACGACGAAACATCCCAAAGGGGCTGCGGCCAGGGCAACGCCGACACCCGCAAGGGCGGCGCGGACAACAAAATCATCCAGCATCAATGGTCCTCATGCTTGTGCGTATGGTCGTGCGAATGCGTATGTTCGTGCCGGTAAAGCGCCAGCGCGCCTTGCGTCCCGGTCCCGAACAGCGCGCGGTATTCGGGTGCGTCTGCGACAATTTCGGGCGTGCCTTCGCAACAGACATGCCCGTTAAGGCACAAGACCCGATCCGATGCGGCCATCACCACATGCAAATCATGACTGACCATCACAACGGCACAGCCCATGTCACGGCGCACGTCTTCGATCTGGTGATAGAAGGCGGCGGCACCGGGCTGGTCCAGCCCTTGGGTCGCCTCATCCAGGATCAAGATATCAGGCGTGTTCAGCAACGCCCTTGCCAACAGCACCCGCTGAAACTGTCCGCCTGACAGGTCCCCCATTTGCCGCTTTGCCAGATCGGGAACGCCCGCTTGGTTCAAAGCTTGGGTCACGACTGCGCGGTCCTGGCGACGCGGAAGGTTAAGAAAACCCTGCACAGTCAAGGGCAGCGTGGCGTCGATTTGCAGCTTTTGAGGGACATATCCGATCCGCAGCCCTTCGGCGCGGGTGATTGACCCATCGGCGGGTTTGAGCGCGCCGATCAAGGCGCGCAGCAGGCTGGATTTACCGGACCCGTTCGGGCCGACGATGGTCACAATCTCGCCGCGTGCGATTGCGATGCTGACGCTGTCCAGAACGGTTTGTCCGCCTAGAACCAGCTTTAAGTTATGGGTCGAGATCAGGCTCATGCCGCATTTCCTGTCTGGCAGGCCGGGCACAGGCCTTGCGCCTCGATCACCGTATGTTCGATCTGGAACCCCGCATCACGCGCCGCGACACCAAGACGCCCCTGGCTTGGGGCCGTATCGCTTTCGGCCACAGACCGGCAGTTGCGGCAGATCAGAAACGCGGGGGTGTGATCCGCCCCCAGATGTGCACAGGCGATATAGGCATTCAATGCCTCGATCCGATGGGCAAACCCGGCTTTGACCAGAAAATCAAGCGCGCGGTAGGCAACGGGAGGCTGGGTGCCAAGCCCCTCGGCAGACAGATGACCCAGGATATCATAGGCTCCAAGCGCGCGGTGGTCGACCAGCAGCAGTTCCAGCACGCGGCGGCGCACCGGGGTCAGGCGCAGATCAGAGGCCGCACAACGGGCTTCGGCCTTGGTCATCGCTTCGCTGACGCAGGCACGATGGTCGTGGGTTTCGAATCCGATGGTGGTCATTTTATACTCCGGCGTATTTTTCAGTATTGATATGTTATAACATTAGTTCTAACAAGCGTTATAGTATAACAATATGGATCTTTATCATGCGCCGTCTTCTGTCTGTTCCGCTTCTTCTGCTTTCCACCACCGCTTGGGCCGAGGTGCCGCGTGTCGCAACTGACATCGCACCGGTTCATTCCTTGGTCGCGATGGTGATGGACGGCGTGGGCACGCCTGACCTGACGATCCCGGGCGGTGCCTCGCCCCACAGCTATGCCATGCGCCCGTCTGAAGCACGTGCCTTGACCAACGCTGATCTGGTCGTCTGGATCGGGCCGTCGCTGACGTCGTGGTTGGCCGACCCGATCGAGACTTTGGCAGGCGGCGCAGTGCATCTGGAGCTAGAGGATGTGGCGGGCACGATCCTGCTGGAAAACCGTGAAAATGTTGCCTTCGAGGCGCATGATCATGGGGCAGATCATGGCGGCCACAAGGAGCATGACGATCCTGCGGCAGATCATGACGGCCACAAGGAGCATGACGATCATGCGGCAGGTCATGACGACCACAAGGAGCATGACGACCATGCGGCAGGTCATGATGACCATAAGGAGCATGACGATCATGGCCACGCAGCAGGCGGGTTCGATCCACATTCGTGGCTTGATCCGGTTAATGCCTCGCTGTGGCTGGGTGAGATTGCCACCGCCCTTGCCGCGATTGATCCAGAGAATGCGGCGATTTACAGCGCAAATGCAACAAAAGGGCAGGAAAATCTGGCCGCATTGCAGGCCACGTTGCAAGCGCGTTTAACACCTTTGCAGGGGGCACCCTTCGTTGTGTTCCACGACGCCTATCATTATTTCGAAGCGCGCTTTGGGGTCGAGGCACAGGCCGCTTTGTCGCTGAGTGACGGCGCGGCCCCAAGTGCCGCAAGACTGGCCGAGGTGCGCGATGTAATCTCGGCCTCGCAAGCGGTTTGTGTGTTCACAGAACCCCAGTTCAATCCGGGAATGATTGAAGCACTTCAGGACGGGGGCCCTTTGAAAACAGCTTCGCTTGATCCGCTGGGTGCGAACGTGACACCGGGGCCGGCGCTTTATGCCAGCCTTCTGTCCGGGCTGACCGACGCATTCGTGCTGTGTTTGTCAGATACTTCCAACTAAAAAAAAGCGCCTGAAGAGATATCTTCAGGCGCGGCTCATGCTAAAAAATTATTTTGGGTTCAATCCTTGACCGACGATCAGACCGCGATCTTGCCGCCGCCCTGCTTGGTAATCACGACCACGGCGGGGCGCGGTGGCATGTTGGGGTCAAAGTCGGGCCAACGGGTGGCCGGATCTTCAAAGGTGCTGTGACGTTCGAACCCGGCAAGAGACTTGGTGCCATCTGTGCCCGGATGCTGAACCGCGACGAACAGGGTCTCGCCGTCATCGGTAAAGTAGGGTCCGCACATCTCGCCGCCAACGGGGCAGCGGTAGAACAGCTTGGACGTGCCGCGCGCCTCGCCTTCGGTTTCAAGCGCATAAAGACCGTCGGACTTGCCGGTTTTGTCCCAGTTGCCGCCCTGATCGGTGCTGATCCACAAACGCCCATCCGCGTCGAAGGCACAGTTGTCGGGACTGCCGAACCAACCGTTCTCCGAGGTGTCGGGGTTCCATTGTGCGCCCACCTCGGTCAGCGATGGATCACCGCATTTGACCAGAATGGACCATGTTCCCTTTGTCGCTGCGTGGTTGCCGCCGTCTTCCTTGATCTCGATGATGTGACCAAAGCTGTTTTGGGGACGTGGGTTTGCGGCATTCAGCTTGTCGGCTTCGCGGCGCGAATTGTTGGTCAGCATGATGTAGGCCGTACCATCGCCACGGGGCTGTGCGTCTTCGGGGCGATCCATCGGGGTCGCGCCCAGCAGGTCTGCGGCGATGCGGGTGTCGATCATGACGTCGCCCTGATCGTTAAAGCCGTTTTCTGACGTCAGCGGGCCCGTGCCGTGCACCAGCGGCAACCATTCGACGGTGCCGTCTGCGTCAAAACGGGCGACATACAATGTGCCGTCGCGCATCAATTCCGCATTCGCCGCACGATCTTCGGAAACTTTACCGCCAGAGACATATTTGTACTGGTAGTCAAAGCGGTTGTCGTCGCCCATGTAGATCACCAACCGCCCGTCGCTGGACACGGTGGTTTCCGCACCCTCGTGGCGGAAGCGGCCAAGGGCGGTGTGTTTCACGGGGGTAGAGGTCGGGTCCATCGGGTCAACTTCGACGATCCAGCCGAATTTATTGGGTGCATGGGGTTCTTGATCGACGTTGAAGCGTGCGTGGTTCTGGCCCCAGTTGTACCACATGCCGGGCACGCCGTACCGCTTGTAAGACGCCGCCTCGGGTGCGTCTTGGGCGATGACGGGCTTGCCTTCACCGTCAAGGTTGTTCGTCCAGAAATAGCCGTGGAAGTTTTCTTCGGCCATCAACCAAGTGCCCCAAGGCGTCATACCACCGGCACAGTTGTTCAACGTGCCGATCACCTTGGTGCCGGTCGGATCGTCGTTGGTTTGCAGGCGCGCATGGCCAGCGGCGGGACCGTCAAGTGTCATTTCGGTGTCCAGCGGAGTGATGCGACGGTTCATCTTGCCGTCACGCACCACTTGCCATTTGCCAGAGGCGTCCTTGGCGATCTCGACGACCGATCCGCCGTGGGCGGCCATTTCGATGTCGATCAATTCTGGCGTCATGCCTGAAAATTCAGCGTTGTCCTGACGGCCAAGTCCAGGGAACATCACCTCTTCGTTGGTGTATTCGTGGTTCACGCACAGCAACCCGCGAGAGTTGTCGTCGTTCAGCGGAACGAAGCCGACGTAATCATTGTTATAGCCAAACTGCTTGAGCTGCGCTGCTGCGGTCTGGTTCATGACGTCAAATTCGGGTGCATCGGCGGTAATCGGATCGCCCCACCGCAGCAACACTTGCGCATCATATCCATCGGCCACGTGATGGTTTTCGTCGTTGCCCCATGTGAGTTCGTCAAAGGCGTAACGGCTGCTGTGGGCTGCTGCATTGGCCTGGCTTGGGGCGATCAGGGCCGAGGTGCCAAACAGGCTGGTCGTGGCTGTCACACCCAACATCCCGCGCAAGATATCGCGGCGGCCATAGCGTGCGTTGATCACGTCACCGATGGTGCGGTCAAGGTTGGGGTTTGTGGGGATATCGTCGAATGCCTCGAAGGCTTCGGCTTTGTTCCCGATGGATGTGTCACTAAGGATTTCTCGGCGGTTCATGGCAGCTCCTGCTGGTGTGTTGGTTTGGCGCAGGGTATTTCACGGGTTTGTCACAGGGATGTGCAGTTGAAGTGAAAGTTTTGTGACAGGCATCAGGTGTTTGGGTCAAGCCCTTCCAGAAGGTCGGGGATATGCTTGCGGAACTTGAAAAACCCCGCCGTGGCCAGCGGCCAAGCGGCGGCGTTCAGGGGCGCACGCACACGAACAAGAGGCGGGCCTTCGGCCTGTTTGTCATAGCTGTCCAGCAAGATTTTGGTCGGACCGACCGGAGCGTCTGCGGTCACCAACTGCTCTATGCCGCTTTTGATCGCCCAACTGGCCAGATCTTTTGCACCATCCACACATGGCCCAGCGGTACCGATCTGTTCTGCCAATCGATGACGCGCGTCTGAAAGGGCGTTTTTACGGAACGCCTCGACATGCGGGGCATTTTGCCACGGGGTTTGGGAGGCAGTTGTGGTCAGGGATATGTTGTCGCCCAGCGTCGTGACCGCCGCAATTGCGTGCAGGGGGTTAAGATCATCCTCGTGCAAGATCAACGCGCTGCGCAAGGACGGATCAGGTTTGCCTGTCTGCCAAAGTGGCTGGCGCTCAGGATGGGGCGGGGCGTGGATATTGGCGGGCGTTTGCGCAAGGTCGGGCACAGCTGAATAAGCGCCATCTGTAAATTTTGCGATATTTTCTTCTGTGGCCATGTAGGGCTTGCCGATGGTCTGGATGCCCGCGACCCATTTCCACCCCAGTGTGTTGGAGGCAGGGCAGCCGTCTAACAAATGGCGCAGAAAAAAATCTGCGCCCAATTGCCACGGCAATTTAAGGGTATGGACCCAGATCGACGCAAACCACATGCGGGCGTGGTTGTGCAGGTATCCGGTCAGCGCCAGCTCTGTCGCCCAGTCATCGAAGGGGGCTATGCCAGTTTGACCAAGACAAGCGGCCTCCCATCGCTGACGCAGTCCGGACTGGGTTTGTACCTCGTTGAAAAGGCGTCTTAATTCAGTTTGGTAGGCATCCCAAACGCCAGGTCGCAGCGCCAGCCAGCCTTGCCAGTAACTGCGCCACAGCACTTCGGTGATAAAACGGTCGGCAGCTTTCGCGCTGTGACGTTGCAAGACGGCGTGCAGCACTTCGCTTTGCGACAAGATCCCGCTGCGCAGATAGGGCGACAGGGCAGAGACCGCTTTTGGATCTTGGGCCGGGGCATAAAAATTTCGCCCTGCGCCATAATCTTGCCCCGCTTTCGGAACAAAATTGTTCAACCTTTCAAGCCCTGCGGCACGGGTTGGCGGAAATAAGGTAAGTGCTTGTGTCATGGCGGTTAAGTTAGACTGCAAACGGCTTGGATCAACTGGATGGGACACCCCCCCTTGAACCCCAAGTTTCGCGAGACTAATCTGTAGGTAAGAGTTTCGTGGGTATGGTCCTGCGGACGGCACAATCAGGCAGGCTTTATGAACGATCCTATTGAAACATACATGAACCTCGTCCCCATGGTGGTTGAACAAACCAGCAGGGGCGAACGCGCTTACGACATCTTTTCCCGTCTGCTGAAAGAGCGGATCATTTTCGTGAACGGCCCTGTTCATGACGGCATGTCGTCGTTGGTCGTCGCACAGTTGCTGCACCTTGAGGCCGAAAACCCGTCCAAGGAAATCTCGATGTACATCAACAGCCCCGGCGGCAGCGTTGTTGCGGGGATGAGCATCTATGACACCATGCAGTATATCCGCCCAAAGGTGTCCACGCTGGTGTGCGGTCTGGCAGCCTCGATGGGGTCGGTGATCGCGATTGGCGGCGAAAAGGGCATGCGGTTTTCGCTGCCGAACTCTGAATTTCTGGTTCATCAGCCTTCCGGTGGTGCACGCGGCACCGCGGCTGATATCTTGATCAGCGCCAAAAGCATCGAGGACACCCGCGAGCGGATGTACAAGCTTTATATGCGTCACACCGGTCAAGACTATGAAACCGTTCAAAAAGCATTGGACCGCGATAAGTGGATGACGCCAGAAGACGCGCTTGAATGGGGTCATATCGATGAAATCGTCGCCGCACGTGGCAAAGCAGATGATCCAAGTGCTGATAAAAAAGGCAAGTAAATAAGGCGTGCGCGGTTCATGATTTTGCGATTGTGGACCGGGCACCTCTGGCCTAAGCTGGCCGCGAGAAATGAATAAAGTGCATCGCCTCTTGGCGGGCAAGATCACACGACAGACCTGAAAGGGTTGAAATGGCTAATACGACAAGCGGCGATAGCAAAAACACTCTGTACTGCAGCTTTTGTGGTAAAAGCCAGCATGAGGTGCGCAAGCTTATTGCAGGCCCGACGGTTTTCATCTGCGATGAATGCGTCGAGTTGTGCATGGACATCATCCGCGAGGAAACAAAGGCGTCCGGCCTGAAAGCAACCGATGGTGTTCCGACCCCCAAAGACATCTGTGCTGTGTTGGATGATTATGTAATTGGCCAGGCGATGGCCAAGCGGGTTTTGTCTGTGGCGGTACACAACCACTACAAACGTTTGAATCACGCGCAAAAAGGCGGCGATATCGAACTGGCAAAATCCAACATTCTGCTGGTTGGCCCAACTGGTTGCGGCAAGACGTTGTTGGCACAGACCTTGGCGCGCATTCTTGATGTGCCTTTCACAATGGCCGATGCAACGACATTGACAGAGGCAGGGTATGTTGGTGAAGACGTTGAAAACATTATCCTGAAATTGCTGCAATCGTCCGAATACAATGTCGAGCGTGCGCAGCGCGGCATCGTCTATATCGACGAAGTCGACAAGATTACGCGCAAGTCCGAAAACCCTTCAATCACCCGTGACGTTTCGGGCGAGGGTGTGCAGCAAGCACTTTTGAAGTTGATGGAAGGCACGGTCGCCTCCGTTCCGCCGCAAGGTGGTCGCAAGCATCCGCAGCAGGAATTCTTGCAAGTGGATACGACCAACATCCTGTTCATCTGTGGTGGCGCATTTGCCGGTCTTGACCGGATCATCGCGGCACGCGGCAAAGGGTCTGCCATGGGCTTTGGCGCTGACGTGCGTGACAAGGATTCCCGCGGCATCGGCGAGATTTTCACCGAGCTGGAGCCGGAAGATCTGTTGAAATTCGGTTTGATCCCTGAGTTTGTGGGCCGTTTACCTGTGCTTGCAACCCTCGAAGATCTTGACGAGGACGCATTGATTACGATCCTGACCAAGCCGAAGAATGCTTTGGTCAAGCAGTACCAGCGTCTGTTCGAGATCGAGGATACGCAGCTGACATTTACCGATGACGCACTCGCCGCGATCGCAAAACGTGCGATCCTGCGCAAGACCGGTGCGCGGGGTCTGCGGTCGATCCTCGAGGATATATTGCTGGATACAATGTTTGAACTGCCCGGCATGGATACCGTTACAGAGGTTGTCGTGAACGAAGAGGCGGTCACATCTGATGCCGCACCTTTGATGATCCACGCCGAAGCGGAAAAAGCGCCGGCAACCGCAGGCTGACGCAGGCTTCAAGACTAGATTTCAGAGATAGGCGTGCCAGATTTGGCGCGCCTTTTTCTTTTTTAGCCAAGCGTTTAGGTGCAGATGTTCATTTGCATCTTGACGCGTCAGCTGCCAGCCGCTCTGACTGGGGGAATGTGATATCAAAGGACAGAAAATGGCACAGCGTATTTTTTCGGGTGGTGAATTTGAGGCCAAGATCGGCTATTGTCGCGCGGTCGTGGCGGGAGGATTCGTCCATGTTGCGGGCACCGTCGGGCAAGGCGACACCGTAACAGAGCAATGCCGTGCTGCACTTGCCACCATCGCAGGCGCGTTGAAAGAAGCGGGTTGCACGATGGCGGACGTGGTACGTGTTAACTACTATCTGCCCGACCGCGCCGAGTTCGAGCCGTGCTGGGCGATCTTGTCGGAAACCTTTGGCGAGGCTCCGCCGGCGGCCACGATGATCGAATGTAACCTGATTGATCCGAAGTACCGCATCGAAATCGAAGTGACCGCGTTTCAGCCCGGCTGAAAACCGCAACAATCGGTTTCGAACCGCGCTAGACCTTTGCGCGCCATTGGTGCATACAAAGCCAAAGCTTCAGGAGACCTTTATGGGCATTCTCACTTCTCTTTTGCGCGCCGTTACTTGGTGGAACGGCCAGACATTGAACACACAGTTCTTTACCTGGCGCAAAGGCACCAAGGTAGGGGATGATGCTCAAGGCAATATCTATTACCGCAACGCCGATGACAGCAAACGCTGGGTCATTTTCAACGGTGAGGCGGAAGCGTCGCGCGTGAACCCCGACTGGCACGGCTGGCTGCACCACACATGGAACGAGACGCCGGAAGACAGGCCGTTGGTCCATAAAGCATGGGAAAAACCGCATCAGGAAAACCTGACGGGGACCCCTTTGGCCTATGCGCCTGCCGGATCGATCCGCCGTGAAAAGCCAGCAGACCGTGGCGATTACGAGGCTTGGAGCCCGGAATAATTCATCCGTGATGATCTGCCGGATGCTTATCTGGCTGACAGATTGCATTGCCCTTTATTATAATCTTTATCGAGCCAGGACCTAAAATGATGCGCAAGGTATTGATACTCTTGGCACTTCTTGCCGCACCGGCACAGGCGCAGCAAGTCACCAGTGCGAGCGCCGCAGTTTTGCGAGCGCTGGATAACGTATCGGGCACCTCAAAGGATCTGGACATCACGCGCGGTCAGACCGTCCGCGTTGGCAGCCTTGAAGTGCAGATGACCGATTGCCGTTTTCCAGCCGGAAACCCGGCAGGTGACGCATTTGCCGAGCTTGAGATCAAGGAAACCGGTACCGAGACCAAGCTTTTTTCGGGATGGATGATTGCATCTGCGCCGGCGTTATCAGCGCTTGAGCATCAACGCTATGATATCTGGGTCATCCGCTGCACCACCTCCTGAGGGGTGGCGGGTGGCGGCAGGGTAAAGCTTGCCGTTAGGGACCGGGCTGCTTCTAGCTGCTTGTGATAGGCGGTGCGCGTGATTTCTACCGCGCCCAAGGATGCCAGATGCGGTGTCAGGAATTGCGTGTCAAACAAGGAAAACCCGCCGTTCCTGAGCCTGTCGACCAGGCAGGCCAGCGCAATCTTAGAGGCGTTGTTGCGGTGTGAAAACATACTTTCACCGAAAAATGCGCCCCCCAGCGTGACACCATAAACACCGCCGACCAATTCACCGCCGTCCCAAACCTCAAGCGAATGTGCCGTCTGGCTGGCGTGAAGTGCTTGATAAAGCGTGAAAATCTCGGCGTTGATCCAAGTATCTGCGCGGTCAGCACATCCCCCCACAACGTCGGAAAAGGCCTTGTTGATCGTAACCGTAAACGCGGTTTTTCGCATGGCCCGCGCCAGACTGCGCGAGATGTGAAAGCCGTCTAGTGGAAAAACACCACGCATCCGCGGATCGACCCAGAAAATTTCCGGGTCGTCGCGGTGTTCGGCCATGGGGAAAATCCCCATGGAATAGCCTCGTAACAAAAGGTCAGGCGTCAGATCAGGCATTGCCCAGGTTGGTTTCAAGCCAATGTTCCAGCCAGTGAATATTGTAATTCCCTGTCAGCACGTCTTTTTCCTGCAAAAGCGCATGGAAGAGCGGAATGGTGGTATCCACCCCATCCACGATCAATTCGCCCAATGCACGATTAAGGCGCGCCAAGGCTTCGGGCCGGTCGCGACCATGCACGATAAGCTTGCCGATCAGGCTGTCGTAATAGGGTGGGATTGAATAGCCGTCATAAAGCGCGCTGTCCATGCGCACCCCAAGCCCGCCGGGCGCGTGATATTGCGTGATCCGACCGGGGCAGGGCGAGAAGTTCGGCAGTTTTTCTGCGTTTATCCGAACTTCTATGGCATGGCCGTTGATCTTCAGATCTTCTTGGTGAAACGACATATCAAGGCCGGATGCGACGCGGATTTGTTCGCGCACCAGATCGACGCCAAAAATGCCTTCGGTCACGGGGTGTTCGACCTGCAAGCGGGTGTTCATCTCGATGAAATAGAACTCGTCGTTTTCGAACAGGAATTCGATGGTGCCGGCGCCGATGTAGTTGATGTTCGCCATCGCATCGGCGCAAACCTTGCCGATCCGTGCGCGTTCTTCGGGGCTGATCGAGGGGCCGGGGGCTTCCTCGAAAACCTTCTGGTGACGCCGTTGCAAGGAACAATCGCGTTCGCCCAAATGTACCGCACGGCCCTTGCCGTCACCAAATACCTGAATCTCGATGTGGCGCGGTGTCGTCAGATATTTCTCGATATAGACTTCGTCATTGCCAAAGTTTGATTTGCCTTCTGCGCGCGCAGTCATGAAAGCGCGCTCCATATCGGCTGGGGTCTGGGCGACCTTCATGCCCTTGCCACCGCCGCCAGCTGTGGCCTTGATGATGACGGGATAGCCCACTTCTTCGCCAATGCGCTTGGCATCGTCCAATGTGGCGACACCGCCGTCAGATCCGGGCACGCAAGGCACGCCAAGCTCTTTCATGGTATCCTTGGCGGTGATCTTGTCACCCATAATCCGGATATGTGCCGCTGTCGGGCCGATGAAAGTTAGCCCGTGATCTTCGATGATCTGCACAAAACCTGCGTTTTCCGACAAAAAACCATAGCCCGGATGAATGGCTTCTGCCCCTGTGATCTCACAGGCCGCGACAATCGAGGGGATCGACAGATAAGATTGCTGCGATGAGGGGGGGCCGATGCAGACAGATTCGTCTGCCATCCGCACATGCATCGCGTCGCTGTCAGCGGTTGAATGCACCGCAACAGAGCCGATGCCCATTTCGCGCGCCGCACGGATCACGCGTAACGCGATCTCGCCCCGGTTGGCGATCAGAATTTTCTTGAACATAGGTAAACGCCTTATTCCAGGATCACCAAAGGTGCGCCAAATTCGACGGCCGCACCATCATCGACCAAGATACGTTTTACCGTGCCTGCACGCGGGGCGGGGATATGGTTCATTGTCTTCATTGCCTCGACGATCAAGAGAGTGTCCCCTTCGGTCACGGTTGTACCAACGCTGATAAACGCAGGCGCACCGGGTTCGGCTTGCATGTAGATCGTGCCCACCATTGGCGACACAACTGCACCGGGGTCACTGGCAGGGTCGTTGTCTTCGGACGGTGCTGGTGCGGCCATCGCCGCTGGCGCAGGAGAGGCCATAGGCGCAGGGGCAGCATGCATATGCTGTGGGGCCATGATTTGCTGGGGAGGCTTGCGGCTGACGCGCACGTTCAAGCTGTCATCCTCGGCATAGTCCCGCTTGACCTGAAGTTCAGTCAGATCGTTATCATTGAGCAATTCTGCGAGGGCGCGGATAAAAGCCACATCGGCGTCATGAGTGTTTTTGGTCATTTTGTTCCTCAGCCAGTATAAAACGCGGGGCTTGAATGCCTCTGCCCCAAAGCTGGTGTCTTATAGGACATGGGCGCAGCTATGGAAAGCGACCTGTTGCCTAAGGTCAGCCGGCTTGTCAAACTGCATCAGAATAAAGGGGTGGGGCATGAATTTAGCACATTGGCTGGCGCGCAGCGCCCAAGCGGGCGGCAACCGGCCCGCGCTTTTTGACGGGCAAAGATGTGTGGCCGACTATGCCGAGTTCGATACGAGGGCGCGTGCGGTGGCGGGCTGGTTGGCAGCCCAGGGGATTGTGCCGGGGGACCGTGTTGCGATTTTTATGAAGAACACACCGGAGTATCTGATTGTTTTCTATGGTATTTGGTATGCAGGTGCCGTCGTTGTCCCGATCAACGCCAAACTGCACGGGCGCGAAGCTGATTTCATTTTGCACGATTCCGGTGCTGGGATTGTATTTGCCAGTGCCGCTCAGGCGCAAACGCTTGGTTCAGGCGCGCGGGTGGTTGTCACACCGTCTCGCACCTATCTGGCGATCCTTGAGGGGGCACAGTCAGACGGCGTCTGCGCGCGGGCCTCACACGATCTGGCGTGGCTTTTCTACACCTCTGGCACCACAGGAAAGCCGAAAGGTGTGATGATCACCCACGGCATGGTCCTGTCGATGGCGCTTTGCTACGGGGTGGATGTCGATCAGGTCACCCCCGAGGACACAGCACTTTACGCCGCTCCGCTCAGCCACGGTGCCGGACTTTACAACCTCATGCACGTCCGGGCCGGGGCGCGCCATGTCTGTCCGGCGTCGGGTGGATTCGAGGTGGCCGAGGTGCTGGATCTAGCAGCACATTTTGGACGGGTTCACATGTTTGCAGCGCCCACCATGGTCAAACGTTTGACGGAGGGTGCCAGGACTTTGGGCCGGAGCGGGGACGGGCTGCGCACCATCGTCTATGCGGGCGGGCCGATGTATAATGCCGATATCATAGACGCGGTTGCTCACTTTGGTCCGATCTTTGTGCAGATTTACGGGCAGGGGGAATGCCCTATGGGGATCACAGCGCTGCCCCGTGACGTGGTCAGCAACCGCGCGAACCCCGAGTGGCGACGACGTCTGGGTTCAGTCGGCCGTGCGCAATCTGCCGTTGAGGTGCAGATTGGCGACGCCGCCGGTGCGCCGCTGCCGACCGGGACGGTGGGCGAGATCATGGTGCGCGGTCAAACCGTGATGCCGGGATATTGGAATAACCCGCAGGCCACGGCAAAGACCCTGCAAGACGGCTGGCTCCGGACCGGGGATGTGGGCCTCATGGATCAAGAGGGGTTTGTAACCCTGCAAGATCGCAGCAAGGACATGATCATCACAGGGGGGTCAAACGTCTATCCGCGTGAAGTCGAAGAGGTGTTGCTTGAACACGCAGGCGTGGTCGAGGCATCGGTCGTGGGCCGCCTGCATCCCGATTGGGGCGAGGAGGTGGTCGCGTTCATTGTAGGGGATGCACCCGAGGCTGAACTGGATGCGCTGTGTCTGGACCGGATCGCAAGGTTCAAACGGCCCAAGGCATATGTCCGCCTGGATGCCTTGCCAAAGAATAACTATGGCAAGGTTCTCAAGACGGATCTGCGCAGGCTGTTAAAAAACTGAGACCAGACGCAGGCGCGGAAAATTCAAATTTTCCGGACCGGAGTTTTCAAAAACTCCGGCGCTTGTTGCGCTTGCCTCGCTTAAATAGCGAGGTATTCGGCGCGCAGTTCTGCGTTGTTCAGAACTTCTTCGGCAGTGCCGTCAAACACAACGGAACCTGTGTCCATGATCACGGCGCGGTCTGCCAATTTCAGGGCGCGAACGGCGTTCTGCTCTACCAGAATAGTCGTGATGCCCTGGGATTTGATCAACGTCAGCGTCTTTTCGATCTCGTCTACGATCACGGGAGCAAGACCTTCGTAAGGCTCGTCCAGCAGCAGGACTTTGATGTCACGCGCAAGCGCACGCGCGATGGCCAGCATTTGCTGTTCGCCGCCCGACAGGGTCACGCCTTCTTGTTTGCGGCGCTCTTTGAGACGTGGAAACAGCTCATAGATGCGCTCGAGCGACCAGCCGATAGGGGGCGCGATCTGCGCCAATTGCAGGTTTTCTTCTACCGTCAGCCCGGCAATGATTCGGCGGTCTTCGGGAACCAGCGCCAAGCCATTGGCCGCAGCCTCGTGGCTGGCCATTTTATGCAGCGGTTTGTGGTCGAGCCAAACTTCGCCGTTGCGCAATTCGGGAGTGCCGATTTGCGCGATGGCACGCAGGGTTGATGTTTTGCCAGCCCCGTTGCGGCCCAGCAGGGCCAAAATCTCGCCCTCGTGGACGTTAAAGCTGACGCCTTGGACGATGTAGCTTTCGCCGTAATAGGCGTGAATGTCCCAGACCGACAGATAGGCGGGGGCCGTGGAGGCCTTGTTGGCATTGTTCGAAAAGTCAGGTTTCGTGTTCATCATGGTATCCTTGCGAGGGGCGTGGGGCAAAACCCCACCCTGCGTCATGCGGCGATGGATCAGGCTGCGTCTTGCGATTCGCCCAGGTAAGCTTCGCGCACCTTGGGGTGGCCCTTGATCTTGTCCGGCGTATCTTCGACCAAGGGTGTGCCTTGGGCCAGCACAGTGATCCGTTCGGCCAAGGAAAACACCACATGCATGTCGTGTTCAATGATCGCGATGGTGATGTCGCGCTCTTCTTTGATCTGTTTGAGCAGGTCGATCGTGTTGTTCGTATCCGCCCGTGCCATGCCCGCTGTGGGTTCATCCAGCAGCAATAAACGCGGATCTTGCGCCAGGCACATCGCGATTTCCAATCGCCGTTTGTCCCCACGCGACATTGCCGCCGCATGCATGTGACGTTTGTCCGCCAGCTTCATCTCGACCAGCATTTCCTCGGCTTTGTCGAGCATGTCACGCTGGTTGCCGACAGAGCCATAGCCGTTCATCATGAAAGACCCGTCACGCTTGGCAAAGCACGGGATCAACATGTTTTCCTGTACGCTCAGATCGCCAAAAATCTCTGGCGTCTGGAACACGCGGGAAATGCCCATCTGGTTGATCTCGTAGGGTTTGCGCCCCAACACCGATTGCCCGTCGAACATGACCGACCCTGTATCAGGGGTCAGCTTGCCCACCAGCACGTTGAGCAGCGTGGACTTGCCCGCCCCGTTCGGACCAATGATGGCATGGACCGAATTTTCAGCAATGCTGAGGTTCACATCGCCAAGCGCTTGCAGGCCGCCGAAGCGTTTGTTGACGTTTTTGACTTCAAGAATACCCATGGCGTCCGCTCCTTATTCTGCAGGTGTTGTTTTGCCGTCAGGCGTGTCCGGCTCTGACTTTTTGCGGCGGAAAAGTTTTCCGATGCGTTGTCCGCCCTCGACCAGGCCACCGGGCAGGAAGATCACCACCAGCATGAACAGCAGACCAAGTGTCAAGTGCCAGCCCTTGCCCACGAAGGGGTAGACGATGGCGACCATAAAGTCGCCCATCCAGTCAGGCATGAAGGCAAACCACTGTTCCAGCACGCTTTCGTTGATCTTGGAAATGATGTTTTCCATGTATTTGATGAAGCCCGCGCCCAAAATCGGACCGATCAACGTGCCGGCACCGCCAAGGATTGTCATCAACACAACTTCGCCCGAAGCTGTCCAGAACATCCGCTCCGCACCCACTTGCGTGTCCATTGCCACCAGCAGCCCGCCTGCAAGCCCCGCATACATGCCAGAGATGACGAAGGCAGCCAGTGTATAGGGCTTTGAGTTGAGGCCGGTGTAGTTCATCCGCTGCTGGTTCGATTTCACGGCCCGCAGCATCATGCCCAAAGGTGAGCGAAAGATACGCATCGACAGGTAGAAGGCGATGAGCATGACAGCGGCCGCGATGTAATAGCCTGCGTTGAAGGTAAAGACCCAATCACCAACCTCAAGCTGCGTGGTGGCCTTCATGTCCAGCCCGAACAGGTTGGCGCGGGGCGATTGACCTGCCGGCAGAGCACCGTCCAGAATGCGCGGATCCGTGTATTTCGGCTGAAGACCGGTCTCACCACCTGTTATGGGCGTCAGAACCGAATAGGCCAAAGCATAGGACATCTGGGCAAAGGCCAATGTCAGGATCGAGAAATAGATGCCCGAGCGGCGCAGTGAGATCCACCCCACGAGCAATGAAAACAAGCCCGCCACCAGCACCGAGATCATGATCGCCGGGATGATGTTCATCGTCAGCAGTTTCATCATCCAGATCGCAGCGTATGATCCTACACCCAGAAAGGCTGCGTGTCCGAAGCTGAGGTAACCTGTCAAACCGAACAGGATGTTGAACCCGATGGCAAAGATACCAAAGATCACCAAACGCTGCATCAGGTCAGGATAGCCCCCGTTGAACTGGGCCATGGCCGATCCTTCGGGGAATGGGTTCAGGAGGAAGGGGGCGAAGAGGCAAAGCAATGCCACAACAATCAGGAGGCCCGCGTCCTTTTTAGATAGTCCAAGCATGGTTTAATCCTCCATCACGCCTTTGCGGCCCATCAGGCCACGGGGACGCGTCAGCAAAATGATGATCGCAACGAGATAAATGATGATCTGGTTGATGCCCGGAAT
>JAGXHA010000042.1 GCA_024636475.1 Roseobacter sp. | reverse complement strand
CAAATGCGAAAAATCGATGGCTGGGAAACCTTGGCTCAGCCTATCGCCCCGATCAGCCTTGACCTCGCGGCCTGATCAGGCCCAAATCCACATGCTCGGAGAATGCCGCTAGAGAGTTTCCACCACATTCGAGACACAACCGGTCGATGTCCGCTTTTGGGAAGCTATCCAATGAGCGTGATGCCCTCCAATGTCTGCCAATGATGTCTATGAGTTTGTGACAATGGGTCTGCCAAAAGGCGGCACCCATTCATATGGCAGCCAATGCGCCAGACCTCAGGGCATGACACAAGGCCAAGGGCTATTGGCAAGCGCCATCAGACCAACATCACACTGTCAAACTGAAGACACATTGCACTGGCGTCTTAGCTGCATTCAGAGATGCATTATTCTACGATGCCTAATGAAGGTGCACCATACGACGGCCATTGTTGGTTATCGCCACTGTCCCTTTCCCCAGAGACGGTCGCTCGTATGGTGTGTCGCTTAAAAAAGAGTAAGCCTGCGCCGAGGGCTGGAGTGCCCCCATCGGGTGGTCCAGTTTGAATGTTAGTGCATGGTCGGTCTTTGGTCTATCGGGACGATGCTTTTGGGCGCTGGCGGCCGGTATCCCAAGGCGCTGCGAGATGATCCGCAGCCTGATCGGACCGTATCGTGGTCACGCCTGCGAACAAAGGCAACCTGATCACGCTGGAAGGCGCTCTGGGCGGGATTTTGTCGTTGTGTGCGAGTGGGATGGATCGACATGCCAACGCCCGCTGGAAAGGCGGGCGTTCTGGGCAAGTAACGATGGTTGCGGGAGCTTGCAACCATCGTCACTTGCTTTCGATTGAGTGCTGAGGTTGGCCATGCGGATCTGGCGGCCTTCGAATGGTCAGCTTCCGGCCCAAGGACGAAGCCGCTCCGCGGCATTGGCGCATTTGGTTGATAGTGTGAGCCGTTTATAGCGGCGCACATTTTGCGATCTGGCTGGCCTGCCTGACGATTGGGGTCTTCTCAATCATCAGACAGGAGGTTCCCATGACAGAGGAGAGAGTTAGCCCGCTGCGCCAGCGGATGATCGAAGACATGCGCATCCGTGGAATGGGTGACAAAGCGCAGAAGTACCACATCCGAGCTATCAAGGATTTTGCGGCCTTCCTTGGGAGATCGCCCGACATTGCCACGCCGGATGATCTGCGCGCCTATCAGCTCCATATGGCAGACACTGGGGTCAGCGTCGGCGACGCACAGCCGGATCGACAAGAACTGACAATCAAGGGATCTGTCGTCAGTCGGAGTATCACCGATTTTTACGTCGATACCGTCTCTGACGGCGGGGACTTCATTGAGATGTCAGAGCGACCAGCGAATCCGCGTGCCTCCAGTCTCAAAGCGCAGCTGGACGATTTGCTGCTGTGTATCGCGGGAAAGCCAAACAGGCTTGCGACACCTGGCGAGGCCCTCCGGGTGCAGAAGCTGGTCGAAACCATGCTGGTTGGAAGGTCCTGAGCATGGCCCTGCCGATTGCGCCTGTCTTTTCGGCGGACTGTGCTCTGGACGACATCCACTGATCAAATTCAATGAAATTGGGACTTAAAGAGATTGGAATGTCGGGATGGAGACATCGTGCTCTAAAAGAGCTTCTGCTTGCGCAGCGCGACCATGGCCGCTTTCCGCGACTGTATGTCAGGCGGTTTGTGATGGGATTGGTCGAAAAAGAGGACCCCGACACGGCGATGCCCGAATTTGCAGCCACTGGATTGCGCCATTTCTATCCAGAGGGCGGCGCGGATGGCGAAGTGCTGGAAAGTGATTTCGAAGATCTGTTCGATTACCTCGCATTCATTCAGGACTAGCCCGCACCGGATAGCGCCTAGCCGCTTTCATGTGGCGGCTCTGTCGACATATCCACATCATCAAAACCGATATCGCTTGCCCGTTGCGCCAAGATGCGCCGCAATTCGGTCAACACTTCCGATCGTGAAGACACCTGCCGCTGCACAAGACCCAGCCTGCGCGAGATCGCGCCATTGCGAAATGATCTACAATACAACGATCCCGGCGACGCGTCGAGGTAGGCGATTCTGGGAACGATTGCGACGCCCAAGCCGGCCTGCACCATACCGATCACCGAAGGCATTGTGTTGGCGACCGCGATTTCACGCGGGGTGACACCAAGGCGCGATAATTCCATTTCAATTTGCCGGGCCAGCGGCACAGCGGTTTCGTAACGGATGAACGGCAGCCCATACAGCAACGAAAGCTCTGACTGGCCGGCGGCATGCGGCGGCGCGACAAGGACCAGAGGTTCGGAAAACACGGGGTGCCACGACAATCCTGAAGGCACGCCCACGTGTTCCGCGACCAGCGCCGCGTCAAGGCGGCCTGTGGCAACATCGGCCATCAGGCTTTGCGAGATGCCAACAGTCAAATCAAAGGTCAGATCGGGGTAAAGCGCGGACATATCGGCCAAGGCGAAAGGCACGAGTCGCATGGAAATTGTTCGTATCGCCCCAATTTTAAGCATGCCTGCCGTGCGACCACCCGAAATCGCCAAGCGGGCTTCGGTCATTGTCTGCAGCACACTGCGGGCCGCGCGGACCAATTCTTCACCCTTGGCATTTATCTGTGGCGGGCGCTTTTTGCGGTCAAAAAGAGTGACCCCGACTTCACCTTCAAGTTTTTGAATTTGTTGACTAACTGCAGAGGCAGTCAGGTTCACAACCCGCGCTGCACCCGCAAAGCTGCCGGTGTCTGCGACGGCAACCAAAGTTTGAAGCTGGCCAATATCCATCGGGTCAAGTTAAGCAATGCTTCATTAAAACACAAAACAAAATCGCTTTCGAAAGGCAATCTTGCGCTTTAGGGGTGTGGGTGTCCCAGGACTTCTGGCGCTCATGCAAAAATGGAGACATTCATGACTATATTTACGCGCATCATTGCAGGAATCGGGCTGGCATCTGCCGCCATCGCCCAGCCCGCAATTGCCCAGCAATATCCCGACCGACCTGTTGAATTCATCGTCCCTTGGTCACCCGGTGGCGGCAGCGATACGCTGATGCGGCTTGTTGCCAACAACATTACCCCGTTCTTGGGCGTCGAAATGCCCGTGATCAACATACCCGGCGTTGGTGGCACGGTTGGCCTGACAGAGGCATCACGTCGCGCCGCTGACGGCTATACCATCAGCCAGGTGCACGAAGGTCTTCTGGCCGCAACAGCCACCGGTCTAACCGAACTGGCATGGGACGATTTCGAGCCCATCGCGCTTATGACAGCATCGCCACAGTATCTGGTTGCAGCAACCGATCAACCCTACGATACGTTTGAGGGTCTGGTTGAATATGCGCAGGCCAATCCCGGTGAACTGACGATCGGCGTCACACTCGGTGGTGTGCCGCACCTGCACGCTGCGATGATCGCGGAAGCGTTTGATCTGGACTGGCGCTATGTCGGTTACGAAGGCACGGGCGAGCGTGTACGCGCGCTGGTCGGTGGAAACCTTGATCTGGCCATTGGCGACATTTCGTCGTCGCTGCAGTTTGTCGAAAACGGCGATCTGCTGTTCCTTGCCACAGGGTCGCCAACACGTATGCCGCAGACACCGGACGTGCCGACCTTCATAGATCTTGGCGCAGACCTTGATCTGTCAATCACCCGCGGCATCGTTATGCCAAAAGGTACGCCAGATGAAGCAAAGGCCACGATGGAGACAGCACTTGAGAACCTGTCAAACGATCCATCCTTCATTGAGCAGATCAACAATGCCGGTGCAGAAGTCGCATTCCGCGGGCAAGACGGTTACACAACCTACCTGTCCAACCTTGCAACCTCCGTTGACCGTCTGGCAGACGTGATCGCGCCTTGAGCCAGATGCCCGATAACAAACAACGTCAGGAGTCGGGCGACGTCGCCCGTCTTCTGTCCTACGTTGCACTGCTTGCAGTGTCAGCGGGCCTCTTTCTAGAGGCCCGTACCATCCCCACATCGCGGTTTGAGGTCTTGGGTGCCGGTGCCTTTCCAATACTGGTTCACGGAACGCTCATCGCGTTGCTGCTTGGCGCAATCGTAGGCTCCGTCCGGAAACTGCCGACGCAGGCATACGGACGTTTCTTTTCACACATTGGCCAATGGGCGCTGTCGCGCCGTTTGGTGTTTGTCGTCTTTGGCTGCCTTGCGGTCTATCTCTTTGCCATGCCCGTTATAGGCTACCCGATTGCGACCTTTGCCTTTTTGGCAGTTCTGCAAATCACCTTTGCCCCAAAAACACGCAAAGCCATCGCCATCGCACTGGTCTTGTCTGTGATCTTCTCATTCGGCCTGAATTGGCTTTTCGCCGAGGTCTTCAACGTCTTTTTACCACGGGGACGATAAACCATGAACGACTTCCTCATTGGTGCGGCACAGGTTTTAGCGCCAACCACCCTGATCATGATGTTCTTCGGATCGTTTGCCGGCATCATCGCGGCTGCCATTCCCGGCTTTACGGTGACAATGGCCATTGTGCTGACCTTGCCGCTGACCTTTACGATGGAACCCTTGCAGGGCATCTCGTTGATGTTGTCGGTCTATGTGGGCGGCTATACCGGCGGTCTGATCTCAGCGGCCTTGCTGGGTATTCCCGGCACGCCATCATCCGTCGCCACCACGTTTGACGCCTTCCCGATGGCCCGCAAAGGTGAGCCGGGACGCGCCTTGTCTTTAGGGGTCTGGGCGTCATTTTTTGGGACGGTTATCTCGACCATCGTTTTGATTTTTGCAGCACCGCCACTTGCGATTTTTGCCGTGAAACTTGGCCCTTGGGAATATTTCGCGCTGATTGTTTTTGCGCTGACCATAGTGGCCAGTCTTGTCGGCCATTCACTGCAACGCGGATTGATTGCGGCGATGATCGGGCTTGCGATTTCAACGGTCGGCACGGACCCCATGATGGGACGCCCGCGCTTTGACATGGGTTTTGAAATGCTGGCGGCAGGCCTGCCGTTTCTGGTCGTGCTGATCGGGATTTTCGCCATATCGCAGCTTGCGTCCGAGGTTGAAGATGTCAACGCGATCAAGACTGGCGAAAAACTGGTCACCGGCGATGTTGAATTCAAGACCTGGGCGGTCATGCGCGAAGTGCTGATGCGTCCGGTCAACCTGGTCCGGTCGTCGCTTATCGGCGTTGCAATCGGCGCCCTTCCGGGGGCCGGTGGATCAATCGCCAATCTTGTGGCCTACGATCAGGCCAAGCGCGCCTCTGACACGCCAGAGGCATTCGGCACAGGCACGCCCGACGGCGTTATTGCGTCAGAGGCAGGCAATTCCGCAACTGCAGGCGGCGGTTTGATCCCGTTGATTGCTCTCGGCATTCCGGGCTCGGCCGTGGATGCGATTTTGATGGCGTCGCTGATGGTGCACGGCATTTCGGTTGGTCCGCGTCTGATCATGGATAATGGCGATCTGGTTTACGGCATGTTTATCGCGATGGCCGTGTCCAGCTTGATGATGCTTTTCATCTGCATTGTGTCCATGCGCGCCTTTTTGCGGGTCGCAGAGGTGCCCAAGTGGGTCGTCGTGCCGATTGTCCTTGTGTGCTGCGTTGTCGGATCGTTCGCGTTGAACAACCGGGTCTCTGACCTGTATCTTTTGGGCTTCATCGGCCTGTTTGGCTATGCGCTGAAGTCGCTGGATTACCCTCTGGCACCGCTTGTGCTGGGCGTCATCCTTGGCCCGATCGCCGAGACAAATCTGCGACGTGCCTTGATGACTGACAGCGACTGGAACCTGTTTTTTACGCGCCCCGTTAGCCTGATGTTCCTGATTGCGGCAGCGCTTTCCGTGGCTTGGGCGGTGCGCGGCATTCTGAAATCACGAAACGACCAAAAAATATCGAAGGAACCTGTGTAATGAATCTGCGCCACGACGCCCTCTATGCTTCACGCCGCTCGCCTGTTTTGGCCGAAAACGTGGTTTCGACCTCTCATCCGCTGGCCGCACAGGCGGGGCTTTCGATGCTGGCGCAGGGCGGCAACGCTGTTGATGCCGCAATTGCCGCTGCGGCAACGCTGACTGTCGTTGAACCCACGGGCAACGGTCTTGGGTCTGATGGATATTGCATCCTTTGGGATGGGACCGAGCTTCACGGTCTGAACGGGTCCGGGGCTTCGCCTGCGGGCTGGACGCGTGAAAGGTTTGCCAGCCACAAAACGATTCCGTTCCGCGGATGGGACAGTGTGACCGTCCCCGGCGCTGTCAGGTCCTGGGTGACTTTGGCCGAACGTTTCGGCACGCTTGATTTGGCGACATTGCTGGCACCCGCGATTGGCTATGCTGAAAACGGTTTCATCGTGTCACCGGTGATTGGCGCACTTTGGGAACGCGGCGCGGAAATTCTGTCAGATCAGCCCGGCTTTGCCGAAGCCTTCATGCCTGGTGGACGCGCACCGCGCGCGGGTGAAAGGTTTCGCAATCCAGACCTCGCGAAAAGCCTGATCCTGATTGCAGAAACCAATGGCCGTGCCTTTTACGAAGGCATATTGGCAGAAAAGATGGCGGCACATGCGCGCGCCCACGAGGCCGCTTTGAGCGAAGCCGACCTTGCCGCGCATCAAAGCGAATGGTGCGGCACACTTTCGACGGCTTTCGACGACAATCTGCTGCACGAAATCCCGCCCAATGGTCAAGGTATCGCCGCCCTGATGGCACTTGGCATGCTGGAACATACCGCGATCCGCGATGTGCCCGCAGATGATCCAATCGCACTGCACCTTCAAATTGAAGCGATCAAGCTGGCCTTTGCAGACCTGCACGCCTACGTGGCTGACCGCAAATACATGACCGACAGCACGCCAGAGCATTTGCTGGACCCTGCCTATCTGAAATCACGCGCAGCGCTGATTTCAATTGATCGTGCGATCGCACATGGTCCCGGCGCGCCAAAGGCAGGCGGCACCGTTTACCTGACGACTGCAGATGCGTCAGGTATGATGGTATCCTTCATCCAGTCGAATTACTCCGGCTTCGGGTCCGGCGTTGTGGTTCCCGGCACCGGCATCAGCCTTCAGAACCGTGGCGCAGGTTTCACACTTGAAGCGGGCCATCAAAATGAAGTCGGCCCAGGCAAAAAGCCGTTCCAGACGATCATCCCAGGCTTCTTGATGAAGAATGGCAAACCAAAGATGAGCTTTGGCGTCATGGGTGGGCCGATGCAGGCACAGGGCCACGTGCAAATGGTGCTGCGGACGCAGCTTTGGGATCAGGACGTGCAAACCGCAGTCGATGCGCCCCGCTGGCGCTTTGTCGAAGGACAACAGGTCGCCTGCGAAGAGGCCATGCCCGCTACCACCCGCGACAAACTGAGTAGCCTTGGCCATGACATATCGGTTGAAACCCCCGATAGCGCCTTTGGCTTTGGCGGCGCGCAACTGATCGAACGTCTTGATGATGGCGGCTATGTCGCGGCATCTGACCCACGAAAAGACGGCCAAGCCGTCGGATACTAGGTGTTTGATCCCGTAGCTGCGCCACTCGTGTGGCTCGCTCATGTTCCACGCAGTCAAAATTAGCAATCCGGCAAGCGCGGGCATCGGTGCTTTCAAACTAATTCGAACCGGTCTCAGTTTGCCGTCAAATGCCGGAAGCTATGCTGAACAAAGTTGGCGCCACTCGGAATGAGCAGCGGCACGGTTGAGCTTGAAGTTATGGCGTGAATAGAGATGGCGCTCCTGATTGAAATCAGGTTGTGGACCGAGGCGTGGACTGCAACAAATTTCTGCAAGGTCTTCATGCGCCGAAAGCGGAGCATCGCCCGTTCTCGCCTTCGAAAGGGCTGGTGAGAATTCTCGCCCCTGTTGTTGAGCCAAGGGCCTGTTCCTTGTCGGTCCGCATTGCCGATCTCTTTGATGGCAGCGCCATAGGAACGCAGATGGTCGGTGACGATCACCTCACCCTTGCCATGACCTTTCATGGTTTTCCTCAGGAATTTCAACGCCGCTTTGCGGTGACGGCGCTTGGTCACAAAGCTTTCGAGCACCTCGCCCTCGTGGTCCACGGCCCGCCAAAGATAGTGCGTCTCGCCGTTAATCTTGACGAAAACCTTGTCGAGGGGCCATTGCCAATGTGTCCGTGGCCGCATCCGGTCCACCCGTCTGCGGCGGATCTCGGCCGCAAACAAAGGACCAAATCTATGCTACCAGAACCGAACGGTTTCGTAGCTGAACTCCATGCCGCGTTCGTGCAACAGATCCTCGACATTGCGAAGCCAAAGCGGGAACCGCACATAGAGCATCACGTCAAGGCGAATGATCTCCGGGGATGTCTTGAAGTACCGAAAAGGACTGTGTTTTGCCATTCCCAAACGCTACGGGACCGCCCTGCCCGCCTCAAGCAGGTTTCCTATGACAGTGCCCGACCGGACTAAAAGGGATAAGCCTTCGGAAACGCATTGAGTT
>JAGXHA010000041.1 GCA_024636475.1 Roseobacter sp. | reverse complement strand
TGTCTCCTCAGAGGAGAAGTTGGTCAGCCCGCGTGCGAATTCATTGCCGTTTTCATCATAGGCATGGAGCACGTCACCTTTGGAGAATTCCCCCTGGATCGACACCAGATCGCCACGCTCAAGACCCCTGTCCTTAGCCGAAATTGCAGCAACTGCAGCGTTGGAGACCACCAGCGTGCCCGCAACCTGCAGACGGTTGCTGAGCCAGACCATCAGCGGGGACCCTGTCTTGTCGCGCGCCAGGCAGCGGGTATGGCGGCGTTCGCGGCGCAGTACTGATGATACAGGCGCGTCGATGATGCCTTCGGCGATGATCGTCTCGACGCCGGCGTTTTGCGCCATGTTGGCGGCCAGCATCTTTGTCATCATACCACCGCTCCCCAATTCGCTTACGCTTTTGGTCGATTCAAGATGTTCGCTGACGTCTTCGATCTCTTCGATGAATTGCGCGCCCGGCTCGGAGGGGTCACGGTCGTAGAGCCCTTCAACACTGGTGAGGATGATCAGGTGATCCGCCTCGACCATCTGCGCGACCTTGGCAGAGAGGCGGTCATTGTCGCCCACTTTCAGATCGGTCGTGGCGATTGAATCGTTTTCATTGATGATCGGCAGGATGCCATTTTCAAACAAACGAAGCATCGCATTTTTGATGTTGAGGAAACGGCGGCGTTCTTCCATGTCTTCAACAGTGACCAGCATTTGCGCCACGTCCATCCCGTACTCAGACGCGACCTGACGGTAGGCATTCATCAGCAAAGGCTGGCCACAGGCGGCGGCGGCCTGTTTATCCAGAATGCCGGCATCCTCGGGGCGCTTGCCGATCATGTTCAGCCCAAGTGCGACAGAACCGGAAGAAGTTAGAATGATCTCGTAGCCCTCGTTTTGAAGGTCGGCAATATCCGCCAACAGCCCGTTCATGAAAGCAAAGCGCAGGGTTAGTTTCTCTTCATTCGCCAGCAGGCTTGATCCGATTTTAACAACGATACGTTTCTTTTTAGGCACAGGGAGGTCGCTCCGGTTTTTGTCGTTTTAAATGCAAAATGCATGTACTGCATGAATTGCTGCACAGCAGAAAATGCGGTGATTCGGTGGCTTATAACATAGGGTCGTGGCTTACATGCAACCTGCGAAGCGGTTTCTGGGCAAAGCCACGCTAATCCGCTAGACCTTTACCAACCCCTCAAGTGCGATGCGCGTGGCCTTTGGCAACTCTGCCGGGCGGTGGTCTTTTCGGTCTACATATACATGAACAAAGAACCCTTCGGCAGAGGCTATATCGTCATCGTTTCGAAACAACCCCAGCTCCATTCTGACCGAACTGCGCCCCAGTTTGGCCACCCGCAAGCCAGCGGTGACGCGATCAGGAAACTGCATTTCACCAAAATACCTGCACCCCGTTTCAACGACCAGACCGAAGACCGGGCTGGTCAAGGGGATAAGCAGCCCGCGGTCAATCAGCCAGCCGTTCACAGCCGTGTCAAACAGCGCATAGTGGACAACATTGTTCATGTGCCCATACACATCATTGTCGTTCCAGCGCGTCTGAAGCGGGTAGAAATCTGCAAAATCAGCGCGTTTGGGCGCGACAGGACGGTCTGCCACTACCACGCCGCCGTATAGATCGTGTGTGCGTCTGCTTGGGTCACATCACGCGGATTATTCACAAGCAGTCGTGACTGAAGCATCGCATCGGCGGCCATTTTATCGATGGCGTCTTTGGGAATATCCACGTCACGCAAGCGCGTTTGCAGACCAACACGGGCGGACAGATCAGCCAGTGCGTCAATAAACGCGGCTGTGCGCGCCTGCGTGCCCTCAACTTGGGCCAACTCCGGGAAGGCATCCGCCGCAATCTCGGCATAAACGGTGCCCGCATCCGGCGCGTTAAACCGCAACACATGGGGCAGAACCAGCGCATTCGACAGCCCATGCGGGATGTGGAACGTCCCCCCGATTGGATAGGCAAGAGCGTGGACAGCCGCGACTGGCGAATTGGCAAATGCCTGCCCGGCCAACATCGATCCCAGCAACATCGCACCGCGGGCGTCAAGGTTCGACCCATCCGCGACAACCGTCTCGATATGAGCCCCCAGCAACCGCAGCGCCTCGCGGGCAAGCAGCTTGGAAACCGGATTGTTATTGGCATTTTTCGACGCATAGGCCTCGATCGCGTGCACCATCGCGTCGATCCCTGTGGCAGCGGTGATATGGGCAGGCAACCCCAACGTCAGTTCTGCGTCAAGAATAGCCATGTCAGGCAGGATCACAGTCGACGACACGCCGCGCTTTTCCTCGGCTCCGACGGTGATGATGGAAACAGGGGTTACCTCTGATCCGGTGCCCGCCGTGGTCGGGATCAACACCAAGGGCAAGCGCGGCCCTTTGGCGTTCGCCACACCCCACGCGGCGTCCAGATCCTCGCCCGAGCCCAGCAAAAGCGCCACCAGCTTGGCCACATCCTGCGAAGACCCGCCACCAAAGCCGATGATGCCGCTTGCCCCAGCCGCCCTGCCCGCCTCAACCGCCATCATCAGCGTCTCGCGAGACGGGTCTGCCTCAACCGCATCAAAGACCGTGACCGTGTGGCCTGCCTTTTCCAAGGCAGCAATTGCCGGATCACAAAGCCCCAAGGCCCGCAAGCCGGGGTCAGTCACAAACAGGCAGTCTTGCCCCAGCAGGTCACCTGCAAGCTCTGCCAGACGCACAGCGGCGCCATTTTCAAAAACAACTGATTTCGTGGTATTGAAGACAAATGGGGTCACGGACTGGGCCTTTTCGCAAACTATCCTTCCCTCCAAAAACAGACAGGGACGAACCGCATTAAAGGCAATATTAACCGCCGCGCCTAGCCGTTAGTTGGGTTTTTTCTTCCACCCTGCGAAACGCGCGGGCATTTACCTCTCAGAAGTGCCCTTACGGGGCCAGTTAGTCCCTTCGATCACACCGCGTTAGATCATGCGCAACAACAGCCCACCGCTTTGCGTTTTTCTAAAACATCTCAAAGCTCCCTTTGGGTTGACCCAAGCGAGTTTTTTTGAGCGGCCTGTGGTCAACGGGAATCCACCAGATTGGTCTTTCTAGGGATAAGCCTTGGCGCATGTTCGAATAGCACAAACTCAAGCGTAGACCATGTGGATATACTGCACCATTTGGTTTGCTTTCAAAGATCATAGCCGTTTCTTGCCCCCGAAATACGGGATGCCAGCCTGTATCTGCGAACCCGAATGAATCCAGCAGCTTCCGGTATGATGCTGATCCGATGCGTGAGGAAAGGCTGAAACGCCTTATCCACAGGGCCTAGAACAGCTTGGGCGTCTATGACGGGTTGTGGCGCAGGTGTTCCATCACGGCGGCACGCACGGATTGATCGCCGCGCTCGCGCGCCTCGTAGATAACCGCGCGCACCTCGTCAAGATTGCTCCGCCGCAGCAGGCTCTTTACCGGCCCGATCGACGCAGGGCGCATCGAAAGCGTGGTGATCCCGATGGCGGCAAAACATAGCGCCTCAACTGGGCGCCCAGCGTCTTCGCCACAAAACGACAGCGGTGTGTTGGTCTCGCGACAGCGTCCAACAATGCCCTCAAGAAAGGTCAAAAAGCTTACATTCAGCGTGTCATAGCGCCGTCTGACCAATTCGTTTTCGCGGTCGGCCGCAAAGAAGAACTGCTTAAGGTCGTTGCCACCAATCGACAGAAACTCGACCTCTTCGAAAAACTTCTTGGGCGCAAAGGCCAGCGACGGCGTTTCCAGCATCGCACCAATTTCCAGATGCGACGGCAGCGCATGGCCCAAGCGCGCCTCGCGGGCTAGCGTCTTGTCCATTTCAGCACGCGCCGCGCGATATTCCTCGAACTGCGCCACAAATGGAAACATCACCGACAAGGGCCGCCCGTTCGCGGCACGAATAAGGGCCTGTAATTGCATCCGCATGATGCCTGGCTTGTCCAATCCCACGCGGATCGCGCGCCATCCCAAGGCCGGGTTGGGCTCGTCATTGGGCTTCATGTAGGGCAGCACTTTGTCTGACCCGATATCGAGCGTGCGAAACACCACGCGCTTGCCTTTTGCGGCATCCAACACACGGGTATAAAGCGATGATAACTCGGATCTTTTTGGCATCTTGCTGCGCACAAGAAATTGCAACTCGGTCCGAAACAGCCCCACACCCTCGGCACCTGATCCGTCCAGAGAAGGCAAATCAGCCATCAGCCCGGCATTCATCATCAGCGCAATCGTCTTGCCACATTTCGTCTCGGCCGGCTTGTCGCGGATCGAGGTATAACGCTCTTGCGCCTCGGCCTGCATCGCAATCTTGTCGCGAAAAGCAGAGGCGACATTTTCGTCAGGCCGAAGATGCACAACGCCTTGTTCGCCGTCGACCATGATCCGGTCGCCGTTTAAAGCGTCATTCGTAATCCGCGCCGCATGTACGATCAAAGGGATCGCTAGGGCACGGGCAACAATCGCGGCATGGCTGCCGACGGATCCCCCTTCAAGCACGATACCGCGCAAGGAACGGCCATATTCCAGCAGCTCTGCAGGGCCGATATTGCGCGCCACGAGAATCGGGTTCACCGGCATTTCCGCGCCCGTGTTCGACCCCTGCCCGGTCAGAATACGCAACAGACGGTTGCTGAGGTCGTCCAGATCAGACAAGCGCTCGCGCAGATATGCGTCACTCGCCTGCCCCATCCGCGACCGCGCCAGCGATTGTTCCTTTTCAACAGCAGCTTCGGCTGAAAGTCCCCGGCTGATGTCCTCCTCCATCCGGCGCAACCACCCTTTGGAGTTTGCAAACATCCGGTAGGCTTCAAGTACTTGCCGCTGGTCCTTGTCGCCACCCGCCATTGTCATCATCTGATCGACGCTGATGCGCAATTCGTCGACTGCTTCGTTCAGCCGCTCGGTTTCACGCACCGGATCATCAGCAACAGGGTTTGAAACCACAACGCGTGGCTCGTGCAGCCAGACATGCCCATCTGCCACGCCTTCCTGCCCGACCGTGCCGCGGATCAGAACAGGCTGGCTATGGCGCGCAGACATCGCGGCACCTTCGCCGACAAAGGCACCCAGCTCGGCCATCTCGGCCAAAACCATCGCCACGACTTCCAGCGCATAAACCTCGTCGGCAGAAAATTCCCGCGCAGCTTTGGACTGCACAACCAAAACCCCAAGCGTCTCTCCCAGCCGCTGCACAGGAATGCCCAGAAAGCTTGAATAAATCTCCTCGCCAGTTTCAGGCATGAACCGGAAACCGGGGGCTTGGGGGGCATTGGGCGTGTTGATGATCTGCTTGCGCTTGGCGACACGGCCCACAAGGCCTTCGCCCAGCTTCATCCGTGTTTCATGAACAGCGTCTGCTTTCAGCCCTTCGGTCGCGCACAGCTCAAGTGTCACGTCATCGCGGAACAGATAGATCGAACAGACCTCGCAGCCCATCGACGTCGCTATCAAATGGGTGATCTTGTCCAGCCGCGCCTGACCTGCGTCGTCGCTTGCCATAGCGTCGCGAAGACGGCCCAGCAGCTTGCGACTCTCTGTTTCAAACCCGTCGGCCATGGTATTTTTTCCTCCGCAAGGTCAGCTTAGACCACAGGCCCTTGAAAAATGAAACGCCTGTTATCGACAATGCCTATCACTCCCACCGCGCAACAGAAAAGAGACGATACCACCATTGCGGGAACTATCTAGGTCAGTCGTACAAGGCATGCACGTGTTTTAGGCAGCCTTGTGCAGTTCGAACGCGTCATGCAGCGCCTGAACGGCCAGTTCCATGTATTTGCGATCAATCAGGACAGATATCTTGATCTCGGAGGTGGTGATGACCTTGATGTTGATGCCTTCATTTGAGAGCACCTGGAACATCTTGGCGGCAACACCCGTGTGGCTCCGCATCCCGATCCCGACAACGGACACTTTCGCCACATCCATATCAGCGATCACTTCGTTGAAATTGATGGTGCCCGCCGCCTTTGCGTCATCCATGGCCTTTTCAGCGCGCTTGATGTGGTCAACGGGGCAAGACCACGTCATGTCCGTGCGCCCTTCTTCAGAGATGTTCTGAACGATCATATCGACATTCACACCACCCTCGCTGAGCGCGGTAAAGATGGCTGCCGCGATACCGGGGCGGTCTGCCACAGACACAAGCGTCATCTTCGCCTCATCGCGCGAGAACGCGACACCCGATACAACATTGCTTTCCATAATTTCCTCCTCAGCACAGACCAGCGTTCCAGCTTCGTCTGATTGTTCCTCAAAACTGCTTAGCACACGCAGCTTGACCTTGTATCGCATCGCCAGCTCAACAGAGCGGGTCTGAAGAACCTTGGCCCCAAGCGAGGCAAGTTCCAACATCTCTTCGAACGCAATCTTGTCCAGCTTACGCGCTTTTGCACTGACGCGCGGGTCCGTGGTGTAGACCCCGTCCACATCCGTATAAATATCGCAGCGTTCCGCCTCAAAGGCAGCCGCGAAAGCCACCGCCGTGGTATCAGACCCGCCACGCCCCAAGGTCGTGATGCGGCCTTCCGGGCTCACCCCCTGAAATCCCGCGACAACCGCGACCTTCATGCCTTCCGCAAACTTCGCTGTGATATTGGCAGATGGAATCTCTTCGATCCGCGCCGATGAATGGGCCGAGGTGGTCTTGACCGGAACCTGCCAGCCTTGCCAACTGCGCGCAGGAATATCCATCTCCTGCAAGGTCAGCGCCATCAGGCCTGCCGTGACATTCTCTCCACTCGACACGACCGCATCATATTCGCGTGCATCATAAAGCGGCGAGGTCTCATTGACCCAACCGACAAGCTCGTTCGTCTTGCCAGACATCGCTGACACAATGACGATCACGTCGTAGCCCTTGGACACTTCAACGCCAACGCGCTTGGCCGCACGGCGTATACGGTCCAGTGTCGCCACGGACGTACCACCAAATTTCATCACCAGAACAGGCATAGATCCCCCGCGTCAAACATCCCGCGCGGTTTAAGCGCAAGCGGTTGGCTTAGCAAGCCCGCGCAGGCGGTCTCTTCTCTGGCTTGGAAATATCCTGGGGTCCGGGGCAAAGCCCCGGGCATCCAAATCAAACAAAGACCTCAGTAAGGATGGACCCGCCCATCCCACGTCTCGAAACACCCCGTCTTGGCCATATCCAATTCAGCAAACCGGGCCACAAGGCCCTCAACAGCCTCGTTCACGGTAATCGCCGCGCTGTTGCCGCCCATATCCGTCTGGACCCAACCCGGATGATAAATACCGACAGCGATCCCTTCGCTTTTAAGATCCGTCGCGATGTTGCGGCCCAGATTCATTACTGCCGCCTTCGAAGAGCGGTAGATATAGCTCTGCCCAAGGGCCAGTTCAGAGGACGCCATCTGCGAGGATATGATTGCGATCTTCGGCGACTGCGCGCGTCGCAGATGCGGTAACAACGCCTGAATGGTCAAAAACACGCCCGTTACATTCGTCGCAAAACTATGCGCCCAAAGATCGGCACCATATCCGTGGTCAAACGTGTCGCCCTTGTCCAGATAAACGCCAGCATTGCACACCAACAGATCAACTGCCCGGTCGCCAAGCGCGTCTGCCATGGCCGTGTGATCCTTGGGGTGCGTCACATCAAGCTGGATATCGGCCATGGGCGAACGGCCCGTGCCGAACACCTCGCGTCCGGCCTCCCTGTAATGCGCAGCCAGCCCCGCGCCGATACCGCGACTGGCACCTGTGATCAAAACTGTCATGGTTTGGGATTCCTTATTGCCGCAAAAGGGAATGCCCCAACCGCGTGTTTTTATTGGGTTGACCGTTTTGGCCGGAACGGCAGCGGCATCAGCCGCACACCTTCCTCCACAAGTGCTTTGGCCTGATCCAGCCGCGCCTCGCCGTAAATCGAGCGTTCAGGCACCTCGCCAGAATGCATCGCCCGGGCTTGCTTCACAAAGTCCGCACCGACGTATTCGGACGACGTTTCAACCTTCTTGCGCAGCGCGCTGATCGCCTTTTCAACATCATTTTGAGGTTCAGACAGAACTGGCACCGACGTCTTTTCGGGCGTGTCAGATTTTTGCGGGGCGTCTTTTCTGCCCAAGGTGACGCGCGGTGCCATGATCCCTTTGCGGACACTGGAAGACCCGCATACAGAACAGCTCAGATGCCCGGCCTGCGACAGCGCCTCAAAGGCCGCCGCCGACTTGAACCAGCTGTCAAAGTTGTGGTCTTGGTCACATTTCAAGGTAAATTGGATCATACTGGCCGCAGCTTGCCCTTTGTTGTCGCCTTACACAATGAAATGGTGCGCCTATCCCCTTGCGTCAAGCGCTCGGAAATTCATCGTTCGGCTGGAAATCCCGAATAATGCGGCGCAGTTCAGGTTCCTTGACCAATTTCATCGCCTTCTTGCGCGACATCCATTGGCACCGACGCTGACCCGCTTCAGGAAAGATTTTCGCCCTTGCCTTGACTTCTACCGGATAAAGCAATGCGACAATAGGCACCGGGGGCACGTCACCGCGGATTTCTTTGGTGTAGGAATAGACGCCCAGACAGCCACCTGTCACATGCCCGGAGACGCCTGCTTCTTCCCAGGCTTCCTGCAACACAGCCGCCTCGGGTGTTTTTGCATGAATAGGCCAGCCTTTGGGCACGATCCAGCGTTTTGATCTGCGCGAGGTGATCAACAATATCTGCAACCTCCCCTTGCGCCTGCGATAGCAAAGGGCCGCAAACTGCGAGCGAACCTGTCCCTTGTGGGCACCTTCAAAGGATATGGGAAGTTGTTTGATCATCGCAGTCTCGGGCCGGGCCATGTTTGAGATCTGTTTCTTAACCGCTAAGGGCTGGCAATACCAGTGATCCCCTTGCGCGCATTTTACGCTTGGCCGATAGTAACTCCCATGATGTCCAAACTGCTTTTTATCCTGGCGCTTTTCCTGCCCGCTGCGGCCCCTGCGCAGCCTGCGCCGGTGACGGTCTTTGCCGCATCAAGCCTGCGCGGCGCGCTGGACGAGGCCGCAACCAGCTTTGCAGCACCTGTGTCTTTGTCATTTGGCGGCTCCGGGACCATGGCCCGCCAAATCGCCGCCGGTGCGCCTGCTGATCTGGTGATTTTGGCCAATCCCATCTGGATGGTATGGCTAACGCAGAACGGACCGCCCACAATGGGCGACCCTGTAAATCTGCTTTCCAATACGATGGTCCTGATTGCCCCTTTGTCAGACACGGTACAGCCTGATCCTACCAACCTTGCTGCATCCTTGAAGACGGGGCGTATGGCAATGGGCCAGCGCGATGCCGTACCTGCCGGGATTTATGCCCGCGAATGGCTGCAAAACACCGGCCAATGGGATGCGCTTGTTCCGCGTCTTGCCGAAACCGATAACGTGCGCAGCGCCTTGGCGCTTGTGGCACGTGGGGAAACGCCGCTTGGCGTTGTCTACCGCACCGATGCGCTGGCGGAACCCAAAGTGCGCGTGGTCCACGATATTGCAGCCGATCAACACAGCCCTATCATCTATCCGGCTGCGGCTTTGACGGATGCGGGCACCGACTTTCTGAGCCACCTGCAATCACCGCAAAGCCGTGCGATTTTTGCACGCTACGGCTTTGCACCGGTCTTTCCATGACACCAGACGCCGCCGCTTGGGACGCGCTGCGCCTGTCGCTTTGGGTGGCGGTCTGGGCCACGTTATTAGCCATTCCGCTGGCGCTTTGGGTAGCGTGGCTGCTGGCGCGGCGCGACTTCTGGGGCAAAGCCCTGCTGAATGCCGCCGTGCATCTGCCCTTGGTCCTGCCCCCGGTCGTGACCGGATATCTGCTGCTGATCGCATTTGGGCGCACCGCACCTTTGGGCCGCGCGCTTGAGGCCATTGGCTTGCAACTTGCGTTTCACTGGTCTGGCGCAGTTCTGGCTGCGATGATCATGGGCTTTCCGCTGATGGTGCGCGCCATGCGACTGGCCATCGAGGCGGTGGACCCAAAGCTTGAGGAAGCCGCCGCTTCACTTGGTGCGCCCCGCAGTGCGGTCTTTGCGCGCGTCACCTTGCCCCTGATCCTGCCCGGCATTCTGGCGGGCACCGTCATGGGGTTTGCCAAAGCCATGGGGGAGTTCGGCGCCACAATCACCTTTGTCGCCAACATTCCCGGCCAGACCCAGACCCTTCCAAGTGCGATCTGGTCAGCGCTGCAAATACCGGGTGGTGAAAATCAGGCAGTCGTTATGGTGCTCATGGCCTGCGCCGTGGCGGTTTCTGCCGTTTTGCTGGCCGAAGTGCTGGCCAGACGCGTGGCGGCAAGGATCTCTGGCGCATGAGCCTATCCCTGTCCCTTTCCCACCGTTTTGCAGATTTCGCGCTGGATATCACGCTTGACGCGGGGCCGGGCATTACCGCGCTCTTCGGGCGATCTGGCGCAGGAAAAACTACGGTTATCAACGCGGTAGGTGGTCTTTTGCGGCCAGATGCGGGAAAGATAACAGTCGACGGTGAGGTTCTTGTCGATACGGATAGGGGCATTTTCGTCCCACCCCATAAGCGCCGCCTTGGGACCGTGTTTCAAGATGCGCGGCTATTTCCCCACCTCAGCGTCACTCAGAATCTGGTGTTCGGGGCAAGTTACGCAGCGCGCGGCAGCACTGGGCCTGACCTGTCAGATGTAGTGGCACTGCTGGGCCTTGAAGCCCTGCTCGACCGTGCCCCGGCCACTTTATCGGGGGGGCAAAAGCAGCGCGTCGCCCTGGGCCGCGCGCTGCTCAGCCATCCACGCATGTTGCTGATGGATGAACCGCTTGCCAGTCTGGACGGCCCGCGCAAACAGGAAATCCTACCGTTTCTGGAGCGCCTGCGCGACGGGCCACTGGGCTTGCCAATCCTTTATGTCAGCCATGCGGTCGATGAAATCGCACGGCTTGCCGATACGCTAGTGCTGATCCAGAACGGGCGCGTACAAGCGCAAGGCCCGCTGTTTGACGTCATGTCGGACCCCGCCGCAGTGCCCTTACTGGGGGTGCGCGAAGCAGGTGCCGTGATTGAGGCGGATGTACTGGCGCATGGCTCTGATGGCATCTCGACGCTGCGCATCAGCGCTGGAGATCTCGAATTGCCAGGTGTTCAGGCGCAGATCGGGTCACGGGTACGCTTGCGAGTCTTGGCGCAGGATGTGATCTTGTCGCTCACCCGGCCAGAGGGGCTGAGTTCTGTCAACGTTTTGCCGGTCGAAATCGAAGACATCCATCCCGGTGACGGCCCCGGCGCTGCGATCGCACTGCGCGCCGGATCGGACCGATTGCTCAGCCGTGTCACAGCCCGTGCCGTGGTCGAACTGGGGCTCTCGCGCGGGATGAAATGCTATGCGATTTTGAAGGCAACGACTGTGGCACCGGGCAGCATTGGCCGCTAGCGTCAACGCCCTCAGGCCAGCCGCTTGCGACCCACCTTTATCCTGAACCGTTCAACCAACTCCTCATGCGAAATATCCGCATCAATCGCCAGCTTGCGCAGCCCGAAATGCACATGGGCCATGTCTTCGTAATAGCTGGTATAGGCGTAATTGGTCGCAGCCCCTGCAACAGCGCCCAACACGGGCACCGCTTGTGCAGCCAGCTTTTGGCCCAGCACAACGGCCAATCTGGGCGCAACCTTGGCAATCACGGCCTGCATGGCCCGCCCGCTCAGCGCGATGCGTGCTGACAAAAACCCCAGATCGGCCCCGTCATCATCCGACAAAGGCCCCGCAGCGGCAAAAACCTGCACGCAATCGAACTGCACATTCTCGGCATAAGGGTCAAAGCCGTGCTCGACCGAAACACCCTGTATCACCCGCAACAGCAAGGTCGTGGTCACCGGCAATTCAGCCAGCGCGGTGGGCAAACCACCCGCACCCCCAGCGGCCCCCATCGCGGCGCTGACTGCCTGGTTAAGCCAGCTTTTCTGATCCGGCACCATTGAACGTGTAGATGTCGCCGCCTTCATGGCCTGACCTAATGCCTTGACCGTCGCGGTTTCCAGATTTCGGCGAACCGCGCTTGGCAACTTGTCGATCAACCCTTCGGCACTGCCACCAATCAGGTTCAGCACATTGATGCCGACGCCGCCCGCTCCTTTGTAGCGTGCCGCAAGCTGATCAAGGCGGGTTTCGACATCCACCACTGTGGGTTGGTCGCTTTCAATCTGCATGAACTGTCTCCGGCTATGTATCTGATGATGTGGGGCGACAGCACCGCTGTTTCAATGCGTCCATGCCGTGACATCGCCGGCAATGCCGTCCCATGCGCCCGCGACAAGAGCACGCCCCAGCACGCGCGCGGGATTCGTGGGCGGCGGCATCACCACATCAGCCAACAGGCTAAAGCCAAAGCGTTCATAGTAGGGCGCGTCGCCCACCAGCATCACCCGTTCCCATCCCAGCGGGATGGCACGGCTCAGACTGTCTTCGATCAACACCCCGCCAAGCCCCTCGCCCTGACGGGTCGGATGCACAGCAACAGGGCCAAGCAACAAAGCCTCTGCATTGCCGATCCGCACAGGCCAATAGCGGATCGCACCCGCAAGAATGCCACCAGCGTCACGCGCCACGTGGCTCAATCCTGCCACCGGCGGCACGCCATCGCGTAAACGGTAGGACGACAATGCCTCGCGGCCCGGTGCAAAGCAGGTATCATACAGCGCCTCGACCTCCCAACGATCGTCCGCAGTCTCTGGGTTCATCTGATACACGTGTCGTGGCCCTGTCAGCGGTTTTGAGGTAGCAAACTCTTTAACATGACGCTAGCCATGGGTGCAAACCATGAGGAGAGTTTGATGTTCTACCGCCCCAAAGACGGCCATTCGCTGCCCCACAATCCGTTCAATGCCATCGTAACCCCACGTCCCATTGGCTGGATCTCCACCCGCGACGGCCAAGGGCGTGACAATCTTGCCCCCTATTCATTTTTCAACGGTGTGGCCTATGTGCCCCCACAGGTGATGTTTGCCTCGACGGGCACCAAAGCCGATGTGGATGGTACCAAGGACAGCATGGCAAACATCCGTGAAACTGGAGTATTTTGCGTGAATATCGTGGAATATGCGATGCGCGATGCGATGAACGCATCCTCGGCCACGCTGCCACACGGGGCGGACGAGTTCGGCCATGCGGGGATTGAAAAGGACGAATGCGCAGAAATCCCCTGCCCCCGCGTGTCCAACGCGCCCGCCAGCCTGGAGTGCCGGATGACGCAAATGGTCAAGATCGAAGGGGAAAGCAATTTCGTCGTTTTTGGCGAAGTCATCGGCGTGCACATGCGCGACGATTGCATCAAGGACGGTCGGTTTGACGTGACCACCTATCAGCCGCTGTCACGCTTGGGCTACCGCGACTACGCCCGCGTAACGGAGGTGTTCGAGATCATTCGCCCAGACGATTGATGCGCTGGCCGGAATTTTCGAAAATTCCGGTCCGTTTTTTTGCAAAAAAACGGCTACCGCCGCTTAGTGGCCGCCCAGAATGCCGGTGCGCACCTGATAGACCTTGGCCCCTTCGATTGAGTCAAGTTCGCTCAGGCCCAGCACTTCCATGCCCGTGGCGATCACCACGAAGGCGACGAGACCGATCCCTGCTAGCGGTGCCGGGATCAGCCCTACAAGAAATGCCGCTTCGGGTACCAGCGCCAGGGCAACGGTCAAGCCTGACAGCAGTTCGATCCGGACACGCGAGGGCTAAAACTCCTCTGCCGGCATCCAGCGCAGGTCGGTCACCTCTAGGTTCCTTGTAAAGCTGCGGAATGTGGTGCGCGCTACGGTGCATCCTTCGTTTAATGAAGTCGGCAACAGTTTCGCGCTCCTAGAGCAGACCTGCGCAGATTGAGACAGCCGGCCTGCGCGGCCCGCCTGTTTCGGGGTTTCCATTGCGGCCATCCTTGATACTCTGCAGGCAAATCAATCCAGAGGCATCGCCATGACACAAACCAAAATTGCCGTAATCGGCGGCTCGGGCATCTATGATATCGACGGGCTTGAGGGGGCGGAATGGTTGACCGTGAAGGGGCCTTGGGGGGCACCCTCCGATGCAATCCTGACCGGCACGCTTGACGGTGTCGAGATGGCATTTCTGCCGCGCCACGGGCGGGGCCATGTCCATTCGCCCTCTACCGTGCCCTACCGCGCCAACATTGATGCGATCAAGCGGTTGGGCTGTACGGATGTGATCAGCGTATCCGCCTGCGGGTCGTTTCGCGAAGAGATGGCACCGGGGGATTTCGTGATCATCGATCAGTTCATCGACCGGACCTTTGCGCGCGAGAAATCATTCTTCGGCACGGGCTGCGTCGCGCATGTGAGCGTCGCGCACCCCACCTGCCCCCGGCTGGGCGATGCCTGCGAAACAGCCGCATCAGATGCCGGCATTAAAGTACATCGCGGCGGCACCTATCTGGCGATGGAGGGCCCGCAGTTTTCAACGCTCGCAGAATCCAAAATGTACCGGGAAAGCTGGGGGGCCGATGTGATCGGGATGACCAACATGCCAGAGGCCAAACTGGCCCGCGAAGCCGAACTTTGCTACGCCTCTGTCGCAATGATCACGGATTATGACAGCTGGCATCCCGACCACGGTGAAGTTGATGTGACCAAGATTATTGAGACCCTGATGGGCAATGCCGACAAGGGCCGCCAGCTGGTCGCCCGCCTGCCCGCCTTGCTGGGGGCCGCACGCGCGCCTTGCCCGCATGGATGTGACCGCGCGCTGGAGTTTGCAATCATGACCAAGCCAGAAATGCGAAATGCCGCGTTGATGGCAAAACTGGACGCAGTTGCAGGTCGCGTGATCTGAGCCTTGAGCCGGCCATGCGCGGCGGGCCGGGTTATGAGTATTTCTAAAAGGGTGAAGATAAAGGGGCTGTCTTTTGTTCGCCCTTGGTTTTTATGGAGAGCTAGATGAAGCAGGTTCAGGACTATATTCGCACCATCGTCGATTTTCCCCATGAAGGGATCATGTTTCGGGATGTAACAACCTTATTTGCCGATCCGCGCGGGTTTCGAATGGCCATTGACCAGATGCTGCACCCCTATGCCGGGGTTGATATCGACAAGGTCGTCGGGCTTGAGGCGCGCGGCTTTATCCTTGGCGGCGCGATTGCGCATCAGCTTTCTGTCGGGTTCGTGCCGATCCGCAAAAAAGGCAAGCTGCCGGGGCGGACGATCTCTCAGGACTATACTTTGGAATACGGCGAGGCGATTGTTGAAATACACGACGATGCCATCCAGGCCGGGGAGCGGGTTTTGGTCGTCGATGATCTGCTGGCGACAGGCGGAACAGCCGAGGCCGGCATCAAGCTGATCGAGCGGTTGGGCGGCGAGATCGTTTCGTGTTCGTTCATCATTGATTTGCCAGAGCTTGGCGGGCGCAAACGGTTGGAAGCCATGGGCATGGATGTTCAGGCACTTTGTGCTTTTGACGGGGCGTAAGGGGCCTTGCCCCCGCTTTTTGAGCGTCCGCCGGGCTATCTCCAAACCAGAGAGGGTTAGCCGGGTGCGGGTAAGATCGCGCCGGGGTTCATGATGCCGTTGGGGTCAAGTGCCGCTTTGATGGCGCGGATCGCTGAAAGTTTCGCGGGATCACTGTAGCGTTCAAGGTCATTGACCTTGAGGCGGCCGATGCCGTGTTCGGCGCTGACCGATCCACCCATGGCATGGGTCAGATCATGGATCGCAGTTTTGATCTGATCGCGATCGTCCATATGGTCGTGGCGGGATTTTCCGGACGTTGGGAAAATATTGTAGTGCAGGTTGCCATCACCGACATGGCCGAAGCAATTGATCCGGAAATCCCCCAAAGCAGCGATCCGTTCCCCTGCCTTGAGGATAAACTCAGGAATGGCACCAAGTGGCACCGAGATATCGTGACTGGAGACCGAGCCAATCTTGCGATTGGCCTGAGGAATCATTTCACGGATCGCCCAAAAATCGTCTGATTGCTGCTGGCTTTGCGCGATCAGCCCGTCGGTGACAAGATCAGCCTCCATCGCGTTTTCGAACAGTGTTTCCAGCGAGGTGGCAGGATCCAGATCACCGTTGAGGCCCAGTTCGATCAACACGCACCATTGCGGAGGCGCGGCAAAGGGTTGGCGCAGGTCAGGCATCGTTTCGGCCAGAAAGTCAAAGCCCATCTTGTTCATGATCTCGAATGCACTGATCATTTCGCCCAGTTGGTTTCGGGCAAGCGAGAGGAGTTTGAGCGCCGCCGCAGGTGAATGGACGACCAGCAGCGCCGTTCCAGTCTTTGCCGGGCGCGCGAAAAGCTTGAGAGCTGCCGCGGTAATCACCCCCAGCGTGCCTTCGGCACCGATCAGCAAATGGCGCAGGTCATAGCCGGTGTTGTTTTTGCGCAGCCGCGTCAGGCCGTTCCAGATCTGGCCATCGGGCAAGACGGCTTCGAGACCCAGACACAGATCACGCGCATTGCCGTAGCGCAAAACGCCCGTACCGCCTGCATTCGTCGCCAGATTTCCGCCGATACGGGCTGATCCTTGGGCAGCGAGCGTGAGGGGGAAAAGACGGCCCACGTCTTGCGCTGCATCCTGAACGTCAGACAGGATGACACCCGCCTCGGCGACAAGCACGTTTTCATCTGGATAGACGGCACGGACCTTGTTCATGCGTTCGAGCGACAGGATCAACGGCGCGGGACCGTCTTGAGCGACCTGCCCCCCAACCAGCCCCGTCCCCCCGCCGTAGGGAATGACACCGACGCGCGCGGCGTTGGCATGGCGGATCAGGGTCGACACCTCTTGCGCATCACGAGGTAACGCCAAAATCGCGGATTGCCCTGCATAAAGGCCGCGCGGTTCTTCAAGATACCGTGGCTCGACGGGGCGGAAAACCTCGGACGGGAGATCGGCACGTAAAACGGCCTCGAAGGCGGGATCGGCGGGGTTCAATTTCATACGCTCTTGATCGCGCCACCGCGAATGACATGCAAGCCGCTTAATTGTCGCTGCGCAGGTACCGGGGCCGCAACACCATGATTGTGGGCCGCGAGGGCAGCCTGTCTCGGGATACATCCAAAGACGGGCCTTCGACGTTAATGACCGTAAACTGGTCCGCCATGCCTGTCAGGAAATCATCCAGACCAAAGTCAGAAAACCAGTGCATCGGGATGACGATCGACGACTTCAGACGCTTCAGGATGCGGATCATGGTCGGTTGGTCCAGCGTATAGCCCCCATCGACAGGGGCCATCACCACATCCAGCCGCCCGATGGCTGCGTATTGCGCTGCGTCGGGTTCATGATGCAAATGGCCCAGATGGCCGATGCACAGTCCTGCCATCTCGAAGATGAAAATCGAATTGCCCTCGACTTCGACACCCGCGAATTGAGAACGGATATCTGTCGAGACATTGCGGATCAGAACCTCGCCCAGATCCAGCTTGTGATCAACGCCTTTGCCAAACTCGCCCCAGCCAGGCAGCACATGCGGGATCGCAGGATCGGGTGCAGCCGTGAAATGGCTGCCATGGGCGCGGTTCATGGTCACCACATCCGGGATCAGCGGCAAAGTACCGGTAAAGCCGGTGAAATCGGTGATCATGTTCAGCCCACCATGGCTGCGGATCAGAAAGCTGGCGTGCGCAACATAGTGCAGATGTACAGTCTCTGGCGCGACCTGAGGCAGGCTTGCAAGCGTCAGATACTCGACCCCCGGTGCCGCATCTGCCAAGGCAATACAATGGCTGGGGGTGCGTGTTTCAACTTGCGCCTGCGCCATCGGGGCCAGCAGGGACAGGACTGTGATCAAACGCATTAGCATGTGCGATCCTCCTTTATCTGAAAAAGGATACCGCAAAAATGCCCTGTGTCGCGGGGCTTTATGACGCAGGGTTAGCGTAAAATCGGGGGTTTGCTGGGATCAGAGCCGGGGACTTCCATTCTGGGGGTCTTTTGCAACGGCTCCATCTGGGGCAGATCAAACCGCAAGCCGACCTTGGACAGTTTTTCGACGGTCGGGTCGGTGGGCGCGAAAAATCCGACATCCATGGCCCCTGCTTCAATCCCCGAGAACGTCAGCGCCTCGGATGCCGCGCGCACCAACGCATCCTGAGCGCGCGGGATCGCCCCGACAAAACCCAGCAGATGACCACGGGCGCCGCCCTCGTATTCGACGCCGACAAGCCATGCGCCCGCAGCCATACCCGTCGCCGTCGCCAGCTTGGCGTCAATTGCGGCGATCAGCGTCTCTGGCAGCCCCTTTGGTGGCACAACGCGTTCAATCTTGGCCTCGATCTGCCCCGGCGCGTGGGCCAGCGTGTCGCGCAGCCAGGCCACAGCACTTCCGGGCAGCAGAATCGCCGATGGCGCGACATTCATATTCACCGCCATGCCAAGGGGCTGCCCCTCCAGCATTCCCGCAATCGCACGCCCTGACAGCGCCACATAGGGTGCCGCGTGACCCACATAGGAAGCCAGCCGCTCGATCCGGTCAAAGACCAGAACATAGGCCTCATCCAGCAAAACCGGGCTGACATTATCATCGTCGGGCTCGTCCTCAAGCAGCATAAACAGTTCGACGTCGGCAATGCGTTCGTAAAACCGCAAGCGGGCGGTGTCATTGCCCTCGTCCGCCATCATAGCGGCGTGCGCAGTATCCAGCGGCGTGGCTTCAGTCATGCATTACATCCCTTACAGCAGCGCGGAGGCGGGGAAGCACATCTTCCTCGAACCACGGATTTTTCTATAGCCACCCGGTATTGCGCCACGACGGATGAGGCAAGGCAAAGACGCCGGGCGGATGGTCGCGCCAACGGGCTACTGCATCCGTAACGGTCGTGAATTTGGGCAAATGATAGCGCATCGCATGCCCCCCGATCAGCACGGTCAGGCGGATATCCGGTACAGTGGCCAAGGCCCCTGCCCGCCATGTTTTGGCACAAATCGGGGGAGGCGGCAGGTCGCTGCCTTTGGTATCATAGCCCGGAAAGCAAAACGCCATTGGGATGATCGCAACGCGCGATCGGTCATAAAATGCATCTTCATCCAACCCAAGCCAGTCGCGCAACCTTTTGCCAGATGCATCCCAGAAAGGCGTATTGGCCTCGTGAACCCGCAGGCCAGGTGCTTGGCTCGCGATCAACAAACGTGCGCCGGGTTGGAACCAGACCACCGGATTGGGACGATGCACGGTTGCCGTCGCGGCAAAGCGGTCAGCACAAAGCGTACATTGGTGCAAATCTGGTCGGATATCTGCCATAGCCTTGAATTAGCAGGCTTGGGCGGGGTTTCAAACAGGCCCGAATGATCGGGGCGGGATTCATAGTTTCGGTGCGGCATCCAGACCATTAGGCAATGCCAGGTGTCTTAGGCATAGACCACGCATATTTGTGGAGGATGCAACAGCATCGCAGCGCGCTGGATGCGAAAGGGGTCGCGGCCCCCGGCAGCAAGCACAGTGATCGGCGCAAAGCATTGAAATCAAGATTGAAAGACCGTTTTAACCCAAGCCCCATCACACTGGAGCTTTCAGCAGAATCGGATCAGTACAGCCATGCAGCAACGATTGGACACCTATGTGAAACAATACCCCTCAAACGGGAAATGATTTCGCTCACCCCATGTTGATGGTCACGATGCGCTCCGCTGCCCTTCCGGCGTCAGTCCTTGTTGTACTTTTGTTTCAGGATCGGACATAATGTGGTCTAATTGATTAGATATTATATTAGCCAGACCTCCAATGAATGGAGGCTCACAAAACAGAGCGCAAACCGGAGCAGTCATGCTGGAATTCGACAATGTATCCAAGTCGTTTTGGACAGGTACACAGCACAAGGTCATTCTTGACCATGTGTCGTTTCGCGTTGAGTTGGGCAAATCACTTGGCATCATGGCCCCGAACGGGACGGGCAAAACCACACTGATCAACATGATGGCCGGATTGGAAATGCCAGACGAGGGCGAGATCAGGCGCAATTGCAACATCAGCTTTCCACTGGGTTTCATGGGCGGTGTTGTCAGCAGAGTATCCGCAATGGAGAATGCGCGCTATATTGCGCGACTTTACGGTCTTGACCCCGACTATGTTGAAAGCTTTTGCCGCTGGCTGTGTGGCTTGGGCGAATACTTCGACCAACCGTTGGGCACCTACTCGGCAGGTATGCGCGGGCGGTTTTCTTTTGCGCTGTTGCTGGCCCTTGATTTCGACATCTATTTGATTGACGAGGGCATGCCGACCACGACGGACGTTGAATTCAACCGCAAAGCAGGTGAAATCCTGAAAGAGCGGTTGCGCACAACGACCATCATCATCGTATCGCACCAAGCTGAGACACTTGAGCAATACGCGCGTTCCGCTGCCGTTCTACTGGGCGGGAAGCTTCACATATTCGACACGCTGGAAGAGGCTAAGCAGGTTTATGACTACGAAACCAAAAGCTAGAAAATTTCGCATCAGGCGCACCACGCCGACTGCGACGCCTTCCGAAACACCTCAGTCGGTTGAAGGTGGTGCTCCTGCGCGGCACGCTGCTGTGGCTGGCGCTATTGGCCAGCAACCTGCCCGTCCCCAAACCGTGCCCAATCAGGCGACCACGGCAAGAACGGACCCACCCGAACAAAACGCTGCAACCCCGCCCCCCGCCCGAGAGGGCGACGTGTCTTCCGCCTCCGAGGTTGACGGCGAGTTGGACATGGATGCGATCCGCCGCGAAGGCCTGACAGGCCGACAATTGCGCATGGCGCGCCGCGTCGCCCAAAAGCACGGACTGGCCCCTACCTCCGACTTTGATGCTGTGCGTTTGCTACGACAGGCAGGCATCGATCCGCTGCAACGCTCTAACATGCTGGAACTTGTGGTCCCTCAAGGCGACCAACAGGGCGGCGACGCAGTCTCGCAAAACCGCATACAATTGCCCCAAACGATACCTTTGGGCGGCAAGAACCTGCCTTCGACCGAAGTGAGTCCGATGGAACGCCGCATGCGCGAGATTGCGGATATTCAAAACGACATCACACGCCGCCGCCGCCGCAAGATGGCGCTGCTTACCGTTCGGTTGCTCTTTTTCGTTGGTCTGCCCACGATCATGGGCGGCTATTACTTCCACAACATCGCCACCCCTATGTACGCAACTGACAGCCAGTTCTTGATTATTCAGAACGAAGGCGGCGGTGGTTTGGGGCCTTTGGGCGGCCTGCTCCCAACCCAGTTTGCGAACTCCGCCGACAGTATCGCCACACAAAGTTATCTGCAGTCCAAGGATGCCATGCTGCGTCTGGACAAGGACGTCGGATTTATTGCCCACTTCTCGCAGCCCAACATTGATCCAATCCAGCGCATGGACCCGGACGCCTCGAATGAAGAGGCCTATAAATTCTATAAAAAGAATGTCAAAATCGGCTATGACCCAACGGAGGGTATGATCCGGATGGAAGTCATTGCCGCAGATCCAGAGGTTGCCACAGATTTCTCGGAACACCTGCTTGATTACGCCGAAGAACGCGTGAACGGCCTGTCGCAGCAAAAACGCGAAGACGGCATGCGCGATGCAAGAACAGCTTACGAACAAACAGTTGTCCAACGCCGCGAGGCACAAGAAGCGTTGATCAAACTGCAGGTCGAAAACGGTGTGGATCCCGAAGCCGTCATCGCGTCGATCCGCGGCCAGATCAACAACTATGAAACCCTTTTGCTTGAAAAAGAACTTGAATTGGCGGCCTTGCTGGACAACCCGCGCCCAAACCGCGCTAAAGTCGATGGTGTGCAAGGTGACGTCCGGCGGATCGGTAGCCAGCTTGATCGGCTCAACGAGCGGATGAACAACGCGACGGAAGGGACAAATTCGCTGGCCAAGCAGGCGGTTAGCCTGCAATTGGCGCAGGCTGATCTGGCAGCGGCAGACATGGCATTGCAAGCCTCGCAAACCCAGATGGAACAATCCCGTACCGAAGCACAGCGGCAAGTGCGGTATCTGACGATCGCCGTCCGTCCCGTTGCATCGCAAACGCCATCCTATCCGCGCAAGTTCGAGAACACGGTTTTGACATTCCTGATCTTTGCAGGCATCTACCTGATGCTGTCGCTGACCGCGTCGATTCTCAAGGAACAGGTAACAAAATGATCCAAGTCACCGTTGGGAATGTCGTCATCGGGAATGATCGCCCGCTGACTGTAATCGCGGGCCCTTGCCAGTTGGAAAGCGAAACCCACGCACAGATGATTGCGGGCCAGATGAAAGAGGCTTGCGATGCCGCCGGCGCCCAATTTGTCTTCAAGGCCAGCTATGACAAAGCCAACCGTACGTCCTTGGGTGGTAAACGTGGGTTGGGTATCGACGAGGGTTTGCGGGTCTTGCAGTCGGTCGGCAAAGCGATTGGCGTTCCGGTCCTGACGGATGTTCACTCCGAAGCCCAATGCGCCGTTGCAGCCGAGGCAGTCGATATCTTGCAAATCCCGGCATTCCTATGCCGCCAGACAGATATGCTGCTGGCAGCAGGGAATACGGGCAAAGTGGTAAATGTCAAAAAGGGGCAGTTTCTGGCCCCGTGGGACATGCCCAATGTCGTATCCAAGATTGAATCGACAGGGAACAAACGCATCCTGTTAACCGAACGCGGCACCTCTTTTGGGTATAACACACTGGTCGCCGACATGCGCAGCCTGCCCCAGATGGCGGCAACCGGCTATCCTGTGGTGATGGACGCGACACATTCAGTACAACAGCCAGGTGGTATGGGCGGGTCAAGTGGCGGCCAACGCCAGTTTGCACCTGTCATGGCGCGGGCCGCTGTTGCGATTGGCGTGGGTGCTGTGTTTATCGAAACCCATGAAGACCCGGACAATGCGCCGTCGGATGGACCCAATATGATCTATCTGGATAAAATGCCGGCTCTGATCGCTTCGCTGATGAAGTTTGACGCGTTGGCCAAAGCGGATCCATTCGAGATTTAAGCTTGGGCGGGGTTCATCGCCGCTTTTGCAAAGGCAGCAATCAGCCCCGCATCCTTGGCACCCGGCCCTGCTTCAACGCCCGATGACACGTCCAGTTGCCGCGCACCTGTCATCAGCACCGCCTCGGCCACGTTGTCAGGTGTCAGCCCTCCCGCCAGCATCCACGGCTTGGGCCACCGCCGCCCTGCAATCAAACGCCAGTCAAAGGCCAACCCGTTGCCGCCGGGCAAATCCGCACCTTTTGGTGGCTTGGCGTCGACCAATATCTGGTCTGCAACGCGCATATAGTCATCAAGTTGAAGCAGGTCGTCTGCGTCAGCCACCCCAACCGCTTTCATCACGGGCAAACCGTAACGTGCTTTCACATATGCCACACGCTCTGGCGTCTCGTGACCATGAAGTTGAAGCATATCAATCGGAACAACCGCCAGCAAAGCGTCCAGAAACGCGTCATCTGCATCCACCGTCAGCGCGACCTTACAGATGCCTTCAGGCACCTCGAGAGCCAATAAGGTTGCTTCTTCAAAGGTAACGTTACGGGGGGATTTTGCGAAGAAAACGAAGCCAACATAGCGCGCATTGGCGCTCACCGCTGCGGCGATATCAGCAGAACTGCGCAGGCCGCAGAATTTTACATGGACGCTTGGTGCCATCAGCTACCCTTGAACCCCAGCTACCGCTTTAAGATTAACTTGCTTGATCAAGCAGTGCCAGAACATCGTCCTGGCCCTTGTACTTTTCGCCTTTCAGGCGCGCCACTTCGCGCTCAAGACGGCGCATTTCGCGGGCTTGGCGCGCAGCTTCGGCACGTTGGTTATATTCGCGAATCCATTCCCAGACAAACCCGACCAGCAGGCCAGCGATAATGCTGCCCAAGATCACGATGAACAACGGCACCCGCAGTTCAGGATTCAAAGCGAAAAAACCTGACACCTCAGTCGGCAATACTTTCAGCGACACCACTGACCGATTGGCCAAAGCGACAGCAATCAGTGCCAAAGCGAAGATGGCGATGCAGAGGTAGCGGACATAACGCATTAGGAATTCCCGTTCAATCGATCACGAAGCAACTTACCGGTCTTAAAGAACGGCACGTGCTTTTCTTCTACATGAACTGTTTCCCCGGTGCGAGGGTTTCGACCCACGCGCGAGTCACGTTTCTTGACCGAAAATGCGCCAAATCCGCGCAGCTCGACCCTATCACCCTGAGACATCGCACCAGTCACTTCTTCGAAGATGGTATTCACGATTCTTTCAACGTCCCGCTGATAAAGATGTGGATTGTCATCTGCGATCTTTTGAATCAATTCCGACCTGATCATTTAGACCTCTCCCCCCGGGATGTTTTGTTCTTATCTTCAAGGACTATAGCAAATCCAACGCATTCGTGAAGTCATGCAAAGCCATCAAAAACACTTTTCCCTGCACGAAGCCGCTGATTTGAAGCCGCTTTTTGGCAGAATCAGCAAACCGCGCCATCGTCGGTGATCTTGCGGCAAGTCCCCAAGGCACAGCCCCAACCCGATTCGGACAAAAAAAGGGGCCCCGCAATCTGCATTGCGAGGCCCAAAGTGTCAGCGCGACAAACGCTTAGGTTCAGTCGTCACCCTTGAGGGCTGCACCAAGGATATCGCCCAAAGATGCGCCGGAGTCGGACGAACCGTACTGCTCGACTGCTTCTTTTTCTTCAGCGATTTCACGTGCCTTGATCGAGACGCCCAGACGGTGTGCTTTCGCGTCAACGTTGGTGATGCGCACGTCGACTTTGTCACCAACCGAGAAACGCTCTGGGCGCTGTTCGGCACGGTCACGCGACAGATCAGAGCGACGAATGAAGGCTTTCATGCCTTCGTATTCGACTTCGATGCCACCGTCTTCGATGGAAGTCACAGTCACAGTGACAACGGAACCGCGCTTAACGCCGCCCACTGCTTCTGCGAACTTGTCACCACCGACGCCTTTGATCGAAAGGCTGATGCGCTCTTTCTCAACGTCGACTTCGGACACAACGGCCTGAACCATGTCGCCCTTGCGGTAGTTCTGGATTGCGTCTTCGCCACGTTCGTCCCACGACAGGTCGGACAGGTGAACCATGCCGTCGATGTCGCCTGGCAGACCAACAAACAGACCGAATTCGGTGATGTTTTTGACTTCGCCTTCGACTTCGGTGCCTTCGGGGTGTGTTTCTGCAAACACTTCCCATGGGTTGCGCATGGTCTGTTTGAGGCCAAGGGAAACGCGGCGCTTTGCACCATCGATTTCCAGAACCATGACTTCGACTTCCTGGCTGGTGGAAACGATCTTGCCGGGGTGTACGTTTTTCTTGGTCCAAGACATTTCGGACACATGAACCAGACCTTCAACGCCGGGCTCAAGCTCAACAAATGCGCCGTAATCGGTGATGTTGGTCACGCGGCCAGTGTGCGAGGATTCAAGTGGGTACTTGGCTTGCACCAGATCCCATGGATCTTCTTGCAATTGCTTCATGCCCAAGGAGATGCGGTGGGTCTCTTTGTTGATCTTGATGACCTGAACCTTGATGGTTTCACCAATTGTCAGGATCTCGGACGGGTGGTTTACCCGGCGCCATGCCATGTCCGTGACGTGCAGCAAGCCGTCAACTCCGCCCAGATCAACGAACGCACCGTATTCGGTGATGTTCTTGACCACGCCGTCAACTTCCTGACCTTCGGTAAGGTTGCCAATGACCTCGGCACGCTGTTCGGCACGGGATTCTTCAAGGATCGCACGACGGGACACAACGATGTTGCCACGGCGACGATCCATCTTCAGAACCTGGAACGGCTGCTTCAGACCCATCAATGGGCCGGCATCGCGCACGGGGCGCACATCGACTTGGCTGCCTGGAAGAAACGCAACAGCGCCACCCAGATCAACAGTAAAGCCACCTTTAACGCGGCCAAAGATTGCGCCTTCAACGCGCTCTTCTGCGGCATAGGCTTTTTCCAGACGGTCCCAAGCTTCCTCACGGCGCGCCATCTCGCGAGAGATAACAGCTTCGCCACGGGAGTTTTCGACCTGACGAAGGAACACTTCGACTTCGTCGCCGACTTCTACTTTGGGAGCTTCGCCGGGTTCGGCAAATTCTTTCAACTCGACGCGGCCTTCCATCTTGTAGCCTACGTCGATAATGGCTTGGCCCGCTTCGATCGCGATAACCTTACCTTTAACAACAGTACCCTCTTCGGGCGTGTCCATTTCAAAGCTTTCTTCCAAAAGTGCTTCGAAGTCTTCCATTGAGTTCATAGCCATGTAGCTTGATTTTCCTTTAGCATTTGGTTTCTGGCCGTGCGGTTGTCTCCGCCGGTCTGTGATTAAAACTGTCGTCCGTGATGGTCTTCGGTGCGCAAAAGAAAGAGGGCCGGATGAATCCGACCCCGCCTGAGATATCGCGCCCGAAGCTGTAACCGCCCCTTAGACTAGGCTGCGTATAGAAGATTGTGCCACGCGGTGCAAGGGTGCGAGACCATATTGTGAAGGCTTTGGCCAAGTTGGCGAAAGCTGGCTGATCAGCGGTTGTCGACTAGGTGGCAAAGCTGACCCGACCCGCCTGATTACCGTTTCCAAAGCTGTAGATTAACCAGCCCGACGACCGTCGCAAGAACAACCAGGACACACAGAGCCGCTTTCGACCAATCGCCCATCGTCCCGTCAATCAGCATCGCATGCGCCACCGTCGACCCGACCACGGCAGCGGCCAATGTGCTGTGGGCGCGTCGCCATGTCAGGGGCCTCCAATGCAAAGTGCGGCGCAGCGCAGCTAAAAGCGCCGCACCAAATAGACCCCACATGGCCAGAACACCCCACACAGAAAAGGATGTCGGCGATCTGAACAGCAATGCGTCTATCACGTCAGGCGGGCTGGTGATCCAAAGCCCCACTACATGGGCCACAACTGCGATGATCAGGGTCGCGCCTGTCCATCGGTGCAGGCGTTTCGAAAGAATCGGGCCAATGCGACCGATCTTGCCAGCCGCCAACAGGGGCTGGACCAGCAAAAACCCCAGACCAATGATCCCTGCAAAGCCAGCAGCAATGTAGATGGGACTGCGCCAAGCCAAAAGCGGGCTCGTCGCTGCATGCACAATCGGGATGCCAACCGCAATCGCCATGGCCACCCAAATCAACCTGCCCGCGAAAATATCCTTCACCCGCCGGGTTCCTGCCGGATCACGCGGTTTGAAGGATGAAATCCGCATTCAGCGATGTGGCCGTCGGATCAGTCATCACTGGGCGAAGGAAAACCGTCTTGAAAGCGGGGTCGTCATAGGCCAAATGCCCGTGCGCTTGCCCGAAGGCAGGGATGATTTGCGGCATTTCCAGACGGTATTCGCCATTTTCATCCGTCAGTGTCGCGCCGTGGCTTTGCGGATCCCGTTCATGACCTTCGGTTGGGTGTGCCCAGACCTGAATGCGCTGGCCTGCAAGTGGCGCACCGTCGCCCGCACGGCGTACCGTTCCCGTCATCCAGAACCCACCTTTACCGATGCGTTCAACCACGGGTGCGCCCAGAATATAGTTGTTTGATCCGCCGCGCATTGACTGTGTCGGACTAAAACCTTGGGCAAGGGCGGGAAACCTGAGCCCCGCGAACCCGGTCATCAAAAATGCTCCGCCTGTAATCAAGGCTGCTCGGCGTGAAATAAGATTGCGTGCCATAACCTCTCCTTTCGCTTAGCTGGCCAGATAAGTGACCCCAAAACCAAAAACCGCTTGTCCAAGACAAGATATGGGCGCTTCAAACCGGAGCAAGACACTCTACGGCATTGTGATCTTCCCCCACAGAATAACGCCGCTTCCCGTAAGGGAAACGGCGATCTTTCGTCATGCTTAGGCTTCGGTCGGCCCACCAGCGTCTTTCCAGCCCGGAAAGCCACCGATGTTGGTCACATTGGCATAGCCCATGTCATGCAGGGTCTTACCAGACAAAGCCGCCTGACCGCCTGCACCGCAGATCAGATAAATATCGGCGTCTTTCTTGAAGATCGGATTGTAAAACGCGTCCATTTCCGGATCGGCGCGAAATTCGATCATCCCCCGGGGCACCCTGTGCGCGCCCTTGATGGTGCCGCTGTCCGCAATCGCGGCAGTGTCGCGCACGTCAATAAACACGCCGTCGCCCGCCGCATGTTTTGCAATTGCATCTTCGACAGACATCTTCGGCACAACAGCGTTTGCCTCATCCAAATAGGTCATCGCAGTTTTCATGTGAATTCTCCTCTTTTGCTCAAAAAAACCTTAACCGCCCTTCAGGTTTGGGCAGTCTCACTATTCAACGCCGATATGCGTCCCGTTGTTCCAGTCAACAATCATCACTACCGGAGCGTGACATTGCTGCCTAGAGTTTTTCAATACAAGATCAGGAGTGCCGTCTTTGGACCCGACGCTGGAACCAGATTTTCGAGGGGGGCATGGTTGACTGCTGTTACCCCGACACTACCACCGGTGCCACCACCCGCCTGCTACCGGGTGCTCGGCATCGCTTAACATCCCTTGCACCAAGGTCGACCACGCCAATCACAGCAGGGCGGCAGAAGCCTGAGAAACCGAAATTATCCGTTGCGCCGCGCCGTTATCAATTCAATCGCGCGGGCCACCGCGGCATCAATATCCATTGTCGAGGTATCCATCCGTTCCGCATCATCGGCAGGCTTCAAGGGTGCCTCGGCGCGTGCACTGTCTCGCGCATCGCGGGCCTCGACATCGGCCAGAACCTGCTCGAGGGTCACGTCTTCGCCTTTGCCCGTCAGTTCAGCAAAGCGTCGCTGTGCGCGCACCTCGGTCGTTGCCGTCACGAACAGCTTGACCTGAGCATCAGGGCAAATCACCGTCCCGATATCGCGCCCGTCCAGGACGGCACCGCCTGCGCGCATGGCAAAACTGCGTTGAAAATCAACCAATGCGGCGCGCACTGCGGGGATCGCAGCAGCCTTGCTTGCCGCTTCCGCAACGGCATTGGTGCGCAACTGGTCATTCTCAAGATCCGCCGCCTTCAAGGTCTCAGCCGCCTCTTCCGCCGTCATGCCTTCAAGCACCTTGGCCCCAACCGCGCGGTACAAAAGCCCGGTGTCCAGATGTGCAAAGCCGAAATGGGCAGCGACTGCCCGCGAAACCGTCCCCTTGCCCGCCGCCGCCGGCCCATCAATCGCAACTGTAAACCCATGCATCATGACGCATCCTGCCTGACGTTTGCACCAAGCTGCGCCATGAGGGGCTCGAATATCGGGAAAGACGTGGTGATCGGCGCACCGTCATCGACCGAGACCGGCGCATTAGCGGCCATTCCCAAAATCATGAAAGACATCGCAATGCGGTGATCCAGCTGACTGGCGCAGGTCGCTCCACCGGGCACATTGCCATGGCCCAGCCCCGTGACAGCCCACCAATCAGGGCCCTCGTCAACCTCGACCCCATTGGCGCGCAGCCCCTTGGCCATCGCGTCGATCCGGTCGCTTTCCTTGACGCGCAATTCCTTGACGCCACGCATCATCGTCTGGCCTTGCGCAAAAGACGCAACCACCGACAACACAGGATACTCATCAATCATCGAAGCCGCCCGCTCGGGTGGCACCTCGATCCCTTTCATATCCGGCGAAAACCGTGCCCGCAGATCGGCCACAGGCTCACCGCCTTCGGTCCGCTCGTTTTCATAGGTCAAATCGGCACCCATCTCCCGCAGCGTGGTAAACAGCCCCGCCCGCGTCGGGTTCAGCCCAATCCCTGGCACCAGCACATCCGATCCGGGCACGATCAGTGCCGCACAAACCGGAAACGCCGCAGACGACGGATCGCGCGGCACGTCCACATGCTGCGCGCGCAACTCGGGCTGGCCTGTCAAGGTGATCACCCGGCCCTCATCGGTATCCTCTACCGTGATCTCAGCCCCAAAGCCCGCCAGCATCCGTTCCGTATGATCCCGTGTGGCTTCGGCTTCGATCACAACGGTCTGGCCCGGCGCATTAAGCCCTGCCAGCAACACGGCCGATTTCACCTGCGCCGACGGAACGGGCACCACATAGCGGACAGGCACAGGGTCAGCCGCCCCCACAATCGTCATCGGCAACCGCCCGCCTTTGCGCCCGACCGATTGCGCCCCGAACAGGGCCAGCGGATCAGTCACGCGCGCCATTGGCCGCCCATTCAGGCTGGCATCGCCGGTAAATGTCGCAGTAATCGGCGAGGTTGCCATTGCCCCCATGATCAGCCGAACGCCGGTACCAGAGTTGCCACAATCGATCACGCCGTCAGGTTCCGCAAAACCGCCGACACCGACACCGTAAACCGTCCAGTTGCCGCCGCCCAGATCGGTAACTTCGGCCCCGAAGGCGCGCATGGCGCGGGCCGTATCCAACACGTCGTCGCCTTCCAGCAACCCGCTGATTGTCGTCTCGCCCACACACATGGCACCCAAGATCAGCGAACGGTGCGAGATCGACTTGTCCCCCGGCACCTGCGCCACCCCAGTTAAAGGACCGCAAGCGGACGAGGTCATTGGAATAGGCGTGGCGTGACTGGACATGGGCAAACCTCAATCTGGATTCTGAAGGTCGTCATAAACCAGCCCGCGCGCCTCGTCCATGACAAGGGCCCATCTTCTCTGGCTCTTAAATATCCTTGGGGGTCCGGGGGCAAACAGCCCCCGGTCCTGCCTTAGGAAATCTTTCGAAACGTCAGATAATGCGGCACCCGGCCTTCGCGCAGGGCCTTTTGCTCGTAGCGCGTAGGAATCCAGTCATCCCACGGCTCTTTCCAATCGGCAGAACGTTCCGCCAACCATTCGAAACCGTGACGCGGCACTTGCTCAAGGGTCTGGCGCACATAGTCCTCGATGTCTGTCGCCACGCGAAAGATCGCGCCGGGTTTGAGGACACGCACCAACGGCTCAAGATGCTCTGGCGTCACAAAGCGGCGGCGGTGGTGGCGGGTCTTGGGCCAGGGATCGGGATACAGCAGAAAGGCGCGGTCGATGGATGCATCGGGCAAGACATCAAAAATATCGCGCGCGTCGCCGGGATGGATCGCGACATTGTCCACGCCCGCCTTGCGGATCTTGCCCAACAGCATGGCAACACCGTTGATATAGGGCTCGCATCCGATGATTCCGACATCTGGGTTTTGCGCGGCCTGATGGACCATATGTTCGCCGCCACCAAACCCGACTTCAAGCCAAACAGGCTTGCCCTCAAATAGCGTGGGCAGATCAAGCGGTGTGCGAGAGGGATTTGAGTCCCAATCCACCGGACCGGGAGACAGCACGTCAAGGTCTTCCGCAATGTAGCCTTTTTGGCTGCGCTTGAGGGATTTGCCTTTGAGGCGACCATAGAAATTACGGCGGGGGCGTTCAGGATGTGTCATGCAGCAGCATTTAGCCTGCGTTTATGACGGGCGCAACGGTGCGCACAATCGCACAGGAGCATAAAAAAGGGCGGCCCGAAACCGGACCGCCCCTTGATGGTGTCGGTAAGGTGCTTACAAAGCTGCCTTGAGAGCATCGACCAGGTCGGTCTTTTCCCAGCTGAAACCACCATCGGCTTCGGGGGCGCGGCCAAAGTGGCCATAGGCTGCCGTCCGCTCGTAAATCGGCTTGTTCAGTTGCAGATGCTCGCGAATCCCGCGTGGCGTCAGATCGATGATCTTGGTGATTGCGCGTTCAATCGCCTCGTCTGCTACATCGACGTCACCGCCGAAAGTGTCGCAATAGATCGACAACGGCTTGGACACACCAATCGCATAGCTCAGCTGGATCGTGCATTTTTCAGCCAAACCGGCCGCAACAACGTTCTTTGCCAGATAGCGCGCGACATAGGCCGCCGAACGGTCAACCTTTGTCGGGTCTTTACCCGAGAACGCACCGCCACCGTGGGGGGCAGCACCGCCGTAGGTATCCACGATGATCTTGCGACCGGTCAAACCTGCGTCACCATCGGGACCACCAATGACGAATGTGCCTGTCGGGTTCACCCACCATTCCGTATCAGCTGTGATCCAGCCTTCGGGCAGGACTTCGGTGATGTAGGGTTCAACAATCGCGCGAATATCCGCGCTGGTTTGGGATTCATCAGCGTGCTGCGTGGACAAAACGATCGACGTTACGCCAACCGGCTTGCCGTCTTCATAGCGCACGGAAAGCTGGCTTTTCGCATCTGGGCGCAAGGTGGGCTCGGTGCCGTCTTTGCGAACCTCGGCCAAACGGCGCAGGATTGCGTGGGAATAGTGGATGGGGGCGGGCATCAATTCAGGCGTCTCGGTCGAGGCATAGCCAAACATGATGCCTTGGTCGCCAGCGCCTTCGTCTTTTTCACCGGACGAATTCACGCCCTGCGCAATATGCGCGGATTGTTCATGCAGCAGGTTGGTAATTTCGCAGGTTGCGTGGTGAAACTTTTCCTGCTCATAGCCGATGTCTTTGATGCAGGCGCGGGCAATTCCTTCGATCTTGCCCATGTATTCGCTTAGCTTGTCTTGGTCGGACAAACCGACTTCGCCGCCAATAACAACACGGTTTGTTGTTGCAAACGTCTCGGCTGCAACGCGGGCTTCTGGTTCTTGGGTCAGAAATGCGTCAAGGACTGCGTCGGAAATGCGATCACAAACCTTGTCTGGGTGGCCTTCGGAAACGGACTCTGAAGTAAAAGTGTAGTTCTTGCGGGACATGTAGTGCTCCAATAGGTTAAATAGCCACGTCAGGAAGCCGTTGTGGCAGATATCGCGGGCCTAGCGTTCAGCCCGTCCAGGGTCAAACTGTAAGTTCCTTTGATACCGGAATGCGGCAATACCAAGACCAATCAGCAACACTATCAAGAATGGCCATTCGCCAAAGCGGCTATAAAGCGTTGGCGCGAAGGGCTCAGGCAGTCGGGCATCCAGAAAACCTGCCGTGTTCAGCGGCAAGCTGGCTGTGATCTGTCCACGAGGGTCGATCATCGCGGAAACGCCGGTATTGGCGACACGTGCCATCGGCAAACCCTGTTCAATCGACCGCATTCGCGCTTGGGCCAGATGCTGCAACGGCCCCTGCCCCTTGCCGAACCAGGCGTCATTCGTCAGCTGCATCAAAAATCGGGGTCGCTTGGGTGCGCCATTCACATCACGCGAAAAAACAGCTTCGTAGCAAATGAGCGGCAGGGCCATGCCAAGCGCCCCCAAATCCATAAGTGCCGGCCCCGGCCCTGACGAATAGCCGTTGCCCAGTTGCGATGCAAAACTGGTAATACCAACTTTCGCCAGCGCATCCCCAAAGGGAATATACTCTCCAAAAGGCACGAGGTGGTGCTTGTCATAGGTTTGTAAAACGCCACCCTGTGCCCCAAGCAACACAGCAGAGTTATAAAACTGCATGTCACTGCGCCGCTGGACGCCAAGTACCACGGGTTTACCACTGGCAGCGAAACTGATCTGGCTTAGTGCCCCATCCGCCATATCCAAGGGCCAGGGGATGGCTGTTTCGGCCCATAAAACGAGGTTTGGCCCTGGCCCGCCTGCGCGCGGCATTTCACGGGTCAGAGCGAGTTGGCGATTGAAGAACTCCGGAATTTTTGCGGGATCCCATTTGTCCTTTTGCGCCGCATTGGGCTGGATCAAACGGATCGTCACATCGGTTAAAGGTGCCTCTGCCGCCCTGAAAGGCACCACAAAGCAGACGGCAATTGCCACTTTCGCGGCAAACGAACCAAAGCGCTGTACAAGTCCTCCGGCAACGGGCCGCGCAATGAACACGGCGGCGGCCACAACGGCCAGCGTCATGCCATAAGGCCCCACAAAGGCCAAGCCCTGACCGGGCCAGACGTCTACCAACCCTTGGCTGAACATCCCCCAGGGAAAGCCGGTAAACACATATCCGCGCAGCATTTCAGCAGCGGGCAAGCAGAAGATCAGCGGCCATGTGCGCGGCGACAACCAGCGGGACACGCCAAATGCCAAGCCCCAAAACAGCGCCAAACCTGCGCACATCAACACCAGCGCAAAAGGAGCCATCCAGGCGTAGCGTTCGGGATCGACCATGAAGGGCGATAACAGCCATAGCCAACCATGCAGGAAATAGCCCAATGCAAAGCCCCACCCGATTACGGCAGCCTGCCACGGGCGGGGACTGAGCTGAAACATCCTGAGGGCTACGACAAACCCGACCAGCATCAACAGTGGCATATCGTAAGGTGCCTGACCGAAGGCCGCGATGCCGCCAGCACCCAAAGTGGCCGCAAATCGCAGCCAGGCAGCACCTTTAAGGGACATCAAGCAAACCCGGCGACACGCACCCGAAGGCGTTTGATACTGCGAGGGTCTGCATCAATAACTTCGAACTCCGGCCCGTCAGGATGCACGACGACTTCGCCACGTGCCGGAACACGGCCAGACAGCATGAAGACAAGACCACCTAGCGTGTCTATTTCCTCTTCATCCACGTCAGCGTGATCTGTCAAAGAATGACCGATTTCGGCCTCGAATTCTCCCAAAGGCGTTTTGGCAAGCGCGAGATAGCAGCCGGGTTTTTCAATCGTCCAGTATTTACCTTCATCGACGTCATGCTCGTCTTCGATCTCTCCGATGACCTGCTCGATCAGATCTTCAATGGTGACAACCCCGTCGACACCACCATATTCGTCGATCACCAGCGCCATATGACGCCGTTCCGCCTGCATCTTGGTCAGCAACACGCCAATGGTCATCGACGGAGGCACGAACAAAAGCGGGCGCAGCATCGACTTCAGGTCAAACCCTTCGGTATTCGCAGCAAACCCGTATGTCAGCGCCAGATCCTTTAGATGCGCCATGCCGACAGGGGTATCAAGCGTGCCGTCAAAGACCGGCAGGCGGGTCATACCGCTTTCCTTGAACACGGCAACAAGTTCATCCATCGTGGAAGATACAGGCACGGCTATTATGTCGGCCTTGGGAATGGCGACATCGTCAACCCGCATCCGGCGCAGATTCATCATGCCTCTGGCTGAAAGCCGGTCCGCTTGCGGAGAGGTGGCCTCGTTTTCTTCAGGTGTCTCAGACGCGCTCAGCGCTCCGATCACACGAGAGAAAAATCCACCCGACTTGGGTGCGTCCTCTTCGGGGGTTTCAATCTTTTCTAATTCGTCCGCAAACAGCGCGCTTTGCGCCGCCTCAGATGATCCGTCTGTATCGCCCATCGGGTCCTGTCTTTGTAAATTTAGGCAAGCTAGGCACTCGCGTGATCCCTATATGGGTCATCTATGCCTAATTTGCCAAGTATTTCGACTTCAATGCTTTCCATAAGCGTTGCATCCGCGTCACGCTCGTGATCGTAGCCCAAAAGATGCAACAGACCGTGGACGGTCAGATGCGTGACGTGATCGACCATGGCCTTACCTGCGTCTTGGGCTTCTAAGGCACAGGTATCGTATGAAATAGCGATATCGCCCAGTTCCAGCATTCCGTCAAAGTCTGGCTGCACCGGCAGCGGATTGCCGCCGTCGACCTCTGCACCACGCTCCTCAGCTGGCCAACTCAACACGTTGGTCGGTGCCGGTTTGCCCCGGAATTCCGCATTCAGATCGCTGATGCGCCCATCGTCACAAGCAAGAATAGACACCTCAGCGGCATCTGCATCAATCGACAGATGCGCCAAGGTAGTTGCAACGGCGCGCTCTGCGAGGCTTTCCAGTTCCAGTTCGGCCCAACGCGGGTCTTCGATCGCAATATCGATTTCGGGCATTAGCTGTGACCGGTATCTGCTTCATAAGCCTCAATGATCGCGGCAACCAAAGGATGGCGAACCACATCTTTGGAGGTGAAATAGTTAAAGCTGATCTGAGGGATGGTTTTCAGCAAACGTTCCGCATCCTGCAGCCCCGAAGGCACATTGCGCGGCAAATCGATCTGGGTGCGGTCGCCTGTGATGACCATGCGAGAGCCTTGCCCAAGGCGGGTCAGGAACATCTTCATCTGCATCGACGTGGCATTTTGCGCCTCATCAAGCACGACAAACGCGTTTGAAAGGGTGCGCCCCCGCATAAAGGCCAGCGGAGCAATCTCGATCTTTTTGTCTTCCAGCAGTTTCGCCAGTTGCTTGCCCGGCAAAAAATCGTTCAGCGCATCATAAAGTGGCTGCATATAGGGATCGACTTTGTCTTTCATGTCACCGGGCAGATAGCCAAGTTTCTCACCTGCCTCGACCGCCGGACGCGACAGGATGATCTTGTCGACATGGCCACCAATAAACATCGACACGCCGACCGCGACCGCCAGATAGGTTTTGCCAGTCCCCGCTGGGCCGATCCCAAAAGCCAGCTCATTGTCAAACAGCGACTGGACATAGGCCTTTTGGGCCGCGGTGCGCGGCTCAACCCTTTTCTTGCGGGTCTGGATTTCGATTCCACCTAGAATGGGCATTTCAAGCTGGTCGCCCGCACGTACGCCCGTTCCAGCAGCCGAATCGCCCAGCCGCAGCAAACTGTCCACATCCGCAGGTTCGACAGTCCGCCCGCCTTCCAGACGGGCATAAAGCCCATTCAACACGGTCTCTGCACGAAGGACCGACTCCTCTTCGCCAATTACAGAAAGCTGGTTGCCGCGCCTGACGATCTGCACCCCAAGTGTTTTCTCGATTGACGCAAGGTTGGCATCATATGCACCGCACAGATCAATCAGCAGGCGGTTATCGGCAAACTCCAATAGTTTCGTCGTTTGAGCGGGAGAGATCATGATTTCACTGGAAGACAAAGCCTATTCCTATTTTTGAGGTTCAGTATTCGATATGGGGCTAAAACCCACAATAGATACCCCGGCAGCAAACAAAAAGGGCCGGCGCGTGAAACGCACCGACCCCCTCGTCTTTTCTTGCGTCAAGCAAGATCAGTTTGGATCCGCGAGTCTTGATCCGCCTTTGAAATCACCAACCGTGTATGTCGGCTGAGCAACACCGGAACAAACCGGCTTGCCGTATTTGTCCAAACGCGCGCTAAGATAGCCCTCAACACCGTCATCAATGATCCAGTGGTCACAGCCGTTTGGGTCAACCCAGATACCAGCCTGCAACTGGCTCAGGTGTTTTTTGTCAAAAATACCCCGATCAATTGATTTATCAGGAGAATATCCGGCACCGCATGCAGTCAGGCCAAAAGCGCAAGCCGTGACCGTGAGAATTTTTGTTTTAAACACTTTGATGTCCCCTCAGCGAATGCAGATGATTTCGACGCGGCGGTTCTGCGCCATGCCAGCAGATGTATTGTTTGCTGCAGCCGGCATCCGCTCACCGTACCCACGTACATCTGCAATCCGGGCCCCTGTCTGTGCGGCAACGGCGGCAACCGCATTTGCCCGGTTCAACGAGAGCGACATGTTATATTCATCTGATGCGCGGCTGTCTGTGTGCCCGCTGATGATGTAGGAAATCGCCCCCGTGGACTGAAAGAACTGCGCCAACCGTGCATGACCCTGAGGACTGATCCGGTAGCTGTTGGTCTTGAAGAACTGGTCTGTGTTCATCACACCGCAAACATTCCCGCGACGGCAAACCGGAATACCCTGACGGCTCACATGCGGCGTCATGTACCCTTCGGCACCATCATCCATCGCCCAGTGTTCGCACCCGTCGGGGTCAACCCAGATGGTCGGAATGTACTGGCCGGAATCGCGGCCACCTTGTGAAATTGATTGTGCATCGGCAGCAGATGCTTGGAAAACGAACGTTGCGGCAATCATAGCGCCCGCAAACAGCCGAAGCCCTTTGGAAATTGTGTTTAGCACAGCCCTCGTCCTTTTCTTATTCCCCCGCAAAAGAAACCAGCGCTGCGCAGCGCAGCAAGATCCCTCGCAATATCCCGTGAGATTAGGTAATAAATTCTAACCTGTGAAGCGCCAATGCTGGGGTTTTGTATTTTATTTCGCTACACTTAGGGGAGTTTTCGGGTCAAGTGGCACAAAATGGCGGCAAAACACCGAGGTGCGACGCCATATCTTGTATAAAGCCGCCAACAGCATGCACCGAGCCCAGACACCTCAGTCAACCGATTCTCGGCAAACGGTATTGGCAAAACCATTCTTCTAATTAGCACCGGATTTGAGGAAAGCTGCGAAATAATGCGCGTTTCACAGCGGTATTATCTCTACTTCACTTTGAATTAAATAAATTTCACTCAACAGTAGTGAGGCAATGATAGGGATTGGCGCACTTACCGGGACAATCAGAATGCCAAGCCCTCGAAAGACAAAACGCTGCCGTCAAACTCCCTCCATTCGGTCTGGGCAGACGGATAGCAAACCCGAAGTTTCTGCCTTGCTCAGCCCGTCCGCGACGGAGTCCTTGGCCGGGGGGTTCGGCTTTCAACAGGGGCGTGGGATGTGATTACACATTGGTCTTGCCTGTCGCTTTGATGGCAATTGCGCTGCCAGCTTTGGCGGAAAATTCACAATATGAACATCGCAGCTATCGTGCCGGGGGCGGCGTGATTGTTTTCAGCTGCTATCGCAGTCTGTGGAAAGAAGTGATGTAGGATCGTACCGCAGCTAAAGCTACTGAGGCGGCCAATCAGATCGGACGGCCAGACAGCGAATTGGTCTTGGCCTCAATGATGCGGACATGCTGGATGTCACCGACCCGAGCGGTGGCATCCTCAATATGGACCGAATGCAGGTATTCCGATTTGCCGACCATCTGCCCGGCTTCACGACCTGGCTTTTCGACAAGAACGGAAAGATCGCGCCCGACCATGCTGTTTTGAATGTCGCGCTGGTGGCCCGTGATTAATGCTTGCAAGCGCTGCAACCGATCGTCAGCGACAGCCGCATCAACTAAAGCACGCTCTGCGGCTGGTGTGCCGGGGCGTGTCGAATACTTGAATGAATAGGCATAGCCATATTTGACCTCGCGGACCAAATCCATCGTCGCCTCGAAATCGGCATCCGTCTCTTCCGGGAAACCCACAATGAAATCGCCCGACAGCACGATATCGGGACGCGCATCCCGGATGCGTTCGATCAGGCGTAAATAGCTTTCGGCGGTATGGCTACGGTTCATGCGTTTCAGGATCCGGTCAGACCCCGATTGTACCGGCAAGTGCAGATACGGCATCAGTTTATCAACCTCGCCATGGGCGGCGATCAGCGCGTCATCCATGTCGTTGGGATGGCTGGTCGTGTAGCGGATACGCTCCAACCCGTCTATTTTCGCCAGCTCGCGGATCAGGCGGGCAAGGGTGTAATCCGCACCCTCGGGTCCGACCCCGTGATAGGCGTTGACGTTCTGGCCCAGCAAGGTGATCTCGCGCACGCCGCGCTCTACCAGCTCACGCGCCTCGGTCAGCACGCGGGTAGCAGGCCGCGAGACTTCGGCACCGCGGGTATAAGGCACCACGCAGAAGGCACAAAACTTGTCACAGCCTTCTTGCACGGTCAAAAACGCAGACGGCGCGCGGGCAGCCTTGCCCCGGCCTTTCATCTTTTCGAACTTGTCTTCTTCGGGGAAGTCCGTATCGAGCGCGGTTTTACCCTCGCGCACACGTGCTTCCATCGCAGGCAGGCGGTGGTAGGACTGCGGGCCAACCACCAGATCGACAGCCGGCTGGCGA
>JAGXHA010000040.1 GCA_024636475.1 Roseobacter sp. | reverse complement strand
CGGCAGCGTCAGATGTGTATAAGAGACAGATAGTGGACCGATTGCGTTCCGCTATCCACGTGGTGAAGGCACAGGCGTCACCCTGCCTGAACGCGGGCAAGTGTTGGAGATCGGCAAGGGGCGCATCGTGCGCGAAGGGTCTGACGTTGCATTGCTGAGCTTTGGTGCGCATCTATCGGAGTGCGAGAAAGCGGCGGATAAGCTGGCAGGGTACGGCATCAGCACGACGATCGCAGACGCCCGCTTTGCCAAGCCGCTTGACCGCGATCTGATCCGGCAGTTGCTGCGCCATCACAAGGCGCTGATCACCATAGAACAGGGCGCGCGCGGCGGATTCGGCGCGATGGTGTTGCATGATCTGGTGAACGACGGCTTGTTGGACGGGCGCTGTGCGATCCGTACCATGACTTTGCCAGACCGCTTTATCGATCAGGCCTCGCCTGATGCGATGTACGCAGATGCAGGAATGACCGCGACTGATATCGCGGCCATGGCATTGGAGGCAGTGGGTCATGTAAGGGTTGGCGCTAAGGTCAGCTAGCGCTCTGCGCGGCGAAAATACTGTCCATATGTTCAGCGAGATAGATACGGAGCCAGGGGGTAAACTTCTCTGGCTCTTGGCGTGTCTGGCGGGCGAGCTCTTCCAGCTCCACCCATGCTGTATCCATCACTTCCGCAGGGTTGGGGTTTAGCGTCGTAAAGGCAATCGCCTCGGTTGTGTAAATCTCAACGAGTTCGTGTTCGATCAGGTCGTTGCCGACATCTGCGCGATATTCGATCTGGTCACGGTGGATGAGGCGCAGGCCACTGATGCCCAATTCTTCTTCAAGCCGCCGTTTGGCGCAAGCCAGTGCGGGCTCCTCCCAAAACGGGTGGGTGCAGCACGCGTTGGCCCAAAGGCCGGGGGTGTGGTATTTCTCAAGCGCGCGGCGCTGGATCAGCGTTTCAGTGCCGCGCATCACAAAAACCGAGATCGCCTTGTGGCGCAGCCCGCGTTTGTGAACCTCCAGCTTTTCGACGGGCACCAACGTCCCGCCGACCCAAGCTGGAATCATCAAGCTCATACCCGTGTCACCGCAACAAGGCCCGTCAGATGTGCCAAATTCTTGAGTCCGATCTTGATATGCGCCAAAGGCCGTGATTTCACGAGAGCCTTGTTCATATAAGCCTCAAACGTCAGCTTTTGTACATCCACATCATGACACAGGGACACGAAACGTTCGCGGCGCTCGTCGCTGCGATAGTAAGCGTTTTGCATGGCTCCCAGGATTTTGAACACTGCCTTGTGTTCGCGCATGAACAGTTTGCGCGCCAGTTGCAGGTCTTTTACCCGACCCGAGGCGAGCGTTGCCGCCGCAGCTGTGGCCGCAACGCGACCGCCGACCATGGCGTAAAAGATCCCCTCGCCCGACGAAGGTGCCACAACGCCAGCGGCGTCGCCAGCCAGTACCACGTCTTTGCCATTGTCCCATTTGTCCATTGGATGCAGCGGGATCGGTGCGCCTTCCCGGCGAATGGTTTTGCAGTCAGTCAGCCCAGCTGAAGCGCGCAGGGCAGCGGTTGCCACCTTCAGGTCGACACCCGGCACTTCGGTGCCCATCCCGACGCTTGCATGTGCGCCGTGCGGGAAGATCCAGCCATAGAAGTCAGGAGAAATCTTGCCGTCATAAATCACATCGCAGCGTTTTGGGTCATAGGTGGTGCCCTTGAGGTCTTTCGGGGCCTCGATGATCTCGTGATAGGCGATCACGTAAGGGATCTTTTCGCCACCAGGGACTTCTTGGCGGCAAACGTTGGAGCGTGCACCATCCGCACCGATCACCAGCTTGGTGGTCAGACGCTTGGTTTCGCCGCTTTTCTTGCAGCGATACAGAACGTGAGTTCCGTCTGCGTCGCGTTGAATTTCGGTGTAGGTGCCGGTGAACCGTGTCGCACCAGCCGCTTCGGCGCGCTTTCTTAGAAACTCGTCGAACTTTTCGCGATCGACCATGCCAACATAGCCGTTTTCAATGGGTATATCGACCTGACGCCCCGTTGGTGAAATCATCCGTGCTGTGTTGATCTTGGCGACGATCTGTTCATCCGGGATGTTGAAATCCTTAATCAGGCGTGGGGGGACTGCGCCGCCGCAAGGCTTGATCCGGCCATCTTTGTCGATGAATGCGACTTTGACATTCGAGCGTGCCAGATCTTCGGCTGCCGTGGCACCCGAAGGGCCGCCACCAATAACAACTACATCATACATTTGGTCATTCTCCTGGGATCGCAATTGCGGTGGGGGCTTGGCGCGTCATGATGCGCGCGGCCATGAAAGCAGCAGCAATAAAGATCGCCGCTTCGATAAGAAAAACGCTGCCGAAGGCCTGCGCATCGCTAAGCGCGGCCAGTCGGAAAAGATCAACCAGCAGGGCACCCAAAAGGCCACCAAAGCCAGCGGCAACGGCTTGCGCCGCGCCCCAAAGGCCCATGCGTGTGCCCTCGCGGCGTTCTTTGCCCTGTCCGGCAAGCGCCATCATCGATCCGATCGCGGCGACCGCAAACATGCCGTTGAAAAAGCCAAGCGCGATGACAGTCGGGTTCAGCAAGGCGGCAAGGTTCATGGCCCCGATGGTCGCGATCGCGCACAGCGATGCGCAAGAGCCAAGGCAACCTGCGACGACCCAAGCGCGCAGGGATCCAAGCTTAAGACCTGTGGCCATGATGCCAACCAATAGCATCCCCATGAAAACGCCACCGTTCTGCATCCCGCTAAGCTGGGTGGTTTGCCCTGGTGTCAGGCCAAAAACCAGACCGGCGTATGGCTCTAGGATCAGTTCTTGCATGAAATACGCTGTCATCGAGAGGAACACGAAGATGGTGAAGTTGCGCGCGCGCGGCTCGGCCCAAATCTCGGCCAAACCTTCGCGAAAGCGCAGCGCTTCGGCTTGGCGCTCTGCCGTGACGCGGCGTTCGATCCCCCACACGGCGAGGGTCGTCACCACAAAGGCTGCGATGCAAACGCTGCCAACAACGCGAAGCAAAAGCGCGGAGGTGTAGGGTGTAAGCAGCCCGCCGACAACGCCAGCTGTCATGGCAATGCCAAAGATCATCATCAGCCATGTGATCGTTGCAGCCGCCGCCCGCCGATGTGGCGCAGTGGCGGTGGCGAGAAGTGCCAGCAACGACGTACCAGACGCGCCGACGCCTAACCCAATTGCCGCGTATGCGAAGATTGACAGCGAAAGACCCACCCAAAAAGAGGTTTGCAGCAACACGACACCTGCGGCGGCACAAAAGCCACCTGCGCCAAGAAGCGCCATGCCGCCGATGATCCAGCGGGTGCGGCTGCCGCCGGTGTCGGATTTGAACCCCCAGTTCGGGCGGCTTAGCTGGATGCCGTAATGCAGTGCGACCAGCATGCCGGGCAGAACGGCAGGCAGGGCCAGTTCAATCACCATAAGGCGGTTTAGGGTCGAAGTTGTGAGCACCACAATTGCGCCAAGGCAGCATTGCACCAGACCAAGACGGAATATCTGTAACCAACTGAGTGTCATCATATCGCTCCGAGTGTGCGAATGGCGAAGGCGGTGATCAGCATGCCGCTTACGTACAGCAAGACCCCCGTTCCATTATACCAAGGGGCGTATTTTTTCGGATCGCGCAGCAGCTTGCGCATGGCAAGCAGTTGCAGGCCTAGCACGGCCATGACACCAAGCGCGTGAAGCGGCCGGTCCCATGTGAACAGCAGGGCAACCATTGCAATCTGTGGGGCTGCCATCACGGCACAAGCGATCTTGGCAGCACGTTCAGGGCCTGCGACAACGGGAAGCGAACGAAGGCCCATCTGGCGATCCCCCTCCAACGCTTTGAAATCATTAAGTGTCATGATGCCATGCGCACCAACGGAATAGAGCAGCGCAGCAATCACGACATAGATTGACGGTGCGCCAGCAGACAGAACGGCAGCGCCGGTAAACCAAGGCAGACCTTCGTAGCATAGGCCGCAAACGCCCGGACCCCAAAACCAAGACCGCTTCAGGCGGACGGGTTCTGCGGAATAGGCCCATGCTGCAATAACACCCACAATCGTCGCGCCAAAACCCCAAGGGCCAAGTTGCCAGCCAAGGATCAGTGCGACAACCGTCATGCCCCACGCGATGCCAAGACCCCAGTGGCCTGGTATTTGTCCTGAAGGTATGCCGCGATGGGGTTCGTTGATTGCATCTACATGGCGGTCGCACCAGTCGTTGGCGGCCTGGCTCATCCCACAGACGATAGGACCTGCGAGTAGCACACCCAAGATCACCATGCCCCATTGGCCCGAAGGGGAGACACCTGCCGATACACATCCGATAGCGTAGGCCAGCATCGGTGGAAACCATGTGACCGGTTTGATCAGCTTTAGCGCAGCCAAAGGGCTGGGATAGCGACGCGGGGGGAATGTGGAGGCCATTGTCATGTGTGTCAGCTTAGCGTGACAGATTGCGACTCAGCAAGTGTAAACTTTAGTTTACAGTGGCGATTTGGATGGGATCAGCTTTCCTTTTGCAAAAGCCCGTATTTCCGGAGTTTCACATAAAGCGACTGGCGTGACAGACCCAGCATATCGGCAGCGGCGACGCGGTTGTTTCCGGTCAGTTCAATTGCTGTCTCGATGCACATCTTCTCAACAACATCTGTTGTTTGTGCGACAATGTCCTTGAGGCTGGCGCTGCCAACAAGATCCATCAGTGGTTTGGCGTCTTCTTCCGTTGTCGGGACCACACCGGTCTTACGGACCAGTTCGGTTACCACAGCGTCGCGCAACACAAAGGCATAGCAAGGCGCATTGCCATCATTCAGATAGGTGGCAGACATCGTAACAGGGCGCTGCCCGCCGTATTCACCGTTGATGTTGGTGGAATAAAGCCGCATGTGGCCGACACGCGATGCTTGTTCCATCATCACCTTCTGATCCAGCATACCACGCGACAGGAAGTCTGACAGGACGCGGCCGCGAACACTTTGGCCATCGGTGCCATCAACGAGATTCAAGAACGATTCGTTTGCCGACGTGATCATGCCAGAGGGGTCAGTCATCACGATACCGTCCGCCCCGTCTTCAAACAGCGCGATCAGGTTGCGGGTATAGCGGTCGTCGATCAGGTTGCCGCCGCCTACCGGCTCAAGTCTGCACAACAGCAGGCGTTCACCTGCGGCGCGGAAGATAGCCGGCACGATTCTGATCTGTTCGTCGGTGCGGGCGGTTTCTATGTTCACATTGCCATGCCCATCGGCCTGCGCAGCAGTCGTCAGCCTTTTGAGAAGCTCTGCACGGGATGAAATCTTGAGCTCTTGAGTGAGTTGCTTGCCGACTAAAGCATCGCGGGATTTGCCCAACATACGTGCGGCTGCAGTATTCATCTCGGTGATACGGCCATCACTTACGGTGATGAAAACAATCGCGTTTGTTGTATGGCTTAGCAAGACCTGGAAACGCGTGTCGTATTCCCGCTGGCTTTCGTAATCCCGCTCAAGGGCAAGTTGTGCCTTGATCAGCTGCTGCTGCATCTCGGCGACGGGGCGCAGATCGCGGCCCAGCATGAGAATCGTGTTGTCCGGCCCAATATTGTGCAGCGTATAGTTGATCGGAAATTCCCAGACATTCGACATGTCGATATGGTTCAGCTCAAATGACCGGTTCTTTATCTCGGGGTCATTATAGCGTTTGAGGGCATTCTCAAACTTGCCGACGCTGTCCTTCAGCAGGAATTTGCGAATGTCGTTGCGTTCCCAGCTGGACAGGTTTTCATAGCTGCTGTGCGCCGGGTTGGCCAATACAGAGAGAACTTCACCGCTTGGAGAAATGACAATAGCAAGGTCTGCCAACGTCGACAGGATATCGCCTAGGATATCCGGGGCGATCAAGGGTACAGCGCCGCTGTCCCAGTATCTGGTGCCCCGAGAAGTCATTGAGATACGGTCCTTCCGTTCCAAGAACGAGCAAAGTTTTTAGTCAGACCGAAGTCTTGAAATTCGTTAAGAGGCCTTCAAAGAGCAAAATGCAAGGGCTTCATCTAACACGCTGGTGACTTTGTCCACGCCTGTTAGTGCCTTAACATCCAGATCTTGTTCAACGATATAACCACCCAAGATGATCGGCGCTGGTTTCTTTATGGTCATTTTGATTTGTGTGACCAAGCCGCTTAGACCTTCAAGGTCGTCCGTTTGGCAGGCTGACAGAAAGATCGCGTCGAACTTGCTGTCGTTCAGTGTCGACATCAGATGTTCTGCATCTTCGCCGATGGAGAGTTTTACAGAGAACCCCCGGCGGCGCAGTTGATTTGCCAGAACCATCACGCCCAACGTGTGATCGACATCGCGGGCGAGCAAAAGCAGAACCGACTGCATGTCGTTTTCATCATCCCAACGCACCTCTGTAGAGTTCGAAGGGCCAAGTTCGCGCAAGAGATATTGCAGGCGGGCTGTTCCGATTGTCACGCTTGAGAACGAAAGCTCGTCAACCGACCAATCCTCGCCCATGCGGCGCGCAATCGCAGGAATATAAACATCGCAAATACGCTCGGGCGCTACGCCGTTTTCCACAAGTGCCTTGGCGACGGTGCGACAGGCAAGTGGATCGCCACCGATCGCGGCATCAAAAAGCATTTCAATTGCACGAGGATCGGGATTGTCCTTCAACGCCCGCACCCTGAGCGCAACTTCGGAAAGTGCGCGAGCCGCGACTTTGTCCAAGGCAGAGAAGGGAGGCAATGCTTCAGGGCTAAACTTCCTATCTGGTTTCGATTTCATAGTCCCGACGCCCCCCCGTATTACGAACACCGTGACTAAGCAACCTCCCGTGTGCTTCTATACCATGGTATGCAGAAACCATGATGCGAAGCCGTTAGTTTGTCAAAGAAAATAGACAGATCGCCGCAACATAGTGAGCCGATGCAGATTAAAGCACTGAATTAAATAAATATTGTCCGAATCCTCCAAGCAAGCGTAGTCCAAATAAATTACAGCTATAGTGTAAATCAAAGTTGACACTTTGCGTGCTGCTCGCCTAGTCTGATTGTAAGTTCACACTGGGAGGTCATATTCAGATGCGCGATTCTACGCCAAAAAAAGCGCCGCACATGCTGTATACGCCTGAAGAAAAAGAGCGTCGCGACAACACCCGTTGGACGCTGATTCAGGGCATCCTGGCACCGGTTCAATTCCTCGTATTTCTCGTTTCTTTAGTGTTGGTTATTCGTTACCTGATGACGGGCGAAGGCTACTTTGCAGCGACGATTTCAGTGATCGTGAAAACCGGGTTTCTTTACCTGATCATGATCACCGGTGCGATCTGGGAAAAGGTTGTGTTCGGCCAGTACCTATTTGCGCCCGCCTTCTTCTGGGAGGATGTTTTCAGCTTTGCCGTGATCGGGTTGCACACCGCCTATCTTGTTGGCTTGTTTACAGGACACCTGAGTGAGAGCGGTTTGATGTGGTTGGCTTTGGCCGCCTATGCGACCTACGTGATCAACGCCGGTCAATTCATTCTCAAGCTGCGCGCTGCCCGACTTCAGGCAGAAGCCCTCGCTTGGCAGAAGGTGCAAGTTTCGGGATCCGAGGTGATGGCATGAACGATCTAGCACCTGTTCCAGCAGCCAAAGGCTGCCGCGAAACGCCGATCCTGAAAGAACGGGGCCAGCGCGAGGTTTTCTGCGGCCTGACCGGCATTATCTGGCTACACAGAAAAATGCAGGACGCCTTTTTTCTGGTTGTGGGAAGCCGGACGTGCGCACATCTTTTGCAGTCTGCGGCTGGCGTGATGATCTTTGCAGAACCCAGATTCGCCACTGCGATTCTTGAAGAGGGCGATCTGGCGGGTCTGAATGACGCCCATGACGAGCTAGACCGCGAAGTGGGTCGTTTATTGGCGCGTCGTCCCGATATCCGCCAGCTGTTTCTTGTAGGGTCTTGCCCGTCGGAAGTGATCAAGCTGGACCTGTCGCGCGCTGCCGAGCGTCTGACCGAAGTCTATGCCCCCAAGGTGCGCGTGCTGAACTACTCCGGCTCTGGGATCGAGACCACGTTTACCCAAGGCGAAGACGCCTGTCTGGCGTCGATGGTACCTGTGTTGCCCGCAACCGACCGTCGCGAATTGCTGGTCGTTGGTGCGCTGCCGGATGTCTGCGAAGATCAATTGATGGAGTTGCTGAACGGGTTCGGCATCGACACAATCCGTTGCCTGCCTGCGCGCAGCATCGAAGCGGACGTGACTGTAGGCCCGAATACCGTGTTTGCGTTGATGCAGCCATTTTTGGGTGACACGAAAGAGGCGCTTGAGCGTCGTGGCGCGCGTCATCTCCCGGCACCTTTCCCCTTTGGCGAACAGGGCACGACAGCTTGGTTGCGGGTAATTGCGGACGAATTCAACGTTTCGGATGAGGTGTTCGAGGCTGTGACCCGCGCGCCCCGCGACCGCGCCCGCCGCGCGATTGCGCAAGCGGCCGAGAATTTGAACGGAAAGTCGGTGTTCTTCTTCCCCGACAGCCAGTTGGAAATCCCTTTGGCGCGTTTTCTGACGCGTGAATGTGGCATGACGGCGATCGAGGTCGGCAGCCCCTTTATCCACCAAGGCATCGTTGGCCCCGATCTGGACTTGCTGGCCGAAGGGCCGATCATTTCCGAGGGGCAGGACGTTGACCTGCAGCTTGACCGCGCCCGTGCCGCCCGCCCCGATCTGACCGTTTGCGGTCTTGGCCTTGCCAACCCGCTTGAAGCCGATGGCCTGTCAACCAAGTGGGCGATCGAGTTGGTGTTCACGCCCGTGCATTTCTACGAACAGGCGGGTGATCTGGCCGGATTGTTCTCGCGCCCGTTGCGCCGTAAGGGTCTGGTTGCGGGCCTGTCGCCTCGGCTGGAGGCAGCTGAATGAAGCTGACAGTCTGGACATATGAAGGCCCGCCCCACGTCGGTGCCATGCGTGTCGCCACCGCGATGAAGGGCCTGCACTACGTTTTACACGCGCCGCAGGGCGATACCTATGCCGACTTGCTGTTTACCATGATCGAGCGGCGCAATCATCGCCCGCCGGTGACCTATACGACCTTTCAGGCACGCGATCTTGGCTCTGACACCGCGCAGCTTTTTCAGGATGCCTGTCAGGGGGCTTATGACCGTTTCAAACCAGAAGCGATGATCGTCGGCGCGTCTTGCACCGCCGAATTGATCCAGGACGATCCGGGCGGTTTGTCCGAGCTGATGGGTCTGCCGATCCCTGTGATCGCGTTGGAACTGCCCAGCTATCAGCGCAAGGAAAACTTTGGCGCGGATGAGACGTTCTTTCAGATTGTGCGCAACCTGGCCAAGCCGGTCGAGCGGACGGCACGGATCAGCTGCAACATCCTTGGCGCGACAGCTTTGGGTTTCCGGCACCGTGACGACATTCAGGAGCTGACCGCGCTGCTGTATGATATCGGCGTCGATGTGAATGTGGTCGCCCCTTTGGATGCGACGCCTACGGATATCACCCGCATGGGTGCTGCACATTTCAATGTGTTGCTTTACCCTGAAACGGGCGAAGCTGCGGCGCGTTGGTTGGAGCGGGAATTCAAGCAGCCCTATACCAAGGTTGTGCCGATTGGCGTCAACGCGACGCGGGATTTCCTAGCCGAGGTCGCTGGACTGACCGGTCTGCCGTGCCGTGCCGATGAAAGCCGTTTGCGTCTGCCGTGGTATTCGCAGTCCGTTGACAGCACCTATCTGACCGGCAAGCGGGTGTTCATCTTTGGCGATGCGACGCATGTCATCGCTGCGACGCGGATCGCCCGCGAAGAGATGGGTTTCGAGGTTGCGGGCATCGGTTGCTACAACCGCGAACATGCCCGTCAGGTTCGGAGTCTGGCAAAAGAAATCGGCGTTGAAGCGTTGATAACAGATGATTATCTGGAAGTGGAGCAAACCATCGAGGCGCTTCAGCCCGAGATGATCCTTGGCACCCAGATGGAGCGGCACATCGGCAAGCGTTTGGGAATTCCTTGCGCTGTAATTTCATCGCCCGTGCATGTGCAGGATTTTCCGGCGCGCTATTCCCCTCAGGTCGGGTTCGAGGGTGCCAATGTCATCTTTGATACTTGGGTGCATCCGCTGGTCATGGGCCTGGAAGAGCATTTGCTGCACATGTTCCGCGATGATTTCGAATTCAACGATGAAGCGGGTCCAAGCCATCATGGCGGTCATGCGCCTGCGGCGAGCGCGCAAGGGGGGGCAGCCCCCCGGCCTGCGGCCCCCCCCCGGGATATTTCAGAGCCAGAGAAGGTGGAGAGTGGCGAGATCATCTGGCTGGACTGTGCCCAGAAAGAACTGAAGAAAATACCGTTTTTTGTCCGCGGCAAAGCCAAGCGGAACACCGAGAGCTTTGCGACCTCGAAGTCTGTACGCGAGATCAGTGTTGAAACTCTGTACGAGGCAAAAGCTTACTATGCGCGATGATATGATCCGCCCTTACCGTTTTGTCATTGTGACGCTGGACCGCCATATTTCGGGCCCTGCGGCGCGGGTGGCACCTCGCCTTATGGCGGAATTTCCCGGGCTTGAAGTGTCGATCCATGCGGCGGGTGAATGGGGTGAAACCCCATCGGCGTTGGCGGAAGCCAAGGCTGCGGTTGCGCAGGCGGATATACTGGTCGCGAACATCTTGTTTCTGGAAGAGCACCTGAACGCGATTTTGCCGGACCTAGAGGCGCGGCGCGATGCGTGTGATGCGTTTATCGGCGTTGTTGCGGACAGCCAGGTTGTGAAGCTGACCAAGATGGGGGATTTGGACATGTCCAAGCCCGCGTCGGGTGCAATGGGCCTGTTGAAGAAGCTTAAGCCATCGAAGGGAAGTGGCCGGTCGGGCGCATCGCAGATGAAGATGCTGCGGCGGATTCCAAAGATCTTGAAGCTGGTACCGGGTAAGGCACAGGATCTGCGCGAGTGGTTCTTGGCCATGCAGTATTGGCTGGGCGGGTCGGACGAGAATATCGAGAATATGATCCGGTCACTTATCAGCCGCTATGCGGATAATCCGATGTGGCAGCCGGTCAAGGCGGCACCTCCGGTGGAGTATCCCGAGGTCGGTTTGTACCATCCTGATTTGCCAGGTCACCACCTTACAACTGATATTGCGAAGCTGCCCAAGCGTGAAGCTGTGAACGGTACGATTGGGTTGTTGATGCTGCGCAGCTATATTCTGGCGGGCGATACCGCGCATTATGATGCGGTGATCCGGACATTCGAGGCGCGCGGGTTGCGTGTGATCCCGGGTTTTGCCGGTGGTCTGGACGGGCGGCCTGCGATTGATGCCTATTTCGACGGTGTGGATACACTGGTGTCGCTGACGGGCTTTAGCCTTGTTGGCGGGCCTGCGTATAACGACAGCGAGGCCGCGGCGGTGACACTTAGCGCGCTGAACGTGCCTTACATGGGTGCCCAGCCTTTGGAGTTTCAGACTTTGGGTCAGTGGGCCAAGTCGGCTCAGGGACTTGGTCCGGTTGAGACGACAATGCTGGTGGCTTTGCCAGAGATCGACGGTGCATCCAACCCCACCGTTTTTGCGGGCCGTCATGGCGAAGAGGGCTGCACCGGTTGCGCCTATAAATGCCCCTGCGCGAGCGCAACCAAAGCGATGGCACCCTGCTACGAGCGTATCGAGATGTTGGCTGACAAGGCTGCAAATCTGGCGCGGCTGCGGCGTCTGAAGAATGCAGAGAAGAACGTTGGGATCGTGCTGTTCGGCTTTCCGCCGAATGCGGGCGCGGTGGGCACGGCAGCCTATTTGAGTGTGTTTGAATCGCTGCACAACACGCTGCACCAGATGAAGGCTGACGGCTATGACGTGACCCCGCCCGAGACGGTTGACGATCTGCGTGCATCCATTTTGCAAGGCAATGCCAAGCAATATGGTCAAGAGGCAAACGTCGCCGCGCACCTTTCGGCAGATCGGATCGTGAAAGAAACCACCTGGCTTGAGGAAATCGAAGCTGTTTGGGGCCCGGCCCCCGGCAAGGTGCAATCAGATGGTCGCGGTGTGTTCATCCTGGGTGCGCAATTCGGCAAGGTGTTTGTTGGTGTGCAGCCAACTTTTGGCTACGAGGGCGACCCGATGCGGTTGCTGTTTGAACGTGGCTTTGCGCCGACGCACGCGTTCTCGGGGTTCTATCACTACCTCAAGAATGATCTGAAAGCCGATGTATTGCTGCATTTCGGCATGCATGGCGCGTTGGAGTTTATGCCGGGCAAGCAGAACGGTTTGGGGTCGGCAGATTGGCCGGACCGGATGATCGCCGGGATGCCGAACGTTTATCTTTATGCAGCCAACAACCCGTCGGAGGCATCGCTGGCCAAGCGCCGGACCAATGCCGTCATGGTATCACACCTGACGCCGCCTCTATCGTCGGCGGGCCTTTATAAAGGTCTGGTGGAATTGAAGGACAGCCTGACGCGGTGGCGCGGGATGATGCCCGACGATGTGGCACGTGCTGACCTTGAGGCGTTGATCGTTGATCAGGCGGCAGTTGTAGACATGGATGGCACCAGCCCTGAAAAGCTGTGGCTGACCGTGATCGAGACGGAAGAGGCTCTGATCCCTAACGGCTTCCATGTGGTTGGTCGAAAGCTGACTGCTGCAGAGCGTGCCGATACGATTGCGCTGATGGAGATGAGCACCCCCGCCGAAAAGGCCCGTGCGGATAAGTTACTGCAGGAAGAGACCGAGTTGCGCGCCCTTATGCGGGCCATGAGCGCCGAGTTCATTGCGCCCGTGCCCGGCGGTGACCTGATCCGCAACCCTGACATTTTGCCGACGGGGCGCAACATTCACGCGTTTGATCCCTTCCGGATGCCGACCGCGTTTGCCATGCAGGATGGCGCAGCACAGGCGCAGACCCTGATCGAAACGCACAAGAGCATTCCGCGTACGGTTGCGCTGGTGCTTTGGGGGTCGGACAACATCAAGTCAGACGGTGGCCCGATTGCTCAGGCGCTGGCGCTGATGGGCTGCACGACGCGCTTTGACGCCTATAACCGGCTGTGCGGCGCTGACCTGATCCCGCTTGAGCAGCTTGGGCGTCCCCGGATTGACGTACTCATGACGCTGTCGGGTATTTTCCGCGATTTGCTGCCGCTGCAAACACGGATGCTGGCTGAAGCTGCGCAGAAATGTGCCTTGGCGGACGAGCCTTTGGACCAGAACTTTATCCGGGCGCATTCGCTGGACTACGCCAGGAAGATGGGCTGCGATATCGAGACGGCCGCGCTTCGGGTGTTCAGCAATGCCGAGGGTGCTTACGGATCGAACGTCAACGTTTTGGTGGATAGCTCGGCCTTTGGCGACGAAGACGAGCTGGCGGATGCGTATCAGAACCGCAAGTCGTTCGCCTATGGCACAGACGGCAAGGCGGTACAGAATGCAGCGTTGTTGCAAAACGCACTGGCGGATGTCGATCTGGCCTATCAGAACCTAGAGAGTGTTGAACTGGGGGTCACAACCGTTGACCATTATTTCGATACGTTGGGCGGCATTGCCCGCGCGGTAAAGCGTGCCAGCGGTGGGGTGGAAACTCCAGTTTACATCGGCGACCAGACCCGTGGCGGCACCAAGGTGCGCACGCTCAAAGATCAGGTCGCGCTGGAATCTCGTTCGCGCAGTCTGAACCCCAAGTATTTCGAAGGGCTGCTGAAGCACGGTCACGAAGGGGTGCGCCAGATCGAAGCGCAGATCACCAATACTGTTGGTTGGTCCGCCACCACGGGGCAGGTTGATCCGTGGGTGTACCAGAAATTCAGCGAAACTTTCGTGCTTGACGCCGCCATGCGCGAACGTCTGGCAGAACTGAACCCGCAGGCGTCCGTCAGGATGGCGAACCGCCTGCTTGAAGCATCGGATCGCGCCTATTGGACGCCCGATGCAGACACACTGAACCAACTGCAAAATGCCGCCTATGCGCTGGAAGACCGGCTTGAAGGCATCCCGGCCGAATAGGCCAGAAGGAGAACGATACAATGGCACTAGATAGATCACCCCCAATCTTGCGCGGCTCTGACGGCGAAGGGTCTGTTCAGGTCCATCAGGACGAAAGCTCAAAGATCGAAGGTGCAAAGGTTTTTGCGGTTTATGGCAAGGGCGGTATCGGCAAATCGACGACATCGTCGAACCTGTCTGCGGCGTTTTCCAAGCTGGGCCACCGGGTTTTGCAAATCGGCTGCGACCCGAAACACGACAGCACGTTTACCCTGACTGGCAAGCTGATCCCGACGGTGATCGACATTCTCAAAGAAGTTGATTTCCACCCTGAAGAACTGCGCGCCGAGGATTTTGTTTTCGAAGGTTATAACGGTGTGAAATGCGTTGAGGCCGGTGGCCCTCCTGCGGGCACAGGCTGCGGTGGTTATGTGGTTGGTCAGACCGTTAAGCTGTTGAAACAGCACCATATGCTGGAAGACACCGATGTGGTGATCTTTGACGTGTTGGGTGACGTGGTTTGCGGCGGCTTTGCCGCGCCTTTGCAGCACGCCGACCGTTCCCTGATCGTGACGGCGAATGATTTCGACAGCATCTATGCGATGAACCGGATCATTGCGGCGGTTCAGGCCAAGTCCAAGAACTACAAGGTGCGTCTGGCGGGTTGCGTGGCCAACCGGTCGAAAGACACCGACGAGGTGGATCGCTATTGCCGTACCGTCGGG
>JAGXHA010000039.1 GCA_024636475.1 Roseobacter sp. | reverse complement strand
CTATAATGGCCGGTGAACACGGCTTTGGACCGGTATCCCAACGCCATCTGCCCCTCTTCCAGCACCCTGTCATCTGCAACTTCAGCCACGTTCAGACCCAAAGCAAACACAGCCTTGGACGAAACACTTTCAAAAACCGGTTCAAGCGATTGATAGATAGACGGGTCAAAACAGATCAGCTCATCCGCGTCGGTACGGATCACCCAGTCATAAGACAGCGCCAAACCGTCAGAAAAGCTGTTCAACGTCTGACCGCGTCGGCGGTCAAACCCTTCGAGGATGTCGCGGGGAATCGTGATAACGCTTGCACGAGGGCAAATTTGCGCAACCCTATCGTCAGGCCCGTGTGCAACGACGTAAAGGTTATCGAAGCCGACCAGCCGACCATAATGCGTGTACCACTGCGACAGCGCCCAGTAGTCTTTGTAAACCATTGTAAGGGCGCATATCTTCATGCTTTCTTTTACTGCGTTTCGAAAACCTAAAACAAGACGTTTTGCACCCCTTTGGCTTGGCCTTGTTGGTTTCAGCAAACGTGGCGCTGTGGTGCCTTTCTAGCTGACACCCTTTGCATGCTTGATATAACGACCCCAGCAACAGACCAAAGGACCCTTTTGATGCCTCCAAAGTTTGGAACCAGCGGCCTGCGCGGGCTTGTCGTGGAACTTACCGCTGAATTGATCGGGGCCCATGTCAGAGCCTTTGTCGCGTCTTGCCCTGTGGGTAATGGCATCTGGATCGGGCGAGATTTGCGAGGATCATCGCCTGCGATTGCCACCATGGTGGCAGACGCCGCGCGACAGATGGGCGTTCAGGTGACCGATGCTGGGGCAGTGCCCACCCCTGCCCTGGCCCTAGCATCTATGAGCGCGGGTTGTGCCGCTGTGATGGTAACAGGCAGCCATATTCCCGACGACCGGAATGGTATCAAGTTCTACACCCCCGAAGGCGAGATTACCAAAACGCATGAGGCCGCTATTTTGGCCAGCCTTAATGCAGCTCCTACCCAACATGGGCCAGACTTGATCACGGATATAAAGACGGTGGCCGCATATATTGCACGCTACACCAGTGCTTTTGGCACGGCTTTGGCGGGAATGCGCATCGGGGTCTACAGTCATTCCGCCGTGGGGCGCGATCTGATGGTCGATCTGCTGACCCAATTGGGAGCAACGGTCACTGAATTGGGTCGTGCCGCGCACTTTGTGCCAGTCGATACCGAAGCCGTTCCGGAAGACGTGCGCGCGCAATTGCGAGACTGGACAAAAAGCCATCCGCTGGATGCGATCGTCTCCACTGATGGAGATGGCGACCGACCGCTGGTTGCAGACGCGACCGGCAACATCGTGCCAGGTGACGTGCTGGGTCAGATTACGGGAAAAGCCCTTGGCGCGCAGGTCGCCGTCACGCCAGTGTCCTCCAATTCGGGCGCCGAGCAGGTTTTCGATCAAGTCATCCGTACCCGGATTGGATCGCCGTTTGTGATCGCGGGCATGGAAGGTGCTGCGGGCCGAGTGGTTGGATACGAGGCCAACGGCGGCTTCCTGTTGGGCTATGACGCAAGCGGCCCCTCTGGCCCATTGCCTGCTCTGATGACGCGCGATGCCGTTCTGCCGATCCTTGCCAGTTTGGTGGCGGCAAAGGCGGAGGGGACCTTGGCAGCGGCTGTTGCCAAGCAACCCGCACGTTTCACCGCAGCAGACCGTTTGCAAGGTGTCGAAACCGACGTCGCCAAAACATTTATTTCAGGTCTAAGCACACAAGATAGCGCCCGCGCGGCGTTCCTTAGGCAGTTTGATCTGACCGAGGTTGCCGTAGATCGGACCGATGGCTTGCGGATGATTTGCGAAGGCGAGCATATCGTGCATCTACGCCCTTCCGGCAACGCGCCCGAACTGCGTTTTTATGCAGAGGCGGCTAGTTTCAACGCCGCACAGGCCTTGCTGGCGCAGGGGCTGTACCTGCTGCGGAAGAAATTTACGCCTTAGTGTGACGCCAGACCGAAACCCCCTAACCCAAAGACGGGCGTCAGACTTGAGGGTCGGTCTTGTCTAAAAGCCAGAGAGTTTTACAGGCGTCATTCAGCGGGGGCTGACCACCATTGGCCAGCCCCAACACAAGATCAAGCACGCACGTGTTGATCGAAAAAGGCGATGGTACGTTTCCATGCCAAAGTGGCGGCCTCTTCATCATAACGCGGGGTCGTATCATTGTGGAACCCGTGGTTCACCTCGGGGTAAAAGTGCACGCTGAATGCTTTTTGGTTAGCTTTAAGCGCCTCGGAATATTCGGGCCAGCCTGCGTTGATGCGTTCATCAAGGCCAGCGTACTGGATCATCAAAGGGGCTTGGATGCTTGGCACATCCTCGGCCGGGGGCTGGCGGCCGTAAAACGGCACGGAAGCCGCCATTTCAGGATACGCGACGGCAAGCGCATTGCAAACGCCGCCACCATAGCAAAACCCAACGGCCCCAACGCGCCCTGTACTGTCGGGGTGATCACGCAGAAACTCAAAGGCAGCAAAAAAATCTTCCATCAGTTTGGCACCATCCAGACTGCGCTGCATTTCGCGGCCTTCTTCATCGGTGCCGGGGTAACCACCCAGCGGGGTCAACCCATCGGGACCAATCGCAAGGTATCCAGCTTTGGCAGTGCGGCGCACCACGTCTTCGATATACGGGTTCAAACCTCGGTTTTCGTGGACCACCAGAACGGCTGGCAGTTTGCCTGTCGCACCCGCTGGCTTTGCCATCAACGCCTTGATCGTACCATGGCCCTCGGGGCTTTCATATTCGATCACCTCGGTTACGATCTCTGGATCGTCAGGTGCTACCTGCTGAGCCAAAGCATAGTTTGGTTGCAACTGTTCGAGGATCATCGCACCCGTCACACCGGCAACGGCATACTTGCCAGCACGTGACATGAAATCACGCTTGCTCATCGTGCCATGCACATAGCCATCGAAAATCTCAAGGATGCGAGGATCAAAGTCGCTCGCCTTTTTGCGCGGGGTCTGGGTCATCGGGCATCTCTCGCTTTGCTTGAAAATTGAAGATCTGATTATGATAGTCCCATTTTGCCTCAAATACAGCGCATGGCAATAATGTGATCAAAGCCAACTGAGTGCTTTTCAAACTGATAGATATTGATCGCGGATATCGGGCTGCGCCTGCAGATCTGACAAGGTGCCGACAAACTTTTGGGTCCCGTGTTCAATGATCACAACGCCATCCGCGACGGCTTGGGCAAAATGCAGGTTCTGTTCAGATAAAAGCACGGTCAACCCTTCGCTTTTCAATTGCAAGATCACGCGGGCCATTTGTTCGACAATCACAGGCGCGATGCCTTCTGACGGCTCATCAAGCAGGATAAACGCGGGGTTGCCCATCAGCGTGCGCGCGATGGTCAGCATCTGCTGCTCCCCCCCTGACAGGGCCTTACCACGGTTATTCCGGCGCTCGGCAAGGTTGGGGAAAAGATCAAACACCATCTCATCAGTCCAGGTCGTGCAGCCGTCGCGCGGAGGTTGGCGGCCAACTTCAAGGTTTTCCAACACGGTAAGTTGGGTGAAAATCCTGCGCTCTTCCGGGACATAGCCCAGACCGTTGCGCGCGACCTTATGGCTAGGCCAAGTGGTAATATCATGACCTTTGTAGATGATGGAACCGCTGCGTGGACGCACCATTTGCATGATCGATTTCATCGTAGTGGTCTTGCCCGCACCGTTGCGGCCCAGCAAGGCAACAACGGTCCCAGCCGCAACTTCAAAATTCATGTCGTTCAAAACATGGGCCTTGCCGTAGAATGAATTGACGCCTTTGACCTCAAGCATGAACATCCTCCTGCGCGGCATTGAACAGCGTGCCACCGCCAAGATAAACCTCTTGAACCTGCGGATTAGTGCGGATTTCTTCGACAGAACCATTCGCGATCAACTGGCCACGATTCAACACCATGATCCGGTGCGCATGGGCAAAGACCACATCCATGTCGTGTTCGGTAAACAGGATGCTGATCCCCTTGGCGTCCAGAATATCCGCCGTCAGTTGCATCAACGCGATCCGCTCCCGCGGTGCCATCCCGGCAGTGGGTTCGTCCATCAGCAAAAGGATGGGGTCATGGGCAAGGGCAACGGCCAGTTCCAGCCGTTTGAGATCACCATAAGCCAACACAGCGCAGTGGCGTTCCGCCTGATCCGCCATGCCCACGGTGTCAAGAAGGGCCAGTGCCTCGTCACGGTACAATTTATACGCAAATGTGGTCAGCGAATAAAGCTTGCGATGGTACGACATCAGCGCCATTTGCACATTCTCGACCACTGTCATCGACGCATAGGTCGCGGTGATCTGAAACGTCCGCCCCACCCCCATGCGCCAGATTTTGCGTGGCTGCATACCGGCAATGTTCTTGCCCATCAGTTCCACAGTGCCCGACGACGGTTTCAATTGCCCCATCAGCATGTTGAAACATGTACTTTTACCGGCACCGTTTGGGCCGATGAGCGCCAGCAATTCGCCCTTGGCCAGATCAAAGCTTACGTCATCGACGGCCTTGATCGCACCAAAGCTGCGCGACAGGTTGCGAACGGATAAAATTGGGCTCATTTCGCATCCTCCGGTACTTTCAACAGGCCGAAACGTTCGCCTGCCTTGCGCAAGGATCCAACAATGCCTTCAGGGCCAAGGATGACAACGACGATGATCGACAGACCAAGCGCAAAGCGCCAATATTCAAAGCGTGTCAGATAATCCTTTATGCCTTCAAAGAAGGCGGCGCCGACCCAGCCTCCTGAAAGGGTTTTCACCCCGCCCAAGAACACCACAATCAGCGCATCAAAACTGCGCGCGGTTTCAAGCTCGTTGGGAAAGATGCTGCCCTTGGAAAACACGAACAACCCGCCCGCAAGCCCCGCCATGATGCCCGCAAAGGTAAATGCCACCAACTGTATGCGCTTGGTGTTGATCCCCATCGCCTCGGCCTGACGGGCGCTGTCGCGCGCGGCGCGCATGGCATAGCCAAAAGGCGCATGTGCCGCCTGGCGCAGCAGCAAGATGCCACCGGTGCACAGAAAAAACGCGATATAATAGTAAACACTGTTGTCGGACGCCCAATCCGAAGGCCAGATATTGACCAAGCCATCATCGCCGCCGGTGACATCACCCCATTGGAACGCAAGGCTCCACAGCAGTTGACCAAATGCCAGCGTGAGCATCGCAAAGTAAACGCCGGTTGAACGAAGGCAGACCCAGCCGATAACGATCGCGGCAAGACCCGCGCAAATGGGCGCAAGGACCAAAGCCAGTTCCATCGGGGTATCCGCGTAGGTCACGAACAAGGCGGCGGCATAAGCCCCCCCTCCAAAGAACGCTGCATGCCCAAAGCTCACCAATCCACCCTGCCCCAACATGAAATGAAGCGACGCCGCAAAAAGGCAGAAGATCAAAATATCGGTGACCAGAACAACCGCAAAGTTACCGCTATAAAGCGGCAGGAGGCCAAGGATCAGCAGTCCCGCCGCTACCAATAAGCGGATGCGATTGCCAGCAGGTTTGATCGGGCGTTCAGGCTCGCCCACCTGACCATGCTCGCCTGCAACTTCCTCTTTACCAAGCAAGCCGAAGGGGCGGAACATCAATACGACAACCATCACCAAGAACATCAAGACCAGCGTAGATTGCGGCGCGTAGGTGACCCCAAAAACATTGAGCACCGAGATAATCACTGCCGCCAGATAGGCACCCGGCAGCGACCCCATCCCCCCGATCACCACGACAACAAAAACGGAACCCAGAATGGTGAAGTCCATCAGCAGATCCGCGCCACCCTTTGGCAATTGTAACGCACCGCCAAGACCCGCAAGCGCACACCCCAGAAAGAAGACACCCGTAAACAGCCAAGCTTGGTTTACGCCAAGAGCACTGACCATTTCACGGTCTTGGGTGGCGGCACGCACCAGCGTTCCGATGCGGGTTTTAGTGATCAGATACCAAAGGGCAAAAGCCACAAACGGGGTGATGACAATCAGTGCAATGTCGTATTGCGGCACAGGTTCGCCCATAATGCGGATCACGCCTTTGAGCCCCGGCGCACGCGGACCCAGCAAATCCTGCGGCCCCCAGATCATCAAGGCAAGGTCCTGAATGACCAGAATAACCCCGAAGGTAGCAACCAATTGGAAAAGTTCAGGCGCGCTGTAGACAGGCCGCAGCACACAGATTTCAACGATTACGCCAATCAGGCCTACAATAATTCCCGCCAACAAAATCGCACCCCAAAACCCGACCATTCCGGGCAGGACCTGCATCAGCGAATAGCCGACATAGGCCCCCAGCATATAGAAGGAGCCGTGGGCGAAATTCACAACGCGCGTCACGCCAAAAATCAGCGACAAACCAGAGGCGACCATGAACAGCGCGCCAGCATTGGCAAGCCCAGTCAATATCTGTGCGATAAAAAGGCCCATCTGCCACCTCAATATGTTTGGAAAATGGTGCTGCGGAAGGTGTCCCCTCCGCAGCCAGGCCGGCGTTATTCAGCCGGACGCAGTTTTGCGATTTCTTCGTCAGACGGCAGGTAGTCAGCGCCATCCAGATAGACCCAGTCGGTCATCACGCCTGCACCATCTTTCAGCATTGTCTTGCCGACAAACGCGCCCATGGTGGCCTGATTGTCAATCTCACGAAAGGTGATTTCTCCCACAGGGGTCGTCACATCAAGCCCTTCAAAGGCCATGCGAATTGCGTCACCTTCGGTTGAACCCGCTTTCCGGATCGCCGCCGCGATGGTTGCAGCCGTCATATAGCCCACAAGCGAGCCCAACTTGGGCGTCTCGTTGAAACGCGCCTGATAAGCATCAACGAAAGTTTTGTTGGCTCCGTCGTCTTCGTCGAAGTCATACCAAGGATACCCAGTCACGACCCAGCCTTTAGGGGCTTCATCGGCCAAGGGCTCAAGATACTCTGGTTCACCCGACAGCAGGCCGTAAACCGCGCGTCCATCAAATAAACCACGTGTCGTCCCTTCGCGCACGAATTTCGCAAGATCAGGGCCAAATGTCACGTTATAGATCGCATCAGGCTTGGAGCGTTCCAGCGCCTGCACCTCGGCACCCGCGTCGATCTTGAACAGGGCGGGCCATTGCTCGCCCACGAATTCAACACCGGGTTTCAATTGGGTAAGTACTTCCTTGAAAGCCGCAACCGCATCCTTGCCGTAGGCATAGTTGGGCGCGATGGTGGCGTATTTCATCGCATCAGTCTTTGCGGCTTGTTCGGCAAGCATCGCAGCCTGCATATAGGTCGACGTACGCAAACGGAATGTCCATGGGTTGCCTTGAGACCATGTCAAAGCATCGGCCAAAGGCTCAGACGCGAGGTAGACCCACTTTTTTTCGGCAGCGACGGCTGAAATCGCCAAACCTACGTTCGACAGGATCGTGCCAGTCAACATGACCGTACCTTCGCTGGTCATCAGTTCTTCTGCAATTTTGATCGCCTCGCCGGGATCCCCTTGGTCATCGCGAAAAATGAACTCAAGCGGGCGGTCCAGAACGCCGCCGGCGGCATTGATCTCTTCCAGTCCCAGCTCGATCCCTTTTTTGTACGGCTCGGCAAAGGCCGCCATGCGTTTGTAGTGGTTGATTTCACCAATCTTGATCGGCTCGCCAGATTGTGCGGCAACACTTAGGCCGGTGACGCTCAGCGCGATCGCGCCAAAAATCCCTTTAAGGAAACTACTTCTATTCATGTGGTGGTCCTCTCTGATGGGTGTGTGCCGTCTTTTGCGGCGTTTATTCCGTTCAATCGTGTTGGACAAACACAGGTGAAACGGGCTCGCCCAAATCATCAGTCGCCTCTGCCTCTATTCTGTCGCGAATGCGTTTGCGGTAGACATTGGGCCCTTTATCGATGGCGATCCGGATCGGTTTGCGCTTTTGCGGACGCTGCTCCTCTTCATGCATGGCCTCAAGGATTGCTTTGTCTTCGGCAAAGGCAACGCGGAACATCGCATCCATTTGCTCGGACGCGGCATCATCGGCCAGTGCGGTATTGCGCAGATGCATCCAGTGGTCGATCGTATAATCCTCGGTCACAGGCGTAACGAAATGAAGCGCAAAAATACGCACCCCTTTGTTGCGCTCTTCTTCGGGCAATTCAAGCGCTGCATCTGCCGAACCGAAATCAATCACCGCAGTCGAGGGCATATGAAGATAGTAATAATGCCAGCGATCCACATTACTGCTAAACCCGCCGAATTTCTTGAAAAACCCGATCGGATCAGCATCCCGTATCCATCGCCAGGCTACAATCACCTCGTCTGCAGTTTTGACATGCACCGGCACATTTTCAGACGCGGCATTGCCCAATGTCGTCGGATGCACAAAACTGACATGCGCCGGATCGACAAGGTTTTCCGCGACGTTCAGATAATTCGCCTGAATGTGCAGTTTGCCGCCGTGATGCAGATGCCAGCCCTCCTGCGTAAATTCGGGCATGTCAAAGGCCAGCGCCGGGTCCGCCTTGTCGGCGTCTCCCATCCAGACAAAGACGACGCCGTGACGCTCCAACACCGGAAAGCTGTCGACATAGGCCGACGCGGGCAGGTTCGACTGGCCGGGCACACGCACGCATTTCCCGCCTGCGTCAAACGTCATCCCGTGATAGCCGCATTGAATGGTATCGCCGATGCGCTTTCCTTTTGACAGCGGCAGCAAGCGATGCGGGCAACGGTCCTCCAAGGCGGCAAGGCGTCCATCGCTGCATCGGAACATCACAAGGTTCTGCGCCAGCATGGTCAGGGGGACAAGGTCGTGGTCAAAATCGGTGGACCAGCCTGCAACATACCAAGCGTTTCTGACAAAGGACACACGCGACTCCTTGTATTAGATCATCCCTATGAAGGCCCATAAAATTGTTAGCTGTCAAACAATATCTCAAGGCTGATCTGATGTAGACCCCACATAAAATCCGTGGGAAGGTAGTGCTCAAGGAATATGCAGCCGCACCAAAATACGGGACTGAACAGTGGTAGAAACGGCAAAGATAGCGGCCCAGCCCCTGCGCTACCAGCTTGAAGAGCAGGTCGGCTTCAAACTACGTCTGGCGAACCAGCGCCATCTTGAAATCTTCAACCGTCACATGCCCGATATCACGCCAACCCAGTTCGCTGTCTTGGCGAAACTGCTTGGCGAGGGGCACCTGAGCCAGAACCATCTGGGTCGGCAGGTGGGCATGGATGCGGCAACGACGAAGGGTGTGGTAGACAGACTGCGCAAAAAGGGGCTGGTACAGAGCACCGCATCGGAAACAGACATGCGACGGCTTGAGATTTCGCTGACCGACGAAGGCAGGTCATTTACGGCAAATGCGGTCAACACCGCGCTCGAGATTTCGGCCGAGACAGTCAGTAACCTGACCCCGCGCGAGGTGGAGCGGTTGCTGACCTTGCTGGATAAACTCTAGGCTCTACCGCAGGCCATCTTTGCCTTCCGCCTCGGCATGGGCCAGCCCGCCGACCCGGGGCAAGGGGCGACCACTGTCCGTCACCGCGATAGCAACCAGAATTTCACCAGCACGCGGCGCATCGTTCATGCGCACTTCGATCCCGTCGAAATGGCTGCGCACATAGGCCGCGTCTTTGTGGCCAAGCGGCACATCGAGCACCTGCCCCGGACCACCCATTTTTTTCGACGACGGGACAAGGGCAGCCCCTTTTTCAACAGCAATCCGCAAAGGTGCCCCCATTTTCGGGTGCAGCAGGGCAGCGGCATGTTCCAGCTCTCCGCCCTCACCGACCATCGCGGCCTTGCCATAGCTTTCGGCCTGCGCAGGCGTGATCCCAAGGGCCGCAACACATCTGTCGCCCAGCAGTCCACCCAGTTCCGCACCAATGTCCATCAGCGGTGTCAAGTCTTCGGTATAGGCCCCAGCAAAGGGATTCTTAATTACCGCAACGGCAACGGCCTTGCGGGTGGGCGGCGAAATCGACTTGCCAATCTCGCTGTGGGTTTCTTCGACCCAAACGGCAATTTTGCGAATGTCAGCGATCATCTCAAACCATCCTCGCCTTTGATATCTTTGGCGTCCAAGCCCCCTGCCCGGTTGTGCACCCGTGCACCTGTGGTCATCACCAGGATCACCGCCATCTCGTTCGACCGGGGGCTGTCGTTAAGGCCGACTTCGACTGAATCAAAATGGCTGCGCACATAAGATGCGTCGACGTGGGTCACCGGCACATCTAGACGCATCCCTGCCGCGCCTACCTTTTTGGTCGACGGCACAATCGCCTTGGCGCCACCCAACACGTCGCGCATCGCGTAGCCACCCGGCGCATGCCAAAGCGCGCCGTGCTCCAACTCTCCGGCTGTGCCGATAATAGCGCCTTTGCCATAGCCTTCGACCTGTCTCGCCTCGACCCCCAAAGCCGCGAGCAGCTTTTGTGCCATCTCTAGGCCCAGCGGTTTAAGGTCTTCCATGAAGGGCTGGATATCTTCGACATAAGACCCTGCATAAGGGTTTTCGATGACCGCCATGACATAGCCGCGTATCAGCGGCGTGTTGGCACGCGGGCCGCCTTCGTGAAAGATCTCCTCGATACTGGTGATGATCTTGCGGATTTTGACCTCAGGCATGTTGGGGTGCTTTCTGTATTTGTTTCAGTGTTTCGGGCAGGCCGAGCGTTTGGCTTTGACCCTGTAGGAAGAGCGCTACACCGTCAATTAGCCCCACGTTTTCCAGCGCAGTCGCCATTGTTTTCCCCCGTTCAAGGGCGCGCTCAATCTCAGCCTGCGACAAGCGACCGACATGGGTCACAACAGGGGTGTCGCGCAGATCGGTATCGTCGCGCAGGCTTTGGGCATTGGCGCGTTTGATGTCGGGATGATCTGGCAGATCGACCGCATTGCCCAGCTTGGTCGCCGCCGCATCGGCCATTGCAGCAGTCCGCGCCAGCACCGTCACCGTGTCTGCGATACCCAGGCTCAATGAACGACCTCGCTGCCCGCTGGTGGCAATGCCGCGAACGGTATCGTGGCTGGTGATCTCGACAGTGCCAAGGGATTGCCCATCAGGGCCCGCAACCGCAACCTTGAACGTGGCACCGTCCGTCAGATGAAGCGCTATGTCGCCACCGTTGTTCACATAGGCACGCGTCAGGTCCGTGGCATCAACCATTGCTGCCAACACCTCTTGGGCCACAGCCCCGGCGACACAGATCATCGGCGTGGTGATCCCGTCGGCATGGGGTAACGCTGCTTGGTACATCCGGCGGGCGATCTTGCCGTTGGGCTTGGTGCCGACAGGTTGGCGCAGCAGCGGCAGTTCCGCCATCAGCTCCTCCAGAACAGTCTCAAACCTTGCAAAAGCTGCCCGAAATGCCGTGTCCCGAGCGCCATCAGCCCCAATGATCAGATCAATCGGACCATGCGACAGGTGCAGGCGATCAACAGGTAAAAGGGCGGCTTGTGCCTTCATTTGTCACCCTTCGACCAGCCATAGTTTTCACGGTCATTCGGATTGGGTTGCAGGGCCAGTTGCGCCACACGGCGCACGTCTGGCGTAACCACCTCTGACACCGGTTGGATATGTTCCATGTGCCCGCCAAGCGTTCCATAATCCTCTCGGCGCAAGGTAAACTCGATTGGGGCGACCAGCGCAGGTGTAGGCACGTAGCCGAAGGAGTTCGTCGGCATGTCCATAACATCCACCATCACCGTGATGCCCCCACCGGGCCAGACATAAGCCTCCGCCCCACCGCACGATACATGGGTCAAGGATTCCTTCACAGACCGCGTCAGACGCACAGGGTTTTCCGTGACGCCCGCGCGCAACGATCCGCCTGCCCCGCCCATGAACAGCACCGAACACAGTGACGGCTCGCAATTTTCAGCGATGCGTTCGGCGACGACCAACAGTTCAGGCGTGATTTCCGCCGGTTTAGGTTCTAGACTCTCGTCGAGTATGAAATACGCCCATTGCTCGCCAGTGGTCGAGATCATCAGCAGCCGAAGCCCTGGCCATGCGCGTTTTGGATCAGCGGGGCGCAGTATCGTCAGGGGGTCTTCAACGTCTGTTCCACCCCAGCCTGTACCGGGATCAGCGACCTGAAAATAACGACCGGGTGTGGAGCGGCGCCCGTTGATGCGGATGCCCGACAAAGTCATATCAAGCCCCTTGCCGGCCTCGTGTTCGCTGAGGACCCCGGTAATGTGATCGTCTAAGACAATCACCTCGTCCACATGACCGTGCCATTGTTTGGCAAACATCCCGATGGTGGCCGACCCACAACCTACGCGCATCAGCTTTTCGGGAACACCGTTGATAATCGGTGCCTTGCCGGCCTCGACCACCATGGTCACGCCGCCGTCGATATTCATCTCGACCGCCTCGCGATTGCATAGGCGCAGCAGCGCGTCACAGGTCACGCGGCCCTCCTTCTTGGAGCCGCCCGTCAGGTGTTCGACACCGCCCAAAGACAGCATTTTAGAGCCGTATTCAGACGTCATCACGTGGCCGATCGCCTCGCCTTCGACCCGCACAATGGCGCGTTCATCCCCGATATGGCGATCCGTGTCGATCTTCACCTTAACCCCGCAATACGAGAAAATCCCCTCGGTCACCACGGTCACCATGTCGATGCCCTCGACCTCTTGGCTAACGATGAAAGGCGCGGGTTTATAGTCGGGGTAGGTTGTGCCAGCCCCTACGGCTGTCACGAAATCGCGCCGGCCCTGGATCACATCGCCATCCCAATCTTGGGCGTTTTCGCCTTGGTCAAGGAAGGCGACAGCCTTGGCACCTGACTGGATCACGGTCAGCGGATCAAGGCGCACCAGTTCGCCCGCATGGTTGGCATAGCGGTCGCAGGCACCAGATTTACCATCCGCGATATAGCACATCACCGGGCAGGCATCGCAGCGGATTTTTTCAGACTTTGGGTCGCGCAGGTCATCAGGCATGTCCGGCTTCCTTCCAGGCAGCGCGCAGGCGCGTGGGCGTGGCAGGAGCATGGGTCACTTTCGCGCCCGTCGCATGGTAGATCGCGTTAAAAATCGCAGGCGCGGTGGGGATCAAAACATGTTCACCCAGACCCTTGGCACCATAAGGGCCGTGGGCGTCCGCTATTTCCAAGATCAGTGTCTCGATCGGGGGAATATCACCGATCGTAGGGATCAGATAATCGTGCAGATTCTCGGTTCGGCCGGGGATGTATTCTTCCATCAACGCCATTCCGAGGCCTTGGGCGATACCCCCTTGCACCTGGCCTTCGACCAGCAGCGGGTTGATCGCCCGTCCCACATCATGGGCGGCGACAAAACGCAGGGGTTTGCACAGGCCAAGCGCGATATCGACCTCGACGACCACAAGATGCGCTGCATAGCCGAATTGCGCATAGGGCACCCCCTGCCCGTTTTCATCCAGCGGTTTGATCGGCGGATCATAAGTTTCCTGCGCCATCAACACATAACCTTCGGCATTGGGTTCAAGGCGCGACAAGTCCAGCGTTTGCGTGCGGTCTGCATCGGTCACTTGCACCTGTCCGTCAGCCAGAGTGATCACCGCATCCGGTCCAGCATTGGCCTGCCGCAGGATTTCCCCACGCAGCACTTCGCCAGCTTTCAGCGCGGCATTGCCCGACACAAAGGTTTGGCGCGATGCCGAGGTTTTTCCGGCGTCCGGCGTGATATCCGTATCGGCGCCAAGCATTGTTACGCCGGAAATGGACACCCCAAGTGCCTTGGCGAAAATCTGCGGAATGACTGTATTAGAGCCTTGCCCAATATCAATCGCACCCTGATGCAGCACCACGGTGCCGTCCGCGCGCAGCCCGGCCTTAATGGTGGACGGGTTTGGCAGCGACGTATTTCCACAACCATACCAAGCGCTGGCAATCCCAACGCCACGTTTATAAGCCGTGCTGGTGGCGTTGAAACTGGCGCAATCGTCTTTGGCACCGTCCCAAGCAGAACGCAGCGCCTCAAGGCAGGCTTTGATCCCGACACCTTGTTCGAATACCTGTCCGCAGACCGTTGGCACACCATCAGTCAGGGCGTTTTTCAAGCGAAACTCAAGTGGATCAATCCCCAGCTTTGCGGCCAACAGGTCAAAGGCGGTTTCCTGTGCGATGGCCGATTGCGGCACACCAAACCCTCTGAACGCGCCCGAGGGCGGGCAATGCGTATGCACAGCACGGCTGCGCGCGCGGTAATCAGTGATGTGATAGGGCCCAGAGGCATGGACCGGCACGCGGTTCGCCACAGTCGGGCCCCAGCTTGCGTAAGCACCTGTGTTGAAATCACCGTCAAAGGTTAAGCCAGACAAGGTACCATCGGATCTGGCCCCGATCTTGATTTTGATCTGTGCGGGATGGCGCTTTGTGGTTGATTTCATCGTTTCGTTGCGGGTGTAGGTCATTCGTACGGGCTTGCCGGTTTTAAGTGCGGCCAAAGCGATGAAAGGTTGCAAAGACAGATCGATTTTAGACCCAAAGCCGCCACCTACCGCCGTTGGCACCACGCGAATATCGGCCATTGGCATGTTGAGTATCTGCGCAAGAGACTCTCGATCCATTCCGCTTGCCTGCGTACAGGCGTGGATGTGCAAGCGGCCATCAACCACTTCAGCATAGCCCGCTTCGGGCTCGATATAGCCATGTTCGACAAAACTGGTTTTGTAGGAAGCCTCGACCGTCACATCTGCCGCATCAAGGGCGGCATCCGCATCACCGCATTGCACAAATCCACCGCACATGATGTTACCTTTGCGGCCCTCGAACAGCAGCGGCGCATTGGGGGCAATAGCATCGTCAATATCCGAGAGGATCATTTGCGGGGTCCACTCAACGGGGAAAAGATCAAGATCCAGCCCGTTGATTGCATCCGAAACACCGACCACACAAGCCACTGCATCACCACGATAAAGCACATGATCCACGGCAAAGACCGGCTGGTCGATAAAGCCGGGAATCACGCCAAACGCGTTAAGCCCGGGCACGTCTTTTGCGGTCAGTATCGTCTCTATTCCCGGATGTTTCGCCTGCCACGCATCCAAATCACCAAAGGTGAATGTGGCCGCAGGATATGGCGACCGGATGACACGGGCCACCAGTGCATCTGCAGAAGCCACATCGTCACCAAATTTTTCAGACCCATCAACCTTGGCAAGCCCGTCAAATCTGCGCGCATTGTGGCCCAATTCGGTCGGGGCCTCGATCAGATCAGCAGCGGCATGGGCACCGACCACTGCGTCGATAATCTTGCGGTATCCGGTGCAGCGACACAGCACACCGCCAAGCGCATCCTGAACCTGCGCATCATTGGGCTGCGGCACCTCACGCAGCAATGCAACAGCCGAAACCATCATCCCCGGCGTGCAAATCCCGCATTGTGCAGCTTGGTGGTGCTGAAAGCTTTCCATCAGCGCCTGCGCATCGGGATCGGCCTTGACCAATCCGGCAAGAGTTTCAACATTTCGGCCCGTTGCCTGCTGTGTTGCCATCAGACAGGCGCAAACCGGTGCACCATCAACCAGCACCGTACAGGCCCCGCAGTCGCCCGCATTGCAGCCGATTTTGACGTCCTTGCGGCCCAGCCGTTCACGCAGCGAAAACGACAGTCGCTCCCCTACCTTAGGCTCTACTTGCGCGACTTCGCCGTTCAACGTAAAAGACGCGAACGCATTGGCAGAGGGTTTGTCCATCATGTGGCCCCTTCCAAGGCGAGGGTTATGGCGCGGCGGATCAACGGTGCGGCGGCGGCCTGACGATAATCGGCACTGGCACGCACATCAGTGATCGGTGTCAGGCCGTGGATTAGCGCGTTGGTCACGGCGTCAGCCGCATCTTTGACCGCCAGCCCGCGCAGGGCATCCTCAAGCGCGGCAAGGCGCATAGCGACAGGTGAAGCCGCCCCGATCGAGATGCGCATATCAGACACGAACCCATCCTGAATCGTGACCAAGACTGCCACCATGCAGATCGAGATCACCAGATATTTCCGGGCACCCAACTTTACAAAGCTGCTGTGACTGCCCGCCGGGGCATCTGGAATATAAATCGCAGATAGAATTTCTCCGGCAGCACGGTCTGTTTTTCGGACTCCTTGAAGAAACCCGGCGACCGGCAGGCAGCGCGCACCTTTTAACGACGTCAATTCAACCTGCGCATCAAGCGTCAGCAAAGGCGGCACGCCGTCAGCTGCGGGGGATGCGTTGCACAGATTGCCCGCAATCGTGCCCGTGTTTTCAATTTGCACGGAACCAACCTCGCGGGCCGCCTGTTTCAGGCCGTCAAAGGCAGGCGGCAAATCGGCATTGATGATATCCGTCCACGTGGTTGCTGCACCGATGCGCCAGCCCGTGTCGGTTTTTGTCACACCCCGTAATTCCGACAACCTTGAGATATCGATCAGCGTCCCGCTAAATGCACGGTCACCTTGGGCGGGAAACCAATCCGTGCCCCCGGCAATGATCGATGCAGGCCCATCCGCCAAAGCATCCAGCACATCATCAAGCGTGGTTGCAGTAATATAGCTCATGGAATGTGGGCTCCGGCTAAGGGTAAAACTTGTTGGTATGCTAATAAGAATTGCACGAGACAGATTCTGTCAAATTAATTCGGTCCTGCACTCGGAAACAAAGCCCGTATCAACCAAAAAAGTGACGATATGATTGTTGACCCCTTTCCGGCGAAACGTCTGGCGGACAACCTGACTTGCATTTTTCATCCGCAAGCCCTTGGCCGCCCACATCTTCTTATTGTTTGTATACATACAGGTTTATGTCAAGTGTTTCATCTTGATCGGTTTGGGTTTTCTGTTAGCGTTCAAATGAAACCACTCCTGCTTGAAAGGCACTTCAATGTCAGAGACTTCCGCGAAACTCGTCATCCGCAACATTGGCATGATCCTGTCTGGCAAAATGGAAGAGCCTATTTTCGACGGCGACTGCCTGATCGCGATTGACGGCAAGATCAGTGCGTGGGGCTATGAAAAAGATCTTGATTGCGAAGGGGCAACAACGCTGGTTGACGCCCATGGGGCAAGCCTCGCGCCCGGCTTGATCGACAGCCATGTTCATCCCGTGGTCGGCGATTACACCCCGCGCCAGCAGCAGTTGGGATGGATCGATTCAACATTGCATGGTGGTGTGACTACGCTGATTTCAGCGGGTGAGGTCCATATGCCCGGACGCCCCAACGATCCGATTGGCACCGTCGCAATGGCGATTGCGGCACAACGTTGGTACGAGAACTTCCGCCCGTCAGGCGTCAAGGTTCATGCCGGCGCGCCATTGCTACAACAAGGGTTGGAAGAGGAACACTTTCGCCAGATGGGTGACGCCGGGGTGACACTGATCGGCGAGGTCGGGCTTGGCTCGGTCAAAGACGGCAAGACCGCGAATGAAATGGTCGGCTGGGCGCGAAAATATGGAATGCAAAGCACGATCCACACCGGCGGGCCGTCGATCCCCGGATCGGGGCTGATCGACGCGGATATGGTGCTTGAGACCGGGACCGATGTGGTAGGCCACATCAACGGCGGTCACTCGGCGTTGCCCGATGATCAAATCATCTGCATCTGCGAAAACTGCAAAGCCGCCCTTGAGATCGTACATAACGGCAACGAACGCGCCGCCTTGCTGACGCTGAACACAGCGCGGGAACTGGGCAAGCTGGATCAACTCATCCTTGGTACTGACGGGCCTGCGGGGTCGGGCGTGCAGCCTTTGGGGATCATGCGGATGGTGGCGATGCTGTCGGCACTGGGCAATGTCCCCGCCGAGATCGCATTTTGCTTTGCCAACGGGAATACTGCACGGCAACGCAAGCTAGACGTGGGCCTGATCGAAGCGGGCAAATGCGCCGATTTCGTGCTGATGGATCAGGCACAGCACGCACCGGGCAAGAATTTGTTGGAATCAGTGCAACTGGGCAACCTGCCTGGTGTCGGAATGACCGTGATCGACGGGGTTGTGCGGTCTTTGCGCAGTCGGAATACTCCGCCAGCGACCCGCTTGCCAGAGTTGGTCAAAGGAACGGTAGGGGCCTAAGCGCCCCTATTTTGCACCCAACAAACGCATCGCGTTTTCCTTGATCACCAACGGCCGAACCTCATCCTTGATGGCAATTTTGTCAAAGTCCGAGAGCCAGCGTTCGGGGCTGATCATCGGCCAGTCCGACCCGAACAGCATCTTCTTTTTCAGGATCGAATTGGTGTAGCGCACCAGAATGTCAGGGAAGTATTTGGGCGACCAGCCAGACAGGTCAATATAGACGTTTGGCTTGTGCTGGGCCACGGCCAGCGCTTCTTCCTGCCAAGGAAAGCTGGGATGGGCGAGGATGATTTTCAGATCCGGGAAATCCACCGCGACATCATCCATATACATCGGGTTCGAGTATTTCAGCCGCATACCATTGCCGCCGGGCATGCCCGATCCGACACCGGTTTGACCTGTGTGAAACAGTGCAATGCCGCCCTCTTCGGCGATGGCCTCATACAGCGGATAGGCCATGCGGTCATTGGCGTAAAAACCCTGCATCGTAGGGTGGAACTTGAAGCCTTTGATGCCAAAATCCTTGATCAGGCGCCGCGCCTCGCGCACGCCCATCTTGCCCTTCCACGGATCAATCGAAGCAAATGGGATCAGCACATCGTCGTTCTCAGCAGCGATCTGCGCCACCTCTTCATTCTTGTAGCGCCGATATCCTGTCTCGCGTTCAGCATCGACGGGGAAGATCACGGCAGCGATGTTCTGAGCGCGGTAGTGTGCCGCAGTTTCCTGCACCGTCGGCGGATGTTTCCAAGGGGCACCAAAATAGCCAGCCATAGTGGATTGCAGATCGTCATAGCCGTCATCGGCATGGCATCCGCAGGGTTCTTCCGCATGCGTGTGAAAATCGATGGCTCGGATATTGTCAAAGTCAATCATGACGGCCCCTTCTTAGTTCAGCTTTGTGAGACATTGGAACAATCTATATTGCTATTCAATAGAACAATTGCTCTATTGAACTAAATCTGGTCCTCAAGGAAGTTACCTACATGACATCAGCTGTCGCCAACCCCGATGTTCTGAATATCGAGTTACAGGGGAACATTGCTGTTCTGACAATGACGCGCCCAGACAAGCGCAACGCGATGAATGACGATCTTCTTGGCGCGCTCAAAGCGTTCTTCATGGACCCCCCCAAGGAGGCACGCGCTGTTGTGTTGACCGGGACCGCCGGACATTACTGTTCCGGTCTGGACCTCAGCGAACATGTCAAACGCTCGACCGAAGATACGCTGTATCACTCTCGCAACTGGCATGGTGTCATGGACATGATCCAGTTTGGCGGTCTGCCCGTAGTGTCAGCGATATTCGGCGCGGCTATCGGTGGCGGGCTTGAACTGGCGACATCAACGCATGTCCGCATTGCCGAGCCCTCGACGATCTTTCAGCTTCCAGAAGGCCGGCGTGGCATCTTTGTAGGTGGCGGCGCGACTGTGCGCGTGGGCCGTATTCTTGGTGCCGACCGAATGACCGAGATGATGCTGACAGGGCGAAAATTCAATTCCGAAGAAGGCGTGCAGTTGGGACTGGCGCATTACGCAGTCGCCGAAGGTTCCTCAATGACGCTTGCGATGGAACTGGCGGGCAAGATCGCGCGCAATGCACCGATGTCAAACTATATGATGATCAACTCGATCAGCCGCATTGAGGACATGTCCAAGGCCGATGGCCTGTATGTCGAAAGCCTGAGCGCGGCAGTGTCGCAATCTGGCCCCGACGCAGATGAAGGTTTGCGGGCCTTTCTGGAAAAGCGCGCCCCAAAATTTCGATAGCAAATTACCCCGATCTCGCTCAAGTTGCGGCATCGGACGAACCAGCACAAAGCTGAATCATCATATCTGGGAGGAAGAGATGAATCGACGTTCTTTAATCAAAACTATGGCAGCAGGCGTTATCGCAAGCGGGATATTCGCTGGCACAACTGCCTCAGCCGAGACAACGACCTTGCGCCTGCATCAGTTCCTGCCCCCTGTAGCGACTGTGCCAAAGCATATCCTCAAGCCTTGGGCGGACCGTGTGGTCGCCGCATCAAACGGGTCGCTCTCGATTGAACATTTCGATGGCATGTCGCTGGGTGGGCGCCCACCAGAATTGATGGATCAGGCGATTGACGGGGTCGTCGACATGCCGATGACCGTCGTGGGCTATACACCTGGCCGCTACCCCAAAACCGAAGTGTTTGAACTGCCTTTCATGATGACCGATCCGATCGCAACATCACTGGCATTCTGGCAAATGGTCGAAGACGACCTGCAACAGGGTGAATACAAGGACCTGAAGGTTCTGGGTGCTTGGGTTCACGGCCCCGGGGTCATCCACACCAAGGAACCAGTGACCAAGCTGGAAGACCTTGCTGGCAAGAAACTGCGCGGACCAACACGCGTAATCAACGACATGCTATCGGAGCTGGGCGCGACACCTGTTGGGCTGCCTCTGCCCGGTATCCCCGAAGCGCTTTCCAAGGGCGTGGTCGAAGGCACAGTGATCCCGTGGGAAGTAACCCCGTCGATCCGTCTGGCAGAACTCGTCAGCCACCACACAGAATTCTCGGGGGATGAAGCGCTTTATACTGCGACGATTGTGCTGGTCATGAACAAGGATAAATACAACTCCCTGACTGACGAGCAACGCGCCGCCATTGATCAGGAATCCGGTGCAACCCTTAGCGAATTCGCCGCACAGGTCATGTTCGACTATGATGCGCCCGGTCGTGAAATCGCGATCAAGAACGGTAACAACCTCATCACATTGGATGACACCGAGGTCGCTCGTTTCAAACAAGCAGCAGAGCCGGTGATCCAGCGTTGGGTTGCCGAAGCTGAAGGCAAGGGCTTTGACGGACAGGCCTTGATCGATCAAGCCAAAGCGTTGATCAAGGAAAAGTCCAAGATGTAAGACAGTTTGCGGGGCGGCCTGTACAGGGCCACCCCGCAATCTTTCACGTCTCAATCTCTCCAAAAGTGGTATCGGCTTGGCCTGATTATCTGTCTCTAGTTACGTAATGACATCCGGCTCGATACGTCCGATGACGGCATTCATGTCGGTGATCGTTTGCGCCGCATGACGTACGTCTTGCAAAGCTTCCTGAGTGTCACGGCCGATATCATCTTTCGAATATTGCTCGAGATACAGGCGTATCGTGGCCCCTTGCGTGCCCGTACCCGACAGACGGAACACCGCTCGTGCGCCACCTTCAAACGATATTCTAAGACCTTGGTTTTTGCTGACCGATCCATCCACCGGATCAAGATACGAAAACTCGTCGGCATGAGAGACCGTCATTTCACCAACTGTCTGACCAGCCAGATCAGGAAGTTTCGCGCGCAGCGATTGCATCAAATGACTGGCTTTATCGATGGCGACATCCTCATAGTCGTAGCGCGAATAGTAATCACGCCCGAAGGTTTGCCAGTGATCCAACACAATATCCGCAACCGATTTCTTACGCACAGCAAGAATGTTGAGCCACAACAAAACAGCCCAAAGCCCGTCTTTTTCACGCACATGGCTTGATCCCGTGCCCGCACTTTCTTCACCGCAGAGTGTCACTTTTCCTGCATCAAGCAGGTTGCCGAAAAACTTCCACCCCGTCGGGGTCTCATAGCATTCAATTCCCAGATTCGCTGCAACGCGATCACTGGCAGCACTTGTGGGCATCGACCGCGCGATACCCGCCAAACCGTCTTGATAGGCTGGCGCAAGATTCGCGTTTGCGGCCAGAATGGCCAGGCTGTCGGAGGGCGTAACATAAGCACCGCGGCCGACGATCATATTGCGGTCCCCGTCCCCGTCGGATGCAGCGCCAAGATCGGGTGCTTTATCCGACATCATCAAATCCATCAACGATTTTGCCCAAATCGGGTTCGGGTCGGGATGACCTTTGCCAAAATCCTCAAGAGGGGTGCCATTGACCACAGTTCCAGACGGAGCGCCAAGCGTCTCTTCCAGGATTGCCGTTGCATAGGGGCCGGTGACGGCATGCATCGCGTCAAAGCACATGGTAAAGCCGCCTTTGAACAGGGTCTGGATCGCCGGAAAATCGAACAGTGTTTCCATCAGCGCTTGATAGCTCTCTACCGGATCAACGATCTGGACCTTCATATCACCAAGACGCGTGGTGCCGATGGTGTTCAGGTCGGTATCGTCGGCAGCAATGGTCTTGAACTCGGCAATCGTCTTGGTCGCATCAAATATTTTCGCTGACAGGTTTTCCGGTGCGGGTCCGCCGTTCTGTCCGTTGAACTTGATCCCGAAATCTTCGTCGATCCCGCCCGGATTGTGGCTTGCCGACAAGATGAAACCGCCGTCTGCGCTGTTCAATCTGATCAGATGAGACGCAGCAGGCGTCGAAAGGATACCACCTTTGCCGACGATCACTTCGGCCACACCGTTGCCCGCCGCCATCTTGAGGATCGTTTGGATGGCAACCTTGTTAAAGTATCGCCCGTCCCCGCCAACGATCAACTTTTTGCCCATGCCACCATCGATCGCATCGAATGTGGCTTGAATGAAATTCTCCAGATAGCCAGGTTGCATAAAGACCTTAGTCTTTTTGCGCAGACCCGAAGTTCCAGGCATCTGTCCCTCGATGGGCTTTGTCTGGAGCGTTTCAATTTTCATCTGTCTGTCCTTTGCTCAAATGCGCCCTGTCGTAGTTGTTCATAACCAAAGCTGTGGCTTTTAATCTTGGATCATTCGCGAGCGTTTCCAGCCTCACGTCATATTTCCGGCGCCAGTTAGGATGCTGATCAATCGTTCCAGGAAGGTTTTGCGCCTCGGCCTCACTCAGAACATCATCAAGCTGAACGGCGACCAGATCAGCGTTCGACTGTGCCAGCAAACCTAGAATGCTGGCCTCGAAAGGCGCGTCACCCGGCAACGCTGCAACTTCGCCGCGACGCTGGTTGTACATCTCGTTTGCCGCCTCGGCGTCGATCCAGTCCAACTTGTGCCACCATTCGATATCGCGCCCGATCTCATAGCCTTTGACAGTCGGCGTGTCATGCGTAGCAAAACACGAAAGCACCTGAGACGGGACATCACCGGGATCACGAAGGGTACCATCATGGGCTTTTTCGTACTGCATAACTGAATAGCCATAGAACCCATGACCGCGCATCGTGTCGCGAAACCCGTCGGGAACCAAGCCCAGATCTTCGCCCACAATTACACAGTTATGCCGTTCAGCTTCAATTTTGATAACAGCCAGCAAACTTTCGAAAGGTTGACGGATATAGGCTCCGGGGCTGCCGTCGTCCGGAATCCAGAAACTCCGGTTCAGCCCAAGCACGTGATCAATCCGGATGATGCCCGCATGGCGAAGCGTCTGCGCCAAGATACGTCTGAGCGGACGATAGCGCTCCGCCTTGAGTTTGCGTGGTGCGAACGCTGCCAGATTCCAGTTTTGTCCGGCCGGGCTTAGGTGATCCGGCGGTGCCCCGATTGAAACGCCTAAGGCGAGGGCCGATTGATCGCACCAACTTTCGGCGCCGTCGCGGCGAGATCCGACAGCAAGATCAAGGTATAGTCCCAAAGGCATACCTGCGGCCTTTGCGCTTTTTTGTGCTTGGGCCAGTTGGCAGGTCGCGACCCATTGTAACCAGATATGGAATCTGATGCGGGATTGGGGTGCCCCCTGGGGTGCATCCGGCCATGATTGCCAATCTGTCGTGTAAATCTCGCTGAGCGCCTCAAAGCGACCAAAATCCTCTAGATCACTGCCGCCATCCGACTTGAACTGCTCGAACGCTGCAACTGTCTCGGCTTGGGCCGCCGCATTGAAGCGCTCGAACATCTTTTCGAGCATCTGATTATGCGTTTGTTTGTGGCTTAGATATTGAACCGTATCCGCGATACGTGTGGTCTTGAAAGCCTCTAAATCAGGCTCGGCTTTTAGACCGGGAATGTGATCAAGGGCGATATAGGCTGTGTTCAAAAACCCTCTGTGTGAGGGTGAATAGGGGCTGATCGCCTCAAGATCGGAATACCCCATGTTGTGAAGCGGGTTGATCCCCAGAAACCCGGCCCCTTGTTCCCCTGCAATCTGCGCGATTTCGGCCAGATCTGCAAAATCGCCCAAGCCCGAATTTCGGCTTGATTGAAGTCCGTAGAGCGCTGCGTTCAGCCCCCATAGTTTTTGTTCGCCGGTCAGTTCCTTGATATCGGGCAACCGCTTTGGTGCCGCCAGAACCGTGACAACTTCCGTCCGCCCAGAGGCAGTGGCGCTAAGCACATAAACACCTGAGGCCAGAGGCGGGAGGGTTATATAGTCGTTGGGGGTGCCTTCAGCGACGATGCTATCGCTTTCATCGGCTCGCAGTTCCCAACGTGCGCCCAGTCCAAAGTCCTGCGGTGCAGTTGTCTCACTTTCGACGACGATTTCTTCCGGAAACCACCTGTCTGATATTTCATGCCGAAGCCCGGCAAGAGCACTGTGAATAGCCTCGTCCGACGACACATCGATGCCGTTGGCCGTTAGAAAAGCCTTTTGCGTTTCAGGGGGCGTAATGCGCTCATTTCCCTGAAGATCATAAAAACGAGGCAGTATGCCACATAATTCTGAAAGTGCCGCAAGCTCATCTAAAACACTCATTTGGTGCCATCCAAAGACACCAGCGCAAAGGCAACAACAGATTGCCCATCGACTTTGGCGGTCGTGCCAACCGTGCCAGGCAAGGGATCACCACCCTCTAGGGCCGTGTCGATCGCGCGGACCCATCGCTGGTGACTTGCGATGTTGGGCAATGTAACGGTTGCAGGGTTTGCGCCGCGGTTGAAGACGATGAAAACCTCGTCCCCGTCAGGTTCATATGCGGGATTATCCGCAGAGCAGCGAAATATCAGGCAAAAGTTGGCGAGGCGCGGATCACGCCATTCCAAGGGTTCGCCTTGAAAGCCACGCCATTCCACGTCGGCTTTACCGTCTTGTGGCCGTAGCCCCCCGTGCAGGAAACGAGTCTGGCGCAAACAGGGGTGATGCTGGCGAAAACGCGACAGCGTCGACACAAAGTCTTGCAAACCGGTGTCAGCAAATTGCCAGTCCAACCAACCTATTTCATTGTCCTGACAATAGGCATTGTTGTTGCCACTTTGCGAATTGGCGAACTCGTCCCCTGCAAGCAGCATCGGTGTGCCCTGCGAAATGAACAGCGTCGCCAACATGTTGCGCTGCCGTCGGGTGCGGGTAGCGCGCACTGCAATGTCGTCAGTTGGCCCTTCCACACCGGCGTTGTCGCTAAAGTTCGAATGATGGCCGTCACGGTTTTGCTCTGTATTGGCCTCGTTGTGGCGCTTGTCATAGCTGGTCGTATCGGCAAGCGTAAATCCGTCATGGGACGCAAGAAAATTCACCGAAGCCGTGCTGCGCCGGCCACCCCGCTCAAATTTATCCGCTGACCCTAGCAGACGCGCGCCCAACTCTTGGGCGCTGTGGGTGTCGCCGCGCCAATACCGGCGCACGGTGTCGCGGTAGCTGTCGTTCCATTCGGAAAACTCATAGGGGAATTCACCAAGTTGATAGCCGCCGGGCCCGATGTCCCACGGCTCTGCGATCATGCGCACCTGTGACAGAACAGGGTCCTGTCGCAGCGCATCAAAGAAACCTCCATTGGGGTCAAATCCGTGATCTTCGCGCCCCAATGTGGTGGCCAGATCAAACCGGAATCCGTCGATCCCCATACATTCCACCCAGAACCGCAAGCTGTCCAGCACCATACGCAGCACGTGAGGGTTCGAGATGTTGAGCGTGTTGCCGCAACCGGTATCATTGTCATAGAACCGGGGCTGTCCCTGCGTCAGACGGTAATATGATGCATTGTCCAATCCGCGATAGCACAAGGTTGGGCCCCGCTGGTCGCCCTCAGCCGTGTGGTTGTAGACGACATCCAGGATCGCCTCGATCCCGGCATCATGCAGCCGGTTGACCATAGTGCGAAAACCTTTCAGCCCGTCGGGACCAAAATAACGAGGCTCCGCCGCGAAAAACCCGATTGAATTATAGCCCCAGTAATTCCTTAGGCGACGATCAGCCAGAAACTTGTCATCGATGAAACTATGCACCGGCAACAACTCGACCGCTTTGACACCAAGTGCATTAAGGTGCCGGACCATGGGCGCAGACCCAATCCCCTCGTATGTGCCACGAAGGAGTTCTGGCACCTCCAGGTTGGTCTTTGTAACACCCTTTGGATGGGCTTCATAAATCAGGTCGGTATCGCAAGCCCCGTTCGAATTGCGCCGCATCCCCTTAAACAAACTAGGGTCGGAAACAACCGATTTAGGCACGAATTTTGCGCTGTCGCGGGTATCAAACGACAGGTCTTCTTCATCGGCATCTTCTTGGTATCCAAGGGTTGCTGGGTCGGTGATCCACTCGCCGCTCAGCTCTCGGGTGTAGGGGTCCAGCAGTAGCTTGTTGGGGTTGAACCGATGGCCTTGCTCGGGGGCATAGTCACCATGGGCACGGTACCCATAAAGCGTGCCAACTGGCAGGCCTTTCAGATACCCATGCCAGATCGGCCCTGTCCTTTCGGGCAACGATATGCGCTTTGTCTCGTGCTGACCATCGGACGAGAACAAGCACAGCTCGATCTTGCTGGCATGTTCCGAGAATACGGCAAAATTCACCCCGGCCCCATCATGATGTGCACCAAGTGTGTTGGGGCTTCCGCGGCTTAGTTTAGGATTAGACATTCTGAACCATCAACGCTCCTGTGCAGCATTATAGACGTCAAGATAGGCCGATGCGGAGAGATCCCAGCCAACAGGGTGACGCATGGCACGCTTCATCATCGCGGTCCATATCTTGGGCTGGGCGTATAGACCGCAAGCGCGTGTGATGGCATGGCCCAACATGGTGGCGTTGACGGGTGCGAACTGAAAACCAGTCGCGCAACCGGTCAAAATTGCCGCCTCGTTGGCGTCTATCACCGTATCGGCCAGCCCACCCGTGCGGGCAACGACGGGTAAGGTGCCATAGCGCAACCCGTAAAGTTGGGTCAAACCGCAAGGTTCAAACCGCGAAGGGATCAGGATTGCATCGCTACCCGCCTGCATCAGATGGGACAGTTCCTCGTCATAACCGATGATTGTCCCTACAGAGCCGGAGAAGCGGTTGGATGCCTCTATGAACGCGCGCTCAAGATGCGCGTCACCCGACCCAAGAAGGGCCAATTTGCCCCCCTGCACCACAAGGGCGGGCAAACATTCCAGCAGCATATCCAACCCTTTCTGAGAGGTCATGCGGCTGATCACGCAAAACACAGGGCCGTCCCCTTCGGAAAGACCAAAGCGCGCTTCCAATTCGCTGCGGCACAGTGCCTTGCCCTTCAAGCTGCGTACCGAGAAGTTTGCGGGCAAAGCCTTATCTGTTTGTGGGTCCCAGACATCCAGGTCGATGCCATTGAGAATACCGTGCAAATCCGCTTGCCGAGCGCGCAACAAACCGTCCAACCCCATCCCAAAATCTGGCGTCAAAAGCTCTGCCGCATAGGTCGGGCTTACCGTTGTGATCTTGTCAGACAGCGCCAGCGCTGCCTTCAAAAAGCTGATCTTGCCATAATACTCCACGCCTCGCGGCGTGAACTGATCAGCGTTCAGACCAAGTGCTGCCAAGCGCGTTGGATCGAACACACCCTGGAACGCAATATTATGGATTGTCATCACAACCGGCGGTGTTTTTGTGCTTGCTTGCGCAAGATAGGCAGGCACCAAACCCGCCTGCCAATCATGCGCATTTATGACATCAGGCACCCAGCCTTCGAGCCGCCCCAGACCAATCTGTGCGCCCGCGTAGGAAAGTGCAGCAAAGCGCAGATCGTTATCGGGCCAGTCTTGCCCGTCTGAACCAAGGTAAATGTTGCCCTCGCGGTCATACAGATGCGGCGCATCAAGCAGCAGCATGTCCAGCCCTTCTGCCTTTACTGCGATAACACGCGCAGGTCCGCCAAAAAGATCCTCGAACGTCAACACGCATTCACCGTCGAGCCACGCGGCCAAGGTAGGATATGCGGGGATCAAAACCCGCACATCCACACCCGATGCCGCAAGCGCCTTTGGAACCGCGCCGATCACATCTGCCAGACCACCCGTCTTTACGAAAGGCGTGCATTCAGAGGCGACAAAAAGCAACTTCATCCTATTGGTCCAGCCTGTCGATCATGGGTTGCGTGATCAGGCATATCCCGTTCTTGGTTCTGCGAAAGCGTCTTGCATCTTCGTCCGCATCCTCGCCCACGATCAACCCCTCGGGAATGACGACACCCCGATCAAGCACAACATTCTTCAAATGCGCCCTTCTGTTAATCTCGGCGTAGGGCGTGGCAACCACCCCTTCGAGTTCGGAATAGGAATGCGTGCGCACGCCTGTGAACAAAAAGCACCGATCCAGCGTCGAGCCGGAAATGATGCACCCGCCCGATACCATCGACGACACGGCATTGCCGCGTCGGCCTTCTTCGTTGTGGATGAACTTTGCGGGTGCTGTTAGCTCGGAGTATGTCCAGATCGGCCAACTGTTATCGTATAGATCAAGCTCGGGCTTGAAATCCGTCAGATCGACATTCGCCTGCCAAAAGGCATCAACCGTACCGACATCGCGCCAGTATGGTTTCTCCTCAAGGCCTGACCGGACGCACGAACGGCTGAAAGGATGCGCAATCGCTTTGCCGTGCTTGACGATATCGGGGATGATATCGTTGCCAAAATCATTGGAGGATTCTGGATTGCTCGCATCCTTGAGCAGCAATTCGCATAGATAATCGGTCTCGAAGACGTAGATTCCCATGCTTGCAAGGGCCATGTCTGGATGTCCGGGCATTGGCGGCGGATCGGCTGGTTTTTCGATGAAATCAAGGATGCGGTCATCATCGGCCACCTTCATGACGCCAAAGCCCGAAGCTTCTTTGCGCGGCACCTCGATACAGCCCACCGTCACATCTGCACCGCTATTAACGTGGTGCGCGATCATCTTGGAGTAATCTTGCTTGTAGATGTGATCCCCCGCCAGAATGATGATGTACTTCGGGCCATAGCCACGGATCACATCAATGTTCTGGGCTACGGCATCTGCTGTCCCTTTGTACCAGTTCTCGTTGTTCATCTGTTGCGACGCGGGCAGGATATCCAGCGATTCATTGCGCTCGGCGCGAAAAAAGCTCCACCCGCGTTGCAAGTGGCGGATCAGCGAATGTGCCTTGTACTGCGTAGCAACACCAATGCGCCGTATGCCCGAGTTCACAGCATTGGATAAAGCAAAGTCAATGATCCGGCTTTTCCCGCCAAAATACATTGCCGGTTTGGCACGCCTGTCTGTTAACTCGAACAATCGACTGCCGCGTCCCCCGGCCAGAACAAACGCCATTGTTTGCTGAGCTAGTTTTTGCGGTTCATTCTCCACAGATTTTCCTCCCTATGACCTGTTCTACCTCGCCCTAAATGATGGATCAGGACGCCCCCTCTAATTCAAAAAACAACGTGGTAAGTGGTGGGATCGTAATTGCGATCGACTGCGACCGGCCTGATGCCGCAACCTGTTCGCTATCGGCAAATCCCAAATTTCCTCGGTTTCCGCCGCCATAACGTTCCGAGTCAGTGTTCAACTTTTCAATCCACCTGCCTGCTTGCGGGACGCCAACGCGCCGCGCGCTGCGCTCGACCGGGGTGAAGTTGGCGACCACCAGAACAGGCGCACTGCCCTTCGACCCGCGGCGCAGCCATACAAATAAAGATTCGTCGGCTGCGTCCTCTTCTACCCATTCAAACCCTTCTGGCTTGCAGTCCAGTTGATGCAACGCTGGGGTGTCGCGGAAAAGATGGTTCAGATCGCACACCAGGTTCTGGATTCCGGCGTGCTGCGGCAGGTCGGTAAGATGCCAATCAAGGCTTTTATTGTGGTTCCACTCCACGCCTTGGGCAAACTCGCAGCCCATAAACAGCAGCTTTTTGCCCGGATGCCCCCACATATAACCGTAATACGCCCGCAAATTGGCGAACTTTTCGTCGCCCGAGCCCGGCATTTTGTTGATCATCGACCCTTTGCCATGCACCACTTCGTCGTGGCTGATAGGCAGGACAAAATTTTCCGAGAACGCATAATGCAGGCCAAAGGTCATCTTGTTGTGGTGGTATTTGCGGTGGATCGGATCCTGCTCCATGTAGGACAACGTGTCGTTCATCCAGCCCATGTTCCACTTAAAGCCGAACCCAAGCCCGCTGTGATCAACCGGTGCGCTGACACCCGGAAACGCCGTCGATTCCTCGGCTATTGTAACGATGCCGGGCATTTCGCCGTACGCAACCGTATTGGTGCGCTGCAAGAAGCTTATCGCCTCAAGGTTTTCACGCCCCCCATCTTTGTTGGGGATCCATTCACCGTCTTTGCGAGAATAATCGCGGTAAAGCATTGACGCGACCGCATCGACACGCAGGCCGTCAATGTGATGTTCGCGCAACCAGTAGAGCGCATTGGCGACCAGATAATTCGACACCTCGGCCCGTCCATAGTTGTAGACCAACGTGTTCCAATCCGGGTGAAAGCCTTCCTTGCGATCTGCATGCTCGTACAGGGGGGTTCCGTCGAACTTGCCCAATCCATGTTTGTCTTCGGGAAAGTGGCCCGGCACCCAATCCAGGATCAAACCCAGATCGGCGGCATGGCACGCCTCGACAAAATCACGGAATTCTTCAACTGTCCCATGCCGGATCGTGGGCGCATAAAGACCAACGGGCTGGTATCCCCAAGAACCGTCAAAGGGAAATTCGGAAATCGGCATTAGCTCGATATGGGTGAAACCCATATCCTTGACATAGCTGACCAGCCGCGTCGCATGCTCAAAATAAGTCAGCGGTCGATTGCCTTCTTCGGGAACACGCCGCCACGATCCAAGGTGAACCTCGTAGATTGAAATAGGCTGGTCAATCCGGTGCAACGCCTCGCGTTTCGACATCCACTTTTGGTCGCGCCACGCATGCCCATCCAGCTTGCGCACAACCGATGCCGTTTTGGGCGGGTGCTCTGAGCCAAAGCCGATAGGGTCAGCCTTTTGGGGCAACAGATTGCCATTTGGATCAAGCAGTTCGTATTTATACGCCTCCCCGTCTGAAAGGCCGGGCATGAATATTTCCCACACGCCCGTTTGACCGCGCCCGCGCATCGGATTGCGCCGCCCGTCCCAGCCATTGAAATCACCAACAACAGACACCCTGCGCGCGTTTGGCGCCCAAACCGCAAAATGCGTGCCTTGCACCCCTTCATGCTCCATCACATGGGCACCCAGCACTTTCCACAAATCAAGATGCGCGCCTTCGGTGATCAGATGCTCGTCCAGTTCGCCCAAAACAGGGCTAAACTGGTAGGGATCAGGCGCAGTCCAGACATGCCCCTGCTTGGCAATCCGAAGCTGGTAGGCAAAACGTAGCTTGCGCCGCGCAGCCGTGCCCTCAAAAACCCCAGGCGCATCAGCATGCTGGTCAAGTGACACAACCTTTTTACCGGTTTTCATATCCAGCATGTCAATCGCGTCAGCATCGGGATAATAGGCCCTGATCGTAACTTTACCGTCTATAATATGCTGGCCCAGAATTGAAAAAGGGTCTGAATGGGTGCCTGAAACCAATCTTTGCGCATCGTCCTCATTGATCACATCGCCCATCCCTTTAATCGTCTTCTTCTTGAACAAGCGCCAATCAGGTTACTGATTTGGCGCCCCATATATCATCGGCATATCCCCGAATGGTGCGATCCGACGAAAACCATCCCATCCCTGCGGTGTTTGCTGCTGCCATCCGTGTCCAGCGCGACACGTCTTGATAGACAGTATCAACCTCTCGCTGCTTTTCAAAATATCCGTCAAAATCACAACTCACGAGGAAATAGTCATCTTCGTACAAATCATGCAGGATGTTAGAATAGCGATGGTTATCCCCGTTCGAGAACACCCCGCCAGCGATCTGTCCCAAAACCCGAGACAGCTTGGGGCTTACCTCGATCGCGCGGCGTGAATACCCGTGCTCGGTCCGCTTTTCCTGCGCCTCGGCAGCGGTCAACCCGAACAAAAAGAAGTTCTCTGCTCCCACGTGATCGCGGATTTCGACGTTGGCCCCATCTAGCGTCCCGATCGTGGGGCTGCCGTTCAACGACAGCTTCATGTTGCCTGTCCCCGACGCTTCCTTGCCAGCAGTCGATATCTGCTCTGATAGATCAGAGGCGGGGATCAGAATTTCTGCCATCGAGACATTGTAGTTCTCCGGGTAGACGACCTGAAGAAAATCTCGTGTGACGGGATCGTTGTTAATGGTTGCGGCGACATCGTTGATCAGATGGATGATCGACTTGGCCAAGACATATCCGGGTGCCGCTTTGCCACCGAATATCTTTACCCGTGGCGTCCAATTGCCAGTCGGGTTGTCGCGTATTTCGTTCCATAGCGCGATGGTTTCCAGAATATTCATATGCTGGCGTTTATATTCGTGGATGCGTTTGATCTGGATATCGAACATCGCCGAGGTATCCAACGTCACGCCGTTACGGTCTTTCAACCATTGGGCCAGTCGCTCTTTATTTGCGACTTTGGCAGCGCGGAAAGCTTCTTGGAATGAAGCGTCATCCAGATGTGCATTCAACCCTGACAGTTTTTCCAGATCAGACTGCCAACCCGTGCCGATGGTATCTGTGATCAGATCGCGCAAGGCTGGATTGCAAGAGTGCAGCCAGCGGCGCGGTGTAATGCCGTTGGTCTGGTTCAGAATGCGCTTTGGATAGGCTTTGTGCAGGTCGGCGAACACCGTTTCTTTGACCAGCTCCGAATGCAACGCCGAAACCCCGTTCACGCTGTGGGCCATGACAAAAGCCAGCTCGCCCATTTTCACATCGCCATTCTCGATAATTAGGATGTCGCTGCCCGTGGTTTTCAAATGATGGTCTTGGATCATCTGGATAATACGGTGATGGCGCGGCAAAATGCGGGCAAAAAGATCTTCGGGCCACCGTTCCAGCGCTTCGGGCAGCAGCGTATGGTTGGTATAGGCAAGACATCGGCGCGCCGTATCAATCGCCGTCTCGATATCCAGATCATGTTTGTCGATCAGAATGCGGACAAGCTCGGGGCCCGCGATGGCGGGGTGTGTGTCATTCAGCTGGATCGCGACATGGTCAGGCAGGCTTTTTATCGCATGCCCTTCCGACAGGAACCGGCGCAAGAGGTCTTTGATGGACGCCGAGGTAAAGAAATATTCCTGCTTCAGGCGCAGTTCTTTGCCGTCTTGCGTGGTGTCATCAGGATAAAGCACACGTGAAATCGTGCGCGCCAAACGCTCGGGCGCGTTCGCGGCAACATAGTCGCCCCGGTTAAAGCTTTCGAGATCAAAAATCTTGACCGGTTTGGCGGCCCATAAACGCAGAGTATTCGCCCAGTTGCCCTGCCATCCGATCACCGGCGTGTCATAGGCAGAGGCCAAAACAGTCTCGGCCGGGTGCCAAGTGGATTTTCCGTTCTCTTCGCTGACATACCCGCCAAAGTGAATATTATAAGCTACTTCCGGGCGCTCGAATTCCCAAGCGTGCCTTTGCGCAAGCCAGTCTTCCGCCGTTTCGGTTTGTTGACCATCCTGAAAATGCTGCTCGAACAGACCGTGTTCATAGCGGATGCCATAGCCATAGGCTGGGATCGCAAGGGTCGCCAGACTATCCATGAAACACGCAGCCAAACGCCCTAAGCCACCATTACCCAAAGCCGCATCAGGCTCATTGGCGACCACTTTGGAATAATCCTGGCCCAACTCGGCCATGGCCTTGATGGCGATTGCCTCAAGATCAAGGTTGATCGTTACATCTTCGATCAGCCGACCAATCAGGAATTCCATCGACAGATAGTAGACGCGCTTGTGCTTGCCCTCATAGGTCTTGCGTGTGGATGCGAACCAAGGCTCGACCACACAGTCACGCAAGGCCAGCGACATCGACATGCGCCAGTCATACAAGGATGCATGGCCCGCATCTTTTCCAAGCGAAGTTTTAAGATGGCGAAGAATGCTCTGCTTAAATTCGTTTTCATCTACAGTCGTCATATTGTCTTTCGGCATTTCCATCGCTTTTCTTTTTTATAAGCACCTTTGCCGTTGCGGCATCCAAGGGCAATTCCTCATTTTTGTGTCGTTACAGCTGTTATTCCCAAAAGCGATCTGCTTTGCCGCATGATATCGCCCCTGCATCGACCATTTATAAATATCTAAGGACGCACAACAGATCGGGTGATTCAACTGCTTTGATAGAATGTGAATGAAAAAACGGGCCCGATGATCGGAAAAATCCAAATGTGGATAGGTGTGTTTGCATCACAATCCATCAAACTCGCACTGACTGGTTTTACATCCTCGCAAGGATACCCTAGTCCGGTAATAGTAAATTTCTGGGGATATCGCTAATGAAGGCTCGGGTTTGGATTTTGGGATGCGCTGCTTTGCTGGTTGCAGCCTGTGCGGATGTGCAAGGTGCCAGCAATGGTCCATCAGACGGCTTTATAAAGGAGCTGCCCGAAGGCGTCCTTGCAATCGCGGCAAAATATCAGGATTTGTCAGCCGTCCGGATTGATCCGGCGGATGGCTGCTATGTTTATCGCTATGCTGGACCTGTTGAGACGACGTTCCTGCCACTGCGCGCAGAGAATGGTCGCCCGATTTGCACCCGCCCCGCTGGTGTCGCGGTGACGGGCTAAATCAACTCATTTAGCTTGTGGATGAGACAAGCCGCTCTGGCGCATATAGCACTGCGGTAGATCCGGTATTAACCTGCTCATAAAGACCATTGATATGGGCCATAATCATCCGCACGCAGCCAGAGCTTGCGCGTCCACCGATCGATTGTGGGCTGGGTGATCCGTGGATCCGCAAGTAAGTGTCGCGATTTCCGACGAAAAGATAAAAGGCACGTGATCCAAGCGGATTAGACGGACCTGCGTCCATCCCGTCTGCATGTTGGGCGTACAAATCAGGATCGCGTTTGATCATGGACGCCGTGGGCGTCCAGGTTGGCCATTTTGCTTTCCGCTTGATCGTATAGGTTCCCGGCTCGTAAAGATCACCCTTAGCGATGGCTACACCGTAACGCATTGCGGTGCCGTCATTCTGAATGTGGTACAAATAGCGCGCGACCGCATCGACGTGGATGTCGCCCGGGGTCAACCCAAGGTTTGCCTCAACCAGCCGAGGCAAAAAACGCTCTCCTACACCCCAAGGGTTAGACGTGCGCGGATCATAATTCGGAGGTGTAACCTGCGCATCCCATGCGTCCCATTTTGACCGGTCCGTTGTCGCCGCTGCCACTGCCGAAGCCGAAAGCGGTGCTGAGAATAATGCAGCTGCGGATATGATAAAATGACGTTTAGTCAACATGGTAGTATGCTCCTAATTTCGAACTCGACTTCGCAACATATACCTAAGTTGTAAAGTCATGCTTTTTTGAGGGCCAGTCAAATGCCTGTGTATGTTTATAACGTCCATCTTGCCCAAAGGTTGCAAGTTACCTTGACCGCAAACAAATCAAGCTTTCAGAGATTGGTTTGCAAGCCGATCATCCGCCGTCACGAAAACGCAGCGCTGCCGGTCCCAAGCTGACTTGATATAGTTGATGCCGACGCGCTGGACTGCACATCAAAATCCACCTATCACACGATCAAATTTGTACTGATGCGGAGTTGACATGACCTCATTGCCTGCACCTACCGCTTTGGTTGCCGATCTTGGTGGAACCAACACACGCGTCGCGTTAACCCGTGGTGCAATCGTCCAGACCGAGACAATCAAACGGTTCCGCAACGCAGACTATGAAGACCTGCCCGCCGTGCTGCGCATGTACATGGCCGACCAAACCGCCAAACCCGAAGCGGCCTGTGTTGCCATGGCAGGGCCTGTGCGCGACGGAGTTGGCAAATTGACCAACCTCAATTGGACCGTGGAACGTGACGCAGTGGCCGCCGCAACCGGAGCAAAAACCGTTGCCATTTTGAATGACCTGCAAGCGCAGGGCCACGCACTTGATCATCTTACCCCAGATGTAGTGCAAACCATCTTGCCCGGCCAAAAAGCGGCGGAGCATTCTGCACGCCTTGTTGTTGGTGTCGGAACCGGCATGAATGCTGCCGCTGTTTACCGGTTAGGCAGCCGTACACTGGTCCCACCGGCTGAAGCCGGACATGTATCATTGGCCGCGCAAACCGAAGCAGAATTGCGTTTGTTCAACTGGATCGCGCAGACAAATGGCCCCCCGGGCTTTGAAGAAGTTCTCTCGGGCCGGGGATTCGAGCGCGTCTATGCCTGGCTTTGCAGTGAAGACGGCGCTGACACACCGCTTGATGCAGCCACAATCATGCAAGCTGTGAACGACGGCACCGACCCCCGCGCCACAGAAGCAGCCCGGATTTTCGTGCGGATGCTGGGCCGCGCTGTGAGCAACCTTGCGCTGGTTCACCTGCCCTTTGGCGGTATTTACCTATGCGGAGGGGTCGCACGCCACTTTGCACCACACCTCAATGCGCTCGGCTTCGATAAAGCGTTCAACGACAAGGGTCGGTTTGCCAGCTTCATGACACAGTTTCCGATTCATTTGGTCGATGACGATTACGCAGCGCTCTCCGGCTCTGCCGCGCATCTGGTTGAGCTAAACCAATAGCCGAATCCTGACTGCCCTCAAGAGTCCCGAAAAGCAGATTCGATTCGACATCTGGCACAGGAAACCATGCATGGTGGTTGGCGTGCCGCATAATACAACATGTTGCGGAATTCAGGAGCGACTCAAGAATAGCACCCATTTTCAATGCGTTGCTGATATATGCTGATCTAACACCTTAACATATTCCAGACAAAGACCCTCAATAGCGTGCAAAAAACTGTTGTCTGGGGGTAAGTTGCGTGTCATGAGTTGAATTGTCGCGAGGTTGTGAAGATCACGCTGTTTAGCGACGAAACAACGATGATCCACTAAGAGGTCAGCAGAGCAGAGTGAACTCCAATATGAAAACTGTCGCAAACAGTTCTATCGCAGCATCCATCGCCTCAAACGCCGCCCGGTTGTCTGAGGCCTTGAACAACCATATGCGCAACAGCTTTCAACCTGACAGCAGAAAACCCCTGCGCAAATTTCACCCTGCCGAAGTGTCAGAGCTTACCGGGATCAGTATGTCAAATCTTAGGACACGGCATCAGGAAGGCGATTTTCCCAACGTCGAGACAGATTCGAGGGGCCGCAGGCTGTACACAGCCGAAGAGATTGACCAGATCCGCCATGTTATGGCGCGGACCGGGCGGAACGGAGAGACGTATTTGCCGGGCCGTCGCGAGAATGACGCGCTTCAGGTCATATCGATTGTCAACTTCAAGGGCGGTTCCAGCAAGACCACCAGCGCGATCCATCTGGCACAACGGTATGCTTTGCGGGGGTATCGGGTTCTGGCCGTTGATATGGATCCGCAGGCTAGTCTTACCACGATGTTCGGGTATCGCCCTGAAATCGAATTTGCTGAAAGCGGGACAATCTACGATGCATTGAAGTATGAAGATCCGGTTCCCCTTAGCCAAGTCGTGCGCAAGACATATTTCCACAATCTAGATCTCGCTCCCGCGGGTCTTCTGTTGTCAGAGTACGAAACCGAGACGGCCTATGCGCTGCAGTACAAAGTTGATCCGCCGTTCACGCAGCGGTTGGCCATCGCCTTGGACGAGGTCGAGGCCAACTATGATATTGTCATCATCGACTGTCCGCCCCAGCTTGGCTTCACCACCATGACCGCGCTGCTGGCTTCAACAGGTCTTCTGATTACGGTTGTTCCAAGCATGCTGGATGTCGCCTCCATGGCGCAGTTTCTGGAAATGGCAGGCGAGACCGTCAAAACCCTGGAAGAGGCTGCCGGGCCAATTGATTGGCATTTTCTCAAATTCCTGATCGCCCGTTACGAACCAACTGACGTGCCACAATCCCAAATGGCAGGGTTTCTGCGCTCTATTCTGCTGGATCAGGTTCTGACGACGCCCATGCTGAAATCAACCGCAATCTCTGACGCTGGAATGACACAGCAGACAATTTATGAATTGGATCCCGCTCAAGTCGTCAAGAAAACACTTGGCCGTATCCTTGAGAGCGTCAACGGCGTCGCGGATGAATTCGAAAAGACCATCCAGCAAGCCTGGGGAAGGGATGTTGACTAATGACACGTAGAAACCTCTTTCAGCCCCCTGCCCCGCCCGAGAAAGCAGCGTCTGACGCCCCTGTTGCAGATCAGAAGTCACGATTTCCCAATACCGGCGCGATGAGTGGTGTGAAATCCACACTCAAAGATGTTGCAAGCAATGCCGTACGGGAAATTGCAGCACACGCAATCGAAGAAAACGGGCCCAAGGACCGCCTGTCTTTCACCGATGCGGACGTTCAGGCGCTTGCTGAGAGCATCAAGGCCCACGGCCAACAAGTGCCGATCATGGTGCGACCCATTCAGGAAAAGCCGGGGTATTACCGCATTGTTTACGGGCGCCGCAGATTGCGCGCGCTTCGATCACTCGGCATGCCCGCAAAGGCCCTGGTACGGTCCCTCTCAGACGAGGAGGCCATCCTTGCGCAAGGACAGGAGAATACCCAGCGACTTGATCCCAGCTTTATCGAGAAGGCTTTGTTTGCGGCCGAGTTGGCCCATGGCGGCTATGAGCAAGCGATTATTCTAGACGCTCTTGCCGTAGACAAACCGATGTTGTCGCGAATGACTAAAGTCGCCCGCGCCATCCCGGCGTCCGTTATACACAGCATCGGGTCTGCGCATGGCATCGGGCGCAGACGCTGGGAAGAACTGGCGGATCATTTGCGCAATCCCAGTATTAATCTGGAAAAGATCGCAGCGGCGTTAAATCTGAATGAAGTCAAGACGTCTGAGGATCGCTTTGGGTTGATCAGCACAGCAATTGCGCGCGCCGCAAAGTCGCAGGTGGCTAGCACCCCTGCCCCCTTTGCAGATCTATCTGTCAAGCTGGACGATGGAACCTCTTTGGCAGAGGTCAAAGAGACGGCTCGTGCCCTAACCGTCAGGCTGTCAAAGACAGATACCCCCGAATTTGCTTTGTGGATGCGTGAGAACGCCGAAGCGGAGCTTATACGCCTCTATGAGGCGTGGAAGTCAGATCAGAACCCTGACTAAGCCACTTACGAGCAGAAACATTTAACAAAGGAGCGCGACCCACAGCCAGAAAAAGAAAGAGCCCCCCAAGGTATTCCCAGGAGAGCCCAATCTGTTCTTTGCACTTACAGATTTAACAGCTTCTCAGCGCCAGTCAACAACAACCGATTCGGTTGAACGAAGATTTGCGGCCTTTTTTCTGATTTTCTGAGAAACCCAGCCCTTTCGCATCAGGTTGTCGTGAGAAAAACATGGCCTTTATGCAAGCAACTGCACCCATCGGGTCGCAGCCCGGTAAACTATTGTCCGCGGACAATATCATTCCAGAGCGTCACATTGTCGTAGCGACACTTCGCAACGCTGCCCCTCTTTTGGGGCTAAGTGCGACGGTAATTACCACTCTTGATGCGATGCTTTCGTGCCTTGCACCCAAGCGAAACCACCACACAGTCTTTGCATCGAATGCAACGCTGACCTTTCGCCGCAACGGCATTTCCGACCGGACATTGCGGCGACATGCGGCGACGTTGCAAGAACTTGGATTGCTTGTCCGCCGGGATAGCCCAAACGGAAAGCGCTTCACCAAACATAGCAAGCAAGAAGGGAAAGCCCTTCGCTTCGGCTTTGACCTCACGCCCTTGTTTGACCGCCTGTACGAAATCGCAGACATGGCCGCGACAGCTATAAAGCAACGTCAACACATCACCTACCTACGGACAAAGATCCGCACAGCTGCAAACATTATCATTCAACAAGATGCCAATGTTGAGCTTGGATACGACACGCTGCGCACACTTCGGCGAAAGCTGTCCATTGCCGACTGTGAACAGCTTTTTGAACAGCTTTCAACAACGGTAAAAGCCGAGGGACAGGCTGATGAAACAGAAGATCAAACCACAGAATTGGCCGCCAGTGACGGTCAATTTGTCCGCCACCATCATAAGTCAAATAAAGAAGCTATTGATAGAAAACCCACAGACGGCTCTGCCAAGATAACTAACGATGTCGGTGAAAGATCAATAACAGTTCCAGAATTACTAGCCGCTTGCCCAGAGGCTGCGGGCTTTTCACATCGAAACATCGAAACAATCCAGGATGTCATCGACCACGCCCAGACACTTGCCCCGATGATCGGGATCAGCCAACAGAACTATGAGATGGCACAGGCACACCTTGGGGCATTAAAGACAGCCGCGACAGTCTGGGCTATTCTGCAATTCCATGAAAAAATTACATCGGTTGGGGCTTATTTCCGCTCTATCACCACAGGAACAAGAAGCGCTGAGTACAGCGTTGAGCGTCTTATCCGCCGGCTTTCTGCAACAAAAAGCTATGCTGGCTGATAATTGTCCGCGGACAATTTCTGGTTCTGTCGCTAACTTTGAGGATAGGGGCCTACGTGCCAAGCTGTGATAGAAGCCGCCCTTTAGATTATCGGGGATAGTGTCGCAAAGTTTCCGCCAGCCTAAGAAAGCTCTGCTGCCGAACACACTTATCCAGCGAGCGCCGCAAACTGCGCGAATCCAGACTGCTCTGACTGATCGAACTGACCTTTCCGGATCATATGTGCGACTTCAATCCGGGCAAGAGTAGCCGAAGCCGAATTCAGCGATTTATAGGTCTGTATAGGTCGGGTAAGTTTCTTGATGAAATGGTGGCCCTGTTCAATGATGTTATTAAAATATTTTGTCCGCCTGACAGAAATCAACCGATACCAGCCGCACATCACCAGCAGGCAGTTCATGTTGAACAGACCAGCTGTGTTCGATCCACTTTTATCAATCACGACCTTGTCCAGCCAGCCGTTATTGCCAACCGCTTTTACGAAAACCGCAGTAGCTGCGGCTTCGTCGCGGCGCTCCGAGAGCATGAAATCTAGGGTTTTGCCTTCCTCGTCGATCGCGCGGTACAGACAGGCCCACTGGCCTTTGACCTTCACATAAGTTTCGTCCATCCGCCGCGAACAACCCGTTGGCGCCTTTCGACGATACGTTTCAGCGGCGATAGTGCCCGCATATTTTTCGATCCAACGGTTGAGCGTTGCATGATCCATATCAACGCCGCGTTCTGCCATGATCTCTTCGAGGTCGCGATACGAGACGGGAAAGCGAACGTAGAAATAGACGGCGTATAAGATCATGGATTTCGGGTACTGCGCACCTTTGAAACTGATCAACTCTTCAATCCTGAATTAGTTTTAGGAAATGCGAAGTCTGGCTCGACACGCCCGGCAACGCAACTGAAAATTCGAAACTTTGCGACACTACCCGCACGATGCAAAGCTTTCGGTCCCCGGGGGAATTACAACGTTTCGTGTCAGTTCATTCCACATTCCGCAATTGCTTCTCGGTTCCTTCCCTCAGACGCGCCGCCCTGACCATCCGCTACCATCGATTGCAAGCATTCGACGCTTGGAAAGCCGCAGCCAATGTTGCGTGATCTGCCTTCCTTCATCCCTTCACAATCCCAGCGAAGTTAATGTGACATCGCCCTTATAGGTTCTTTAGCGCAGCCCTGACGATACCTTTGTGCAGTCCAAAGTTTGAACGATCTGGGCACTGCTGTATGCCGCGTCCTGTTACTTAGAGAGTAAGCCTAGGCGTTCAGCACGCTCCAGCAACATCTTGACCGAAGACGGCTGCCAGCTTGTCCGCCCGCGCGGAGTGCGTTCGCGCATCGCCTCCAGCCGATCGCAAATGGCCTGCAGCGTGATATCAGGGTCTGCGCCCTTGATGGCGGCGACGATTGCCGGCAGGCGGTCGTGGGTCTCGCGTCGCCCGGCACGGCCAAGAACGGCCTCAGACAGGAAGCCGTCGCCCACATAGGCCTTCACGGCACGCAGCAGGCGGCTTTGCGTCCAGCGCCGCGCTTCTGGCAAGGGGGCATTACGATGCGCAGCACATCTTCCCAGGCCATGTCCGGGCGTAACCGGCGGACATGTGGTACCCAATCCTGAGAGGTCTCGTTCAAGCGCTCCATATATCCATCTTGGCGCGCCAGACGAACCTTTCGCAACGCTGCAGGATCCTTGGCTCGCAGACCAGGGTTCCCACCGACGCGTCCCTTTGTGCGGGCGCTGGCCAGGCCCGCTTTGGTACGCTCACGGATCAGCGCGCGTTCGAACTCGGCTGCCGCGCCCAGTACCTGCAGGGTGAATTTGCCCTGCGGGGATGCGGTGTCGATTGGGTCCAACAGCGAGCGAAAGAAGGCCCCCTTGGCCTCCAACCGTTCGATCACCTCGAGGAGATGGGACAGAGATCGCGCCAGGCGGTCGATCCGCACAACAACCAGCGTGTCGCCCTTGGCCACGCGCTCCATCACGCGCGCAAGGACCGGCCGCGCACGATTTTCGCCCGAGGCCTGTTCTTCATGGATCTCAGCGCAGCCTGCCGATTTCAGGGCCTGCGACTGGGGCAGGGGGGTTTGATCTTCGGTTGAAACGCGCGCGTAGCCTATCAGGGGCATTAAAACAGACCTTTTGCAGTTTCATATACCGCTACT
>JAGXHA010000038.1 GCA_024636475.1 Roseobacter sp. | reverse complement strand
CGTCAGATGTGTATAAGAGACAGCTTCACCCCAATTAAGGTTGGACATCGGATAGGCTTAGGCCTAAACGCACGTCACGCCCAAACCGGGAGTTGATCTGAAACACGGTCGTCTTTGGCTCTAAGCCGCTGAACGACCCCGAAGGCAAAGGCACCAGACATGGCTGTCCAACAGAATAAAGTATCCAAGTCGCGTCGCAACAACCGTCGCGCACACGATTCGCTGACCGCTGCGAACCCAAACGAATGTCCAAACTGTGGTGAGCTTAAGCGCCCACACCACATTTGTTCCGCTTGCGGTCACTACGATGACAATCAAGTCATCGCTCAGGCAGAAGAAATCGACCTCGACGAAGACGCAGCGTAAGCTGTTACTGTCAATCGCAGTTCATAAGAGGCTTCGCACCCGATGACGGTCACGTCCGATCAGGCTAAAGCGAATGCCCCGCGCACCCTCATCTCAGTTGATGCGATGGGGGGCGATCAGGGCCCGGCAATCGTTGTTGCCGGGTGTTCTGCGTCCGCATTAAAGAATCCCAACATCAGCTTTGTGCTGCATGGCCCCGCTGAGACCTTGGACGCCTTGGTCGCGAAACGACCTGAGCTGAAGGGCCGCTGCATTGTGCGTGATGCGCAAGGCGTGGTGACGATGGATGACAAGCCCAGCAACGTCGTGCGCAACGGCAAGGACACGTCCATGTGGTCTGCCATCGAATCTGTGCGCAGCGGCGAGGCATCGGTGGCGGTCAGCTGCGGCAACACCGGTGCGCTGATGGCGTTGTCGATGATCCGGCTGAAAAAGCTCCCCGGCGTGAACCGCCCCGCGATTGCGGTGCTCTACCCGTCGACAAACCCGCAAGGGTTCAATGTCATGCTGGATGTCGGCGCTGACGTGCGTGCCGATGCCGACGATCTGCTGCGCTTTGCTTTGATGGGCAATTCCTATGCACGCAACGGTATGGATATCGCGCGTCCCCGGGTTGGCCTGTTGAATGTGGGCACTGAAGAACACAAAGGCCGCACCGAGCTGAAAGAAGCTTTTGAGCTGATTCGCGATGCGGCCGACGACGCTGAATGTGACTTTGTTGGTTTCGTCGAGGGCGGTGACATATCCGGCAATGTCGCCGATGTGATCGTCACAGACGGATTTACCGGCAACATCGCGATTAAAACCGGCGAAGGTACCGCTACGCTGATCGGCAATGGCCTGCGCGAGGCGTTCAAACACTCCATCTGGTCGCGGGCGGCGTCGCTTTTGGCCTACGGCTCCTTGCGCCGCGTCAGCAAACGGTTTGATCCGCGCCGCGTAAACGGCGGTGTATTCTTGGGGTTGAATGGCACTGTCGTGAAATCGCATGGTGCTGCGGATGCAACAGGCGTATCATCTGCGATAAAGCTGGCCGCGCGTCTGGCTGAAAGTGAATTTACCAACCGGCTAGCCGCACGCGTTGCTTCCGCCAAGCCGGTGAAAGAGACCGACGAATGACTTTGCGATCTGTGATCATCGGGGTGGGCCACTTCCTGCCAGAGCGTGTTGTTGAAAACGCTGAGTTCGAGGGTAAAATCGACACCGATGATGCTTGGATCCGGTCCCGTTCAGGGATCGAGCGGCGTCATTTTGTGAGCGACGGTGAAACCACCTCGACAATGGCCACGGCAGCAGCGCTTGCCGCACTCAAAGACGCTGGTAAAGTTGCCAGTGACATTGATGCGATCATTCTGGCCACCTCGACCGCCGATCTGACCTTCCCGTCTGCTGCGACGATGGTTCAGGCACAACTTGGCATGGAAACCGGATTTGCATTCGATGTGCAGGCGGTCTGTGCGGGTTTTATTTTTGCGCTTTCAAACGCCAATGCGCTGATTCTTTCGGGTCAGGCCAAACGCGTCATGGTCATCGGAGCCGAGACGTTCTCGAAGATCATGGACTGGACAGATCGCAGCACGAGTGTGCTGTTTGGCGACGGTGCCGGCGCGTTATTGCTGGAAGCCCAGGAAGGGCAAGGCACATCTGCCGACCGTGGCATCCTGTCGACAGACCTGCACTCCGACGGGCGTTACCGTGATCTGCTTTATGTCGATGGCGGCGTCAGCACTGGTACAACCGGTTACCTGCGGATGCAGGGAAATCAGGTTTTTCGCCATGCAGTTGAAAAGCTCGCTGCGACGGCAACCACCGCGATGGAACGTGCAGGCGTGACCGCCGCAGACATCGACTGGGTTGTGCCGCATCAGGCAAATATCCGTATTATTCAAGGCACTGCCAAGAAACTGAACCTGCCGATGGAGCAAGTCGTCGTCACCGTTCAGGATCACGGCAACACGTCCGCCGCCTCCATTCCGCTGGCTTTATCAGTGGGCAAGCAGCGCGGCCAGATCAAGCAAGGCGACCTTTTAGTGACCGAAGCTATTGGCGGCGGCCTGGCATGGGGTGCCGTGGTCTTGCGGTGGTAAACTGGCTTTTGGCCGCGCAAACAGAGCCTTACAGCCCATAGTCGTTGACAGCCCAAAACAACCCAGCCTATGGTGATCAAAATATACGAGGGATGTGATGGCTGACAAAACGTTGACCCGGATGGACCTTAGCGAAGCTGTGTTTCGCGAAGTAGGCCTTTCCCGAAATGAAAGTGCTCAGCTTGTAGAAGCGGTTCTTGAGCATATGTCTGACGCCTTGGTTAAAGGCGAACAGGTGAAAATTTCGTCTTTCGGGACGTTTTCTGTCCGCGACAAATCTGCGCGCGTCGGTCGCAATCCCAAGACGGGCGAAGAAGTGCCGATCAATCCGCGTCGCGTCCTGACGTTCCGCCCTTCGCATCTGATGAAGGACCGGGTTGCAGACGGGAACAAGCGTTGATCTGATGCCCAAGTCTCCGGACGCATTCCGCACAATCTCAGAGGTGGCCGACTGGCTTGGCATTCAGGCACATGTTCTGCGGTTCTGGGAAAGCAAATTTACACAAGTCAAACCGATCAAACGTGCGGGCGGCAGACGGTATTACCGCCCCGCTGATATGCTGCTGCTTGGCGGCATCAAACGCATGCTGCACGACGATGGGCTGACCATCAAAGGCGTTCAGAAGGTTTTGCGCGAAGAAGGCATGAACCACGTCTCTGCCCTCTCTGCGCCTTTGGATGAACTGACCCAGACAGATTTTGCCGATGACGGTCCTGAACCAATTGATATGGTCGCTGCCGAGCCGGAACAGCGCAAGAGCGTCGTGTTGCCGTTCGAAGCAGGCCGAGCCCCCCATCAGGAGACCGAAGACGCTCAATCCACCTCAGAACCCGTGCCGGAGCGTGCCGTGACAAAGGATGAACCGGAACAGGTTGCCGCCTCGACCGAGATGGCACCGGCAGAGCCAGATCAGCCAGTACCGGCCGCAGACCCTCCGGTCGATCCCGAAGGTACGCCCATCGACGACATGCCAGACGTGGAAAACCCCAAGCCTGATGATATGAAAAACGCGGTGCCTCCGCCTCAAGATAAACCGGTCATCGCACAGAATTCGGTGCCCGAAACTTCTGAAGTCACGCCGAAACCTCTGGATGTACAAGCGCAACCTCAGCCAAACGATGCGGCAGCTGATGAAAGCACGGCAAAGGAAGACGACCCAAATGATGAGCTGCCAGCCTTCTTGCGCCAACCACTTTCGGACCAGCCGCCTGAAGAGACACAGACCGAAGCCCCCGCTGTTGAAGTCTCTGCGCCCAAACCACGCATTATCGACGTTCCAACACATATCGACGAGGCAGCCATCCCTGCGGCCCCAGGCGTACTGTCAGCGGCCCTGAATGCCCGGTCTTGCACGCCTGCCATGGCCAAAGACTTGGCCCCTCTTCTGTCAAGACTTGCAGCGCTTCGCGATTCAATGTCCTCCGTTCGCAAACCTGCGGCAAAAGACTGACGCACCATGCGCTTTGCGGCAATTCACCCTTGCGCACCGGCAATTATCAGGTATGAAACGCGTCATGTCGGGCTATGGCGCAGCCTGGTAGCGCGTCCGTCTGGGGGACGGAAGGTCGCAGGTTCGAGTCCTGCTAGCCCGACCAACCGACATAAAACAAACGCCCGCGCCTGTAACGGTGCGGGTGTTTGCATTTGAAAGGTCCGGATATGGGCGGTGTGATCCCAAACCAGCAAATCAGCGATATGATCAGCGCGGGCCAGATCAACGGCACCCTGCCTGTTGATCCCGCCCAGATCCAACCCGCCAGCCTTGATATGCGCCTAGGAACAGTCGCCTACCGTGTCCGTGCGTCCTTCCTTGCCGGTCACGGGGCGAAAGTCGCTGATCGGTTAAGCGAATTTGAAATGCACCGGGTTGATCTGACGAACGGTGCCGTGCTGGAAAAAGGCTGCGTTTATGTCGTGCCTTTGATGGAAAGCCTGGCCCTGCCCGCTGACATTTCAGCCGTTGCCAATGCCAAAAGCTCGACCGGACGGCTTGATCTGCTCACCCGCACAATCACCGATGGTGGCACAGAGTTTGATCGTGTCGGTCCGGGCTATGCGGGCCCGCTTTACGCTGAAATCTGCCCGCGTTCGTTTTCGGTCCTCGTACGCCCCGGCATGCGCCTGAACCAGATTCGTTTTTCAACGGGCAACGCCTCGCTGAACGATGATGCGTTGCGCAGTCTGCACGCGCAAACCCCGCTGGTTGATGGCGTCGCTGTCATCGATGACGGCTTGGGGTTTTCCGTCGATCTGCGCCTGCCCGATACCACCTTGGTGGGCTACCGCGCCAAACCGCACACAGGTGTGATCGACCTGGACAAGATCGGATACTACGCCACTGCCGACTATTGGGAAGAAGTTCACAGCGATAATGGCCAGATCATCCTTGATCCGGGTGCATTTTACATCCTTGTCAGCCGCGAAGCCGTGACGATCCCCCCCGAGTATGCCGCCGAAATGGCACCCTACCTTGCAATGGTCGGCGAATTCCGCGTGCACTACGCAGGTTTCTTCGATCCGGGTTTTGGCTTTGCTGACGCAGGTGGCGCAGGGTCGCGCGGTGTGCTCGAAGTACGCTGCCACGAGGCTCCATTCGTGCTCGAGCACGGACAGGTCGTGGGCAGGCTTGTGTATGAAAAAATGGCCAAAGTGCCGACACAGCTTTACGGCACGGGCATCGCTTCAAACTACCAAGGCCAAGGGCTGAAGCTAAGTAAACACTTCCGCGCACCCAGCTAAGCAGCTTCTCTGGCTCGGAAATATCCCGGGGGACGCCCCTTTTGGGGCGGGGGGCAGCGCCCCCTAGACCCTAGAAACGTCCCAGACGCCGCATATTCTTGAGCATCTGGCGCGACTGCTTGCCTTGTTCTCGGCCTGTATGCTCGCGGCGTGCATCTTCTTCGGGTGACACGTCGGCCTGGTTGCCGGTGCCCCGCTTGCCCTTCCCGATCTTCGAGGCCTGATCGAAACCAAAGTTCACACCCCGGTTGATCGCTTGCCCCATGACCCGGCGGATAATCATATTCATAATCTGGTTCATTCTTCGACCTCGTTTTTGCGCGCGAAAATTCTACTCTCCGCATCAATATAAGGGTTATCATGGCATTTTTCAGGCCAGACGGCCAATTAATCCTCAAAAAGCTCGCTTTGACCTGCCACATTGTCAAGGTCAGCCTCGTCCTCATCCTCTCCCATCATGGGAAGTGCTCCGAACGCGGGACGGCTTTCAAGCAATCCAGCCGACCGCAGTTCTTTCAGGCCCGGCAGATCCCGCGGGCTCTCCAGACCGAAATGCGCCAGAAACCCTTGGGTTACAACGAAAGTAACGGGCCGGCCCGGCGTTAGCTTGCGCCGCCCAAAGCGTATCCAGTCAAGCTCCAGCAACTGGTCCAACGTGCCGCGAGACACGGAAACACCGCGAATTTCCTCGATCTCGGCACGGGTTGCTGGCTGGTGATAGGCGATGATCGCCAGGGTCTCGATTGCTGCACGCGACAATTTACGCGTCTCAACCGTTTCCTTTTGCATCAGATAGCCCAGATCGACCGCCGTGCGCAGGGCATAGGCATCGCCCACACGAACCACCTGTACGCCGCGCCCGTCATAGCGTTTGCGCAGATAGACCATGGCCTCGGCCGCGTCGCAGCCATGGGGCAGCCGCGCCTCGATCTCGCGAAGGGTTATCGGTTCGGATACAGCAAAAAGGATCGCCTCCAGCATGCGCTCCTGCTCGGCCAGAGGCGGCGCTTCAAACAGGCTTTCCTCTTTGATATCATCAGCGTCACTCACGAGGGCTGGTCCTTCTTCGCATTTGGATCGGGGCAAAGCTTGTCGATTGCCGTATTTCAAGATGGCCCTCTTTAACCAACTCCAGCGATGCTGCAAACGTGGATGCCGTGGCAGAGCGGTACATGACCGGATCGTCGCTCCATCCCTCTGGCAGATAGCTGGTCAAATCCCCCCACTCGCCCGCATAGCCGATAAGTCCGCGCATCCGCTCCAGCGCCTGTTCCATCGTGAACACCTTTTCGCGGTCCATCACAAAGGGGCGGAAATCGTCACGGGTTCTGATCCGCGCATAGCCTTGCATCAGATCCAGCAGCGTTGCGGTATAAGTGACCTTGCGCGTGCGCTGTACCTCAAGGGTTTGACCCCGCGCAAAAAAATCCCGACCCAGCTGATCACGCGCCATCAGCCGCGCCGCAACCTCGCGCATCGCCTGCAAACGCTCCAACTGGAACGCCAGATGGGCGGCCAGTTCCTCGCCCGAAGGGCCATCTTCCGTAGGATCTGGTGGCAACAGCAGACGCGATTTCAGAAAGGCCAGCCAAGCGGCCATCACCAGATAATCCGCTGCCAGCTCCAGGCGCAGGGATTTGGCCTTTTCCACAAATATCAGATATTGCTTTGCCAGTTGCAGCACCGAGATTTTGCGCAGATCCACCTTCTGAGTCCGGCTAAGCGTCAGCAAAAGGTCCAGCGGCCCTTCAAATCCGTCCACATCCACAATCAGCGCTTCAGCGGCCAACCTTTCGGCGACCGAGGTCTGATCTTCTTCGAAAAGGTTTTCAGCCATGCAAATCCTCGCCCAAAAGCGATGCAAGCTTCGCATTCAGGGCGGAAATGTCAATCTTGTCAGGCGCTCTGCGCATGGCAAGGGCCCGCTCTGCGCGGGTTTGGGCCATCTGTGTCATCTCGCCTGCCGCATCGGCAACCAATGCGCGATCTTTCAAGGGCGCATTGCAGTACAAAATCGCATCACATCCCGCTGCAAGTGCATCCCGGCTGATCTGTTCCACACCGCCAACCAGCGCTTGCATCGAGATATCGTCGGTCATGATCAGGTTAACAAATCCGATCTCGTCGCGGATCACCTTCATCATGACGGGCGAAAGCGTTGCGGGGCGCGGATCGATGGCGTCGTAAACCAGATGCGCGGTCATCCCCATCGGCAGGTCGTTAAGCACCTTGAACGGCGCAAAGTCGTGACGGGTCAAATCATCGTGGCTTGCCGTGACCAAAGGCAGATCAAAATGGCTGTCCATCGTCGCGCGGCCATGTCCCGGCATATGCTTGACCACGGGCAGTACGCCGCCTGCCAGCATCCCGTCCGCCGCGGCACGGCCCAAGGCCGCGACCTGTGCTGCATCGGTGCCATAGCATCGGTTGCTTAGGAATTCATGGGTTTGCAGGCCGGCGACATCAACCATTGGCGCGCAATTGCTGTCGATACCGACATCATGCAATTCCTGCGCAATAAGACGAAATCGAAGATACATCGCCTCGGCTGCGTTGTCGCCCGCCACCTGCACAAAATCCAGCGGAGCCGCCCAATCGCGCCATGTGGGGCCGCGCAAGCGCTGTACCCGCCCCCCTTCCTGATCGACGGTAATTACTGCGTCATGCCCTGCGGCCTCGCGCAGTTCAGCACAAAGGGCGCGCACTTGATCGGGGGTCTCAATGTTGCGTGCAAAAAGGATGAAACCAAAGGGTTTGACGGCACGAAACAGCGCTTTTTCCTGCGCATTCAGCCGCAATCCGGTTGCATCAAGGATGGTCGCGCCGAACCGCATTAACGGGTTACAACAGGGATACAATCAGCGTTTTCCGCCACAAGTGCCGAGCAAAAGCGGCGTGCATCGGCAATGTCTTCGAACCCATGTGCGCGCAGACGGTAGAATGTCCGCCCCCCGCTGCTGGCTTCCTGCACGATACGGGATTTACCCTCAAGATATGCCCCAAAACGGTCATTCAGCTTGACCCATTGGGCGCGCGCGATTTCCGGTGAATCAAACGCTCCGAGTTGCACAAGACGTGTTCCGGTGGGCAGGCTGTCGGCGGAAAGCTCTTTGATGTTTGCCGCAGATGCACTTGTGTCAAATGCCGCCTGTGTCACCACAGCCCGCACAGCAGGTCTGGTTTTCGGACGCAAAGAGACCTTGACCCCCGGCTCAGCCACCATCGCAACGGCAACGGCGTTTGATACCGCCATTTCCAGCGTTGCCGGATTAATCGCAACACTGGCATTGATCGGCTCAAGATCTTCGTCGTCCATCGGCTGCATGCCATCGGTCAACTGCGCTACCAGATCATCCACATTGCCATCTTGCAGGGCGGCACTGATATCGGGGGTCGGTTTTGTCGTGGCCGGGGCCTGTGGCGCAGTTGCAACCATTGACACAAGAACCGGTTGATCCTCGTCTGACAGGTCGAGCGCTTTGGGGGCCAAAATCACCTGATCCGCCATTTTGCTGGCGGTTCCGTCTGAAGCAACAGCGTTCACAGACAGGCCCTGATTTTGGGCCAGTTGCCCACCGGGATTGGCCGGCCTGACACGCATGTCACCAGCGGCGGCGCGCACGACAGGAATACCTGTCACATCGCGCACAAGCAGTTTGTAGCCCCAGACACCGATGCCGATGATCAACGCAACGGACAGGGCAGCGCCCGCCGCATTTGTGAGCCTTGTCAAAGGGTTGGACTGCGTGGGTTGCACAGCGTACATATCTGAATCTGCGCGATATCCCCCAGCTTGGGGGGAGGACGTGTAATCTGCCATCTCTGCCTCACTGCCCGCCACTCGTTAAATCGGTTCGGGTCTGTCGTTTGAAGTTGCCTGTCCGGCGGACGTGCGTTTATCGCATCTCTTCCGCTGGTGTTACCCCCAAGATACCAAGACCTGACGCAATTACAATCGCTGTGGCTTGTGCGAGCGCGATTTTTGCCTGAGACACGGCCGCATCGTCTTGCAAGAAGCGTAAAGAGGCGACGTCATTGCCCCGGTTCCACAGCCCGTGGAAGTCGCCAGCAAGCTCGTAGAGATAGAACGCCACCCGGTGAGGTTCGTTGCTGCGCGCAGCAGTTTCCACCAGCCGAGGCCATTCGGCCAGCTTCGCGGCCAGCTTCAACTCGGCCTCGTGGTCCAACAGGCCAAGGTCGGCAGCTTTGGGCACGGCCATGTCTGTTGCAATCCCTCCCTCTGCGGCTTTGCGCAGCACGGAATTGACCCGAGCATGGGCGTATTGCACATAAAACACGGGGTTCTCGCGGGATTGTTCCAAAACCTTGGCAAAGTCGAAATCCAGCATCGCATCATTCTTGCGCGTCAGCATGACAAAGCGCGTAACATCCGATCCGACCTGGTCTACCACATCGCGCAGGGTCACAAATGTCCCTGCCCGCTTGGACATCTTGAATTCCTGGCCGTCCTTAAAGAGCTTCACCAGCTGCGTCAGCTTGATATCCAGCGGCACAGTGCCCCCAGACAGCGCCGACACTGCCGCCTTCATGCGCTTGACGTAACCACCGTGGTCGGCGCCAAAGACATCGATCAACTGGTCATAGCCGCGCTGCACCTTGTCGAAGTGATAGGCGATATCAGGCGCGAAATAGGTCCAACCGCCATCGGATTTCATCACCGGGCGGTCAACGTCGTCGCCGTGTTCTGTGGATTTGAACAAGGTCTGTTCGCGGGGTTCCCAATCTTCGGGCTTTTTACCTTTTGGCGGCTCTAGCACACCTTGATAAATCAGCCCCTTGGATTTGAGATCTTCGATCGCCGCTTCAATCCGGCCCGTCCCGTAAAGCGACTTTTCCGAATAAAACACGTCCATTTCCACACCCAAAGACGCCAGATCAGCGCGGATCAGCTTCATCATCTCGTCGGTCGAGAAGTTTCGCACATCCTCAAGCCAGACGTCTTCGTCGGCATCGATATACGTGTCGCCAACCTTGGCCTTCAACGCCTCACCGGCCTCGATCAGATAATCACCGGGGTACGTGCCATCGGGGAACGCAACCTCTTGCCCATGCGCCTCGAGATAGCGCAGATAGACCGACCGTGCGAGCACATCGACCTGCGCGCCACCGTCGTTGATGTAATATTCGCGCGTGACATCCCAGCCCGCAAAATCCAGCAGGCTGGCCAAGGCGTCGCCAAATACGGCTCCGCGTGTGTGGCCGACATGCAACGGGCCGGTCGGGTTTGCTGAAACATATTCGACGTTGACCCGTTTACCCGCGCCCAAATCACCCCGGCCAAAATCCGTGCCTTGCGCCAAAACCGCGCCAACAACGCCTTGCCAGACCGACGCCGCCAACCGGAGATTCAAGAACCCCGGTCCTGCAATATCTGCCAAAGTGATGCGTGGATCTTCTACCAGTTTTTCCGCCAGCTTTTCAGCGATCTCGCGCGGCTTCATGCCAGCGGGCTTGGCCAAGACCATCGCAGCATTCGTGGCCATGTCGCCATGTGCGGCATCACGTGGCGGCTCTACGGCAATCGCGTCAAAGTTCAATCCCTGGGGCAAAAACCCGTCAGCGACCAACACATCAAGCGTGGACAGCACAAGCGTGCGAATATCGGCAAATAGGTTCATTTCAGGCTTCCTTCGACTTGGTCCTCTGTATCACCTGAAAAAGCCTGAACAATCAAGCACGGTTCGCCCCGTATCCCGCAGCCGATGCCAGACTATTCCCCATAAGGCGGTCATGTTCCTGAATGGCAAAGCGGTCAGTCATGCCAGAGATGTAGTCGCTGACAATCCGCGCCAGCGCGGTATCGCCATCGGCCTCCTCGACATCCTTGCGCCATTGCTTGGGCAGTTGATCAGGATGGGCGCAGAAATGCGGGAACAGTTCTTCGACCACCTGCGTCACCTGCTTGCGCATGATCACGACCGATGGTGCACGGTACATGCGTTCAAACAAGAACGCTCGGATCACCTTAAGATCCTCAAACACAGGGTCAGAGAACCGGATCAGCGTGCGCCCTGCCATGCGAATGTCCGTGGCACTTTGCGGCTGCATCTCCTCCAAACGGGTGCGGGCAAAGTTGATCACATCCTCGACCAGAACGCCAAAGAACCTGCGCAACGCCTCGTGGCGGCGACGGTAATAATTCAAACCGGGATAAAGCCTGTCCACTTCGGCAAAGTTGCGTTCCAAAATGGGCAGTTTTGCCAATTCATCAGTCGAAAACAATTCAGCCCGCAGCCCGTCGTGCAAATCGTGGTGGTTATACGCCACATCATCGGCAATCGCAGCCACCTGCGCCTCGGCGCTGGCATAGGTTCCAAGTTCGAGATCGTGCTGCTTGCCATAAGCCTCAAGCGCCCAAGGCAGCGGGCCGGTGACGGGGCCGTTGTGCTTGGCCAACCCTTCCAGCGTTTCCCAAGTCAGGTTCAGCCCGTCGAATTCCGCGTAATGCCGTTCCAGATGGGTGACGATGCGAATGGCCTGTGCGTTGTGATCAAAACCGCCATAAGGGGCCATCAGCACCTGCAAGGCGTCCTCGCCCGTATGACCGAAGGGCGGATGGCCCAGATCATGGGCCAAGGCGACTGCCTCTGTCAGCTCGGCGTTCAGCCCCAAAGCGCCCGAAATCGTGCGCGCCACCTGCGCTACCTCGATCGAATGGGTCAGCCGTGTGCGGTAGTAATCGCCCTCATGCTCGATAAACACCTGCGTCTTGTGCTTGAGCCTGCGAAAGGCGCTTGCATGGATGATCCGGTCACGATCCCGCTGAAAGCAAGACCGAAAAGTGCTTTCCTCCTCCGGCATCAACCGTCCCTTGGTTGCTGCGGGATCAGAGGCAAAAGAAGCGCGCATGATCACTGGTCCTTGTGGCCTGTCCTATAGCTTTCTATATTGTAGTGTAAGACAGATGGAAACCGATCACACCGGAGCCCGAAAATGAACCTGCCCCCCAAAGTCACCTCCCGCGCCTTTGACCGCCTTGCCGAAATCGGTGCGGCCGCTGATGGCAAAGCCCTGCGCGTCGCTGTAGAGGGCGGCGGCTGCTCGGGGTTTCAATATGACATCGTACTAGATGCCCCCAAGCACGACGACCTGATCCTAGAGGGATCGGGGCAAAAGGTGGTGGTTGATTCCATCTCCCTCCCCTTTCTCGCCAATGCCGTCATCGATTTTTCAGAGGAACTCATCGGGGCGCGGTTCGTGATCGAAAACCCCAACGCCACCAGCGCCTGCGGTTGCGGCACGTCCTTCTCAATGTAAGTCACGTTTTGGGTCAGAACATCTGGTATCAATGGCGCAAACCGCTGTTTTGCGTCATTTGAACAAGGGGGCACCACCATCGCTGGCCCGTGCAAAACCCTCAAAAAACGCCTCGAAGCAGGGTGTGGACTGTTCAGCCGCCTCAAGAATAATCTGATCGTCCAGGGACAAGCCGGGCAGCAGGTTTTCACGCATCCTTGACCAGTCCGCTGATCTTTCCACGCCCAACCCGAACAGGCTTGCTGACAAGCGGCGCAACGGCCCCTGCCCCCCGGTGTTGCCGGAAATCGTCACTTGGCCGGCTGGCACCACATCCAGAAAGGCCGTATTTCCCGCGATCTGTGCAAGCCACCCGGTGACAAGATATCCGTGATATCCGTCGGCTGCTTGCGCATAAGCCGCACCGCTTATGTGGCACGCGGCATGCGCGTCTTGCACCAGCCGCTCCCAAATCGGGCTGGGGGTTGCACCGGCAAACCGCAACGCCGCGCAAATCTCAGCCAGCAGATCACTGTTTTGATCCAGATAGGCCAACAGCCCCGCATAGTGCAGGCTGGTCAAAGTAGCATCCGCAAGCGCCGGATCGCGACGACCATAGTCACTGAGGTAAAAAATGATGTGGGCCAGTTCGTATGCCGCTTTCTGGTTGGGCAAGGCAAACGTCTCGGGGCGCGCCATGAAGCGGTGCAGCCGGTCGGTAAGCGCCGTCTGCGCCGTGACAACGCCGCGCCGTTTCAAAAGCCGCATCGCTTCCCCCCTTTGAAGATCCGACAACTCGGCCTCGGGCAGGTCCCTTTCGGCGACCCAATGGCACAAAGCCTCGCCTTGATCTCCGTGCATGCCCAAATCTTCGATATCCAGACACAGCGAGAGGAAAAACCGGTAATACTGGGGGAAAAACTCAAGCTGGGTGGGGATCGACTGATAAAAAGCCTCGTATGGTTCCAAAACGTCACACAAGGTTTCGCCCTTCATGCTCGCAAGAATACCCAACCATTCCGCATTTTCCTTGAGCCAGAATACATCCCCCTGCGCCCGCCTTTGGGTGGCGAACATGACGCTAAGGGCGGCAACACCGCGCGGTTCGCGCTGGCGTCGTGGTCTGAGGCGGATGATGTTGCTCATGGAAAACTCCGGCAAGGCTCTGCGCCAAAACAGACGCAGAGCTGGTTTTTAGCTGGTCTGATCAGCAGCTTGTGGTGAACATCTCGACCAGATTACCGGTGGACATATCGGCCCCGCTGGGCGCACAGCTTGTGGTAAAAAGACCGACCGACTGCCCGCCAGCCATGTCAGCGCCCACAGGTCCACAACTGGTTGTAAAAAGGTCCGTCCCGCCACCCGTCATCATATCGATGGGGCCGGCGCTGGCCCCCGTTGTGAACAGGTCTGTTCCCAGACCGGAATGCAGATTTTCAGTGCCCACTGGGGCAATGGCAACATCAGTGGTTTCAGCATAAGCAAAACAGTCATGTGTGATCCCTTTAAAGGTTATAGTTGGTTTCATTGCGACCCATGGTTGCAATGACTCATCATCAACCCGCTTAGGTTGTTTCGTAAACAGGTATTTCCCTCAAAAGATGTTTTGCTGTTTTTATCCACAGGGTTGAGCCGGCCCAGCCAGTTCCTTGTGCAAGACGAATCCGGTTATCCACAGTCAAAAGAAAATTCTATCCACAGCCTTGGTTGGGCTGCGCCAAGCGGGCTATCGATCCGGTCTGAGGGAAAATACCGCGAATCGACTGACGTGCAGGGCTGGATTTGCCTTCCCGGACCCTTGCCCCATGCCACGGTTTACGCGATAGCTGACAGCAGAAATTGCTTGGGGGCAGCCATGAAAATCGCGACATTCAACATCAACGGCATCAAGGCCCGCATCGACGCCCTTCCACAATGGCTGGACGAATCACAAGCCGACGTCGCCATCCTGCAAGAGATCAAATCCGTCGACGAGACGTTCCCGCGCGAGATTTTTGAAGACCGTGGCTATAACGTCGAAACCCACGGGCAAAAGTCGTTCAACGGGGTGGCAATCTTGTCAAAACTGCCGCTGGAGGACGTCACGCGCGGTCTGCCCGGCGATGAGACCGACGAACAGGCCCGTTATATCGAGGCCACAGTCGTCGGCGACAAGCAGGCGGTTCGCATCTGCGGGCTCTATCTGCCCAACGGCAACCCGGTCGAACTCGACAGCAACGGCACACCGGTTGAAGGTGGAAAATACGCCTATAAACTGGCGTGGATGCAGCGGCTTGAAAATCGTGCGCGTGCTCTGTTGGCCGAGGAAACACCGTTCCTGATGACCGGTGATTTCAACATCATCCCCCAAGCCGAAGATGCGGCAACTCCGGACGCATGGCGCGAGGATGCGCTGTTTCGCCCCGAATCCCGCGCCGCCTGGCACCGCCTTCTTGCGCTTGGCCTGACAGAGGCCTTTCGCGCCCGCACCCAAGGCCCCGGTCACTACAGTTTCTGGGACTACCAAGCCGGTGCATGGAACCGCAACAACGGCATTCGCATCGATCATTTCTTGCTAAGCCCTGTCATTGCCGATTGTCTGCGCGATTGTCAGATCGACAGGGATATCCGCGCCCGCGAAAAGCCATCGGATCATGTGCCGGTCTGGGTCGATCTGGATATCTGACCGGGAAAGTTACAAGGCAAACACAACTTTGTTGTCCCGCTTGGCCGCTTTAAGTCGCCGTCGTATGGTCGTCCTGAAGCCAACGGAAGGATGACTGATGAACCGCCGCGCCTTTCTTGCCACCACCATCACCGGACTTGCCTTGGCCAGTGCCGCCGCCGCAAACGCCCCCAAGGTCTATGCTAATGGTGGAATCGCTGTCGATGGCACCGATGTTGTGGCGTATTTCACCCAAAACGCACCCGTTGCCGGTTCGCCCGAGTTTACCCACGAGTGGAACGGGGCGACCTGGCGCTTTGTCTCTGCCGCCAACAAGGATGCCTTTGCCGCAGACCCGATGGCCTACGCGCCGCAATATGGCGGCCATTGCGCTTGGGCGGTCAGCCAAGGCTATACGGCGTCTACGGTTCCAGACGCGTGGCGCATCGAAGATGGTAAACTTTATCTGAATTATTCACGCCGGGTTCAGCGCCGCTGGGAAAAAGACATGCCCGTCAACATCCAGAAAGCGGACGCAAACTGGCCCAAGCTTGAAAATTAAGCCTGAAGCTCTGCATCCCAGTACAGAAAATCCATCCAGCTTTCGTGCAGGTGGTTGGGCGGAAATTTCCGACCCATGTTGCGCAGCTCCTCTGCACCGGGCTGGCGCGGGGGTTTGCGCAAATGAAAGCCGGTCTGGTGGAGAGCTTTCGACCCTTTGCGCAGATTGCACGGGCTGCACGCCGCCACCACATTCTGCCAGCTGGTCACCCCGCCCGAAGCGCGTGGCACCACGTGGTCAAAGGTCAACTCGCCCCTGGCACCACAATACTGGCAGCAAAACTCGTCTCTCAGGAATAAATTAAACCGCGTGAAGGCCACGCGCTTTTGAGGTTTTACATAGTCTTTCAAAACCACAACCGACGGGATGCGTATCTCCATCGAGGGGGATCTGACGCAATCATCATATTCGGCGACGATATCGACCCGATCGAGCCACTTTGCCTTGATCGCATCCTGCCACGGCCACAGCGACAACGGATAGTAGGACAAGGGCCTGTAATCCGCATTCAGCACCAAGGCAGGTTTGTGTTTCAGCCCTGCTGGGCTGCGCGTGAATTCTGTTCTAAAATCGCCGTCCATGTTACCGTAAACCCTTTGCCGTTCCGCGTCCGGTCCGGCGGGAACAGCCCCACCGATGCAAAGACTATATCTCGTGGTTTGCGCCTGACAAGTCGCAAAGGGCCACAAGATGTCGCAGATGATATAGGATGATTATGTAACAGGCATGTGATGGATTGCGGTTTGTTCGGTCCCGCAGATAATCTTGTGTCGCGCATACACAGCAAGGCGATATGTCTTTTGACGGGCACTCGGATCCGGTAACGCGCAGCGTAACCGTGACCAAGACCTGTAAACCAGCACAGAACATGCGCCAGCTTCTAGGGGATCAATCCGGACCCGCGTTCAAATTCGACCGCGCAGTCATGGCAAGGATCAGGGACGCGACGCCCGAAGCAAGGGGCGACGTCGCCGATGAACAGCACCACCGTCACGCGCGGGATCAAAGCGCAAGCTTGTCGCGCATGAACGCCAATGCCACGCTCAGCCCGTCCGGTGCGATGCCATGGGCCGTACCCTTCATGATATGGGCAAACACATCCGTCCAACCCGCATCTTGCAGAGCCTGCGCCGCTTCGGGCAAAGAGTGGGGCGGCACCACATCATCAATGTCGCCGTGGATCAACAAGATCGGCGGGCGCACAACCGCCTCGTCCTTCAGGCTTTCCGGCGACAGCAGCCGGCCCGAAAATCCGACAACCCCCGCAACAGCGTCTTCGCGGCGCGGCGCCACGTGCAGCGCCATCATTGTGCCTTGCGAAAACCCAAGCAGCACGACCTGTTCAGGCAGCAGGTCTTCATCCACCATCAGCGCGTCTAAAAACGCGTTCAGGTCTTCAACCGCCTGCATCATCCCGCGCTCGGATTCTTCCTCGGATGAATTATCAATCCACGGGATCGGAAACCACTGAAAGCCAAAGGGTGCGCCGGCACATGCCTCAGGTGCATCAGGGGCCACAAACAGCGTGTCAGGCAGGTGTTCCCCCAAAGGATCGGCCAGGCCCAACAAATCTGCGCCATTGGCCCCGTAGCCATGCAGGAAAACCACCGCTGAGCGCGTTTCCCCCGACACCGGCTCGCGGCGTTCTGCATTCAATACACGTGTCATGTGATCCCCTCGCGTTGCTTTGCCACCCGGTAGTACGAAAACAGCGCGCGGGCTGCAACCGAGCGCCAGGGCGACCAGTCTTCTGCCATGATCGCAAGCTGTTTCGGCTTTGGGCGCTCTGGCAGATCAAACAGGGATTTGGCCGCCTCTTGCAAGGCCAGATCGCCCTCGGCAAACACATCTGCACGCCCCAGTGAAAACATCGCATAGATCTGAGCAGTCCAGGCACCCACGCCGGGGATCGCGGTCAGCGTCTTGATCACATCGGTGTTTGGCGCATCGCGCAACGCGACATAGTCAATACCCGCACCCGCCAGCGCCAAGGCGTAGCGGATTTTCTGACGGCTCAGCCCCGCGTCGCGCAAACCTTCCTCGCCTGCAGCGATGATCGCGGCCTCATGGGTCAGCCCGGCAGCATCCATCTTGGCGCGCATCGCATTGGCCGAGGCCACCGACACCTGCTGGCTGATTATGGCACCGATCAACGCATCAAACCCGTCAGCGCGCAGCCGCAACGGCAACGGGCCAGTGGCCTGCAAAGCGGTGGCAAAGCGGGGCTCTGCCTGCGCCAGCCACGCCGCCCCTTCAGCGACATCTGCATCACTGGTGATGATGCGCCCAATCGTCATAGGGTTTTGATCCAGTCGACGGCCTCGCCTGCCGTTTCCAGAACACGTTCCCCTTGGGGCGGTGCAGGACGGTCGATAACAATCACCCTCACCCCCAAACGCAGTGCGGCATCAAGCTTGGGCCTACCTGGGGTGCCGCCGACATTGCGGCAGATCAGCGTGTCGATGCCCAGCAGTTGAAACAAGGCTGTCTCGTCCTCAAGCGTGAATGGCGGGGTGCCGTGGACGGTTTTCACATAGTCCGCAACAGCGGTGCGCCCGTTCCAGCTTGTCTGACGCAAAAACAGGCGTTCTCCGTTGAATGGGTCAAACCCGGCCAGCGTTCCCCTGCCCGTCGTCGCAAAAACAAGCGCACCGGGCGATATCATCGCCGCAGCGTCCGACACAGATGCGGCACGCTCTGCTGGATCAGCGATATCCCACACAGGCCGCAGAACCCGGACGTAAGGCACCCCCAGGTCTGCCGCCGCAGACGCGGCCAGATCAGAGATATCAGAATCAAAACCGTGGCCCGCGTCGCAAATCGCACCAATCTTTTCGTCTTCAAGAAATTTTTTCATCTCTGCCACAGACGCCGGTGTCCACACTTGCGACGGCACCTGCAACGGGCCAAAGCTACGCTCGGCCCTGCGCAATATCGCCTGCAATTTTTGAGATGTTTGCGCTATCAGCGCGGCGATCTCATGTGCCTCGGCACTTCCAGCGATCAACAAAATGCGAGGTTTTTTTTCCATAGCCGCATGATCCGTCAGGGGCGGCGCAGACGCAAGGGGCCTTGCCGTTGTCAATTCCTAGGTTTACGCCGCTGTCATGACAATGATTGATGACACCCGCGCAAAGCGCAATGTGACTGTTCTGGTCGCCGCGCAGGCCTTCCTTGGCAGCCAGATGCCGATGTATTTCGTAATCGGCGGATTGGCGGGGCAGCAATTGTCACCCAACGTGTGCCTTGCGACTTTGCCAATCTCGATGATCGTTTTTGGATCGATGACCACAGCGCCCTGGCTGTCCGCTGTGATGCAGAAATTCGGACGGCGCGCGGGCTTTGTCATCGGAGCGTTTGGCGGCATGGCGGGGGCTGCACTGTGCGCCTATGCGCTGACAATCCAAAGTTTCATGATCTTCCTGATGGGCAGTTACCTAATGGGTATTTACATGTCGTCGCAGGGCTTTTTCCGCTTTGCTGCGACCGACACCGCGTCTGACGCGTTCCGCCCCAAAGCGATTTCCTATGTGATGGCGGGCGGATTGGTCTCGGCCGTGATCGGGCCGCAACTGGTGGGCCTGCTGACCGATGCCAGCCCGGATGCGACCGTGATGCGCTTTTTTCCGGTCTATATTGCCGCGATCGGGCTGAACGTGGTGGGCATGTTCCTGTTTGCCTTCCTGCAAATTCCAAAGCCCCCCATTCCTTCGGTTGATGCACCCAAAGGCCGTTCCCGGATGGAATTGCTCAAGACACCGCGCATCGCCGTCGCGGTTGTATGCGGCATGGTTTCTTATGCGTTGATGAACCTTGTCATGACCTCGACCCCGCTGGCGGTTGTGGGATGTGGATATGACATCGTCGACGCGTCCCATGTCGTCACCGGACACGTGCTGGCCATGTATGCGCCATCGTTTTTCACAGGTCATTTGATTGCGCGCTTCGGGGTCGAGAAAATCCTTGGTCTGGGCATCGCGATCCTTGCGGTTGCTGGCATGGTCGCGTTGCAGGGGGTTGATCTGAATAACTTCTACATCGCACTGATCCTGTTGGGCATCGGCTGGAACTTTGGCTTCATCGGTGCAACCTCGATGCTGGCGGGGGCACATGAACCTCACGAGCGTGGCCGGATGCAGGGGCTGAACGATCTGCTGGTGTTTGGTGGCGTGACCTTCGCATCCCTGTCCAGCGGTGGATTGATGAACTGCTCCGGGGGCAATGCAGTCGAAGGCTGGGCGGCCGTGAATATCGCGATGATCCCATTTCTGGTGCTGGCAGGTGGCTCACTGATCTGGTTGGTGCTGCGCCAACGCCGCCAACCCTTTTAATGTGTTACCAACGCCCGCTGAGGGCCCGCCACGGCAAAGGATACGCATTTAGCGGCGGCAGATCCCCTGCTGCCACGCGCCACGGTGTTTCGATTGCTTCTTGCAGCACCTTGGCACTGGCACCGATGCTAAACATCGCAGGCCGCGCCGCCACCGAAACCTTGTTGCGATTTCTGCGCGCTGCCTGCACCCTGTCCAGCGCTTTGCGCGCCAACGTCTGCACTCCCGCATCGGTCCCGTCCAGCAAGGGAACACGGCCCTGTTCGACAAGTTGCGGGATCGCATGAAACCAGGCAGCCACGCCCGCCCCATAGGCAGCATCGCGCACCACCCCTTCATCTGCATCCCCCAGCGAGGATGCCGCGACCCACATCAGATTGCCAGCGGTCTGGTCGATATAGGCCTCGAAATGTGCCATGTCCTCGAAGGCATCCCGGTAGATATCCCAGCGGCGCGCACCCACCAGCGTATCAAGCAGCCCTGCCTGATCTGGTGTGATGACCCCGGCAAAAGGCGTGGCTACCTCGTGACGGCGCACGGCGCGTCCCTGAGAAATCTCTTCGCACACATCGCGCCACCATTGCAGGCGCATCTCGGCAATCATAGCCTCTTGGGTGACCCAAGGCGCGCGGGCAACTTCGATATTAAAGGCATAAAGCGGAAACAAAACGCGCCGGGCGGCCAAAGGTGCTGCCATCGTCGCGCGAAAGCGCAACGGGTCCGCGCGCTCCACAATCGCGGCGCACGCCATCAGATCTTCGTCAAAGGCCATCCAGAAAGCCCATGATCGCCTGGCCGGTTTCGGGGGCATCGATGATGTCCGAATGCCCTTTTCCAGGCAGGATCAGATACGTTCCTTCGTCATTCACTGCGGCCATTGTTTCCTCGTATTTATCGGCAAAAAACGCTCCGTCGTCCGATCCTGCAACCAGTATAAACGGCGGCAAAGCGGCGACATCTTTCAGGTAATCCCTGCGCGGCGCAAATCCAGTGTTCAAACGAAAGCTATAGGCCGTTGTCGCCGTATCCCCCAAAGGACCACCTAAAACGGCGTCGGGCATGGAAAACTGGAGCACCGTTTTATCATTGAACGCGGTGATGCCAATGGTGTTGAGGATCGACAATCCGATCTGACGACGAAGCTGCACGGTGGCCCCTCCACCAGAGTCTTGCCGCGTTGTGGGCGCGTTATGCCTGAGATACGGCGCAAGCAGCACCGCACCGTCCAGCAATTGCCCGTAGGCGCTGCCTGCAAAACGCACAACCAGCCCGCCCCCTGAAGCATGCCCGCCAAGGACAATCTTTTGCCCCGGCTCGTGCAAACTTGTCATCAGATCAACCAGATCATCCTCGAACTGGTTGATATAATCGATGTCGCCGCGCCGCCCGGGGGCTGTGCCATGGCCGCGCAGGTCGGGAACAAGGACAGTTGCCTTGGCGCTAAGCTGTCGGGCAAGACCAACAAACTGCAACCCGTGCCAACCTGCCCCATGCACCAACACCAGCATCGGCGCGCCAAAAGGGCCATCGAAACGACGGTACGCCAGATCATATCCGTCGCGCATCGGTGCGTGCAGCAAAGGCGGGGCAGTCAATCCGCGAGCGGTGTCGGCTGGGTGCGTTGAAAAATCCAAGTCACTGTTTGCGGCGACAGACTTGGCGGGATCAGTGAAAACTAGAACAATGGCTACAAAAATCG
>JAGXHA010000037.1 GCA_024636475.1 Roseobacter sp. | reverse complement strand
CCAAAGACGACCGTGTTTCAGATCAACTCCCGGTTTGGGCGTGACGTGCGTTTAGGCCTAAGCCTATCCGATGTCCAACCTTAATTGGGGTGAAGGGCGCAAAATACTGCGAAACTGCGCCAGCGCAACCCCGATTTGCACCCAAGTTGGCGGCTGTGTCATTCTTTGTCGTCTTCAAGGGTTTTGCGCAGGTCCGCGAGCCCGGCAAACGGGCGTGCGTCTTCGTCGGTCATCGGTGCGTCGCCAGGCTTTGTATAGACCGCCTGTCCCAGTTCAGCGTTGGCTGCGCGCGGGTATTCCGGCACCTCAAGCGCCAGGGCTTCGACCATGACGGCGGCCGGGTCGATCCAAGCCGTTAAAAGCTCAGACCTGTCATCTTCGGGCATTTCCGCCTCGGGGTCATCAGGTTCACTGTAATCTTTGATGAACAGGCGGGTGATATCGGTGTCGATACGCGTCATCACGGGCTCAAGCGTGACGACACAGGGCTGGACAACGGTGGCCCCAAGGCGGGCATCAAGTTGCCAATCGGTCTTGCCAAGGGCAGTCAACTTGCCCTCGAAGGCCAATTTTTTCAAAGATGTCAGCCCCAGTTCGTCTGCGATCTGGCGCAGGGTATCGGCATCAGGGCGCAGTGAGAAAGGCGTATCAGCGTTTTGAGGCAGCTCTGCAACGCGCAATGCAGTAGAAGTTGGGGGCGTGAGAGACATGATGTTGTGCTTTCGTTTCTTGAACCATAGGGCATGCTTAGTGTATGCGAGATAAAAGCCATGATCCCCAAGGGCAAGAGGGCACCAAGAATGCGTAAAGATCGCCATGTGAAAAAGACGCTGCTGACCGCCACTATTGTGAGTGCAGGTCTTATGCTTGGAGCCTGTGCGCCGCAGTACAAAAACCATGGTTATATCCCGCCACAGGAAGACCTTGATCAAATCACCATTGGACAGGACACCCGCGATACGATTGCATCGACGGTTGGCGTGCCTGCGTCTGCGGGGTTGCTGACAAATTCTGGCTATTACTATGTGCGCTCGCGGCGCAAAGCGATCGGCTTTCTGAGACCCAAGGAAGTCGAGCGCGAAGTTGTGGCCATCAGCTTTAGTGCAAATGGTGTGGTGGAGAACGTCGAGCGCTTCGGGCTTGAGCGGGGAAATGTCATTACGCTTGAGCGTCGCGTGACAAGCTCGGCGGTAAGCGACAAATCATTCATCCGTCAGCTTTTGGGCAACATCGGCGGAATTGGCCCGGTAGGTCTGGGCGGCTAGGCCTCAGGCCTCTGAGCGTGCGGAAATGACCGCAGACGCACACCATGACCCTCTCGGCCTGATCCGTGGCCGGTATCGGGTTTATACTGCAAATTCTTCGCAAGATATTCAGGCCGCGCAGTCGCTCAGAGCCGTGGCGTTCGGGCTGAGATGCCCTCAAGATATTGACGCGTACGATTCTTGTCAGGACCATGTGCTTGTGCGTGACAGCGACAGCGACCGGCTTGTGTGTTGCTTCCGGACAAAAGTGTTTGACGGGACAGCAATCCGGACAAGCTATGCCGCGCAGTTTTATGGTCTGCACCGGCTGGCGGCTTTTGACGGGCCGATGATGGAGCTGGGCCGGTTTTGCGTCCACCCTGACATCTCGGACCCTGACGTCGTGCGCATTGCATGGGGTGCCATGACGCAATTCGTCGATTCGCACGGCATCCGCTTTTTATTCGGATGCACGTCTTTCGCGGGTGTCGATGTGCGGCCCTATCTGGATGCCTTCGCGCTGTTGCAGGCCCGCCATCTGGCCCCCGTAAGATGGCAACCCGCCGAAACCGCGGCCGAGGCCGTACGATTCGCAGATTACGCTTCCAAACCGCTGGATTTGAAAACGGCAATGCAGCACATGCCGCCCTTGTTGCGGACGTATTTGCTGATGGGGGGATGGGTCAGCGATCATGCGGTCATCGACAGGCAGATGAATACCCTGCATGTTTTCACTGGGCTTGAGATTGATGCCGTTCCGGAAAACCGCAAGCGTCTTTTGCGCAGGCTCGCTTGACGGATTTTATGCCATAGGCCGAGGATTTTGGACCATTTGGAAGGAGGGGTCATTGACCCCGACGCGGCGCAGAGATAGCTGGCTGTCATGGCACGCGCACCCCTCTTACAAGTGAACGAGATTACGCTGACTTTCGGCGGAGATCCCGTATTCGAAGATATGTCTTTGGTCGTTCAACCGGGCGACCGGCTGGCTTTGGTCGGGCGAAACGGCTCGGGTAAATCCACGCTGATGAAGGTCATGGCAGGATTTGTTGAATCAGACAGCGGCGAGGTCATCGTTGGCCCCGGCGTATCTGTTGGTTATATGGAACAGGATCCCGATTTGAGCGGGTTCGAGACGCTGGGTGACTTTGCGTCTCACGGGCTCGACGCCTCCGAGATGTATAAGGTCGAACGCGCGGGCGAGGGGCTGAAGTTTGATCCCGCGCGCCCTGTAAGCACGGCAAGCGGCGGTGAACGTCGTCGCGCTGCCTTGGCGCGCCTCATGGCGTCAGAGCCGGAACTGATGCTGCTCGACGAGCCTACGAACCACCTGGACATCGAAGCGATCCGCTGGTTGGAAGACGAGCTGAAAACCACGCGCGCCGCTTTTGTGATTATCTCCCACGATAGGGCGTTCCTGCGCGAACTGACCCGTGCGACCCTCTGGATCGACCGCGGTGTGACCCGCCGGCAAGAGATCGGCTTTGGCGGGTTCGAGGCGTGGCGCGATCAGATGTGGGAAGAAGAGGACACGCAGCGCCACAAGCTGAATCGCAAGATCAAGGCCGAGGCACGCTGGGCTGTTGAAGGCATCTCGGCGCGGCGCAAGCGCAACCAGGGCCGCGTGCGGGCCTTGCAGGATTTGCGCGCCGAACGCGCCAGCCAGATCACGCGGCAGGGCACAGCGGCGATGGCGCTTGAGGCCGGGCCAAAGTCTGGCCGCAAGGTGGTCGAGGCTGTCGGTATTACCAAAGCCTTTGGCGACAAGTCGATTCTGCGCCCGTTTGATATCACCATCCAGCGCGGTGACAGGATTGCACTGGTCGGGCCGAACGGTGTGGGCAAGACCACGCTGTTGAACATGCTGATCGGCAAGGAAGAGCCTGACAGCGGCGTGATCAAGCTGGGCACCAACCTTGAGATTGCGCTGTTCGATCAGGCCCGCGCGCAGCTTGACGGCGACATGTCGCTCTGGGACAGCCTGACCGGCGACCCGGAGATGCGGGTGTCAGGCAAGGCAGACCAGATTCTGGTGCGCGGCATGCCGAAACATGTGGTCGGTTATCTGAAAGAGTTCCTGTTCGACGAAGCCCAAGCGCGCGCGCCTGTGCGGTCGCTGTCCGGGGGCGAAAAGGCGCGTTTGCTGCTGGCCAAGATCATGGCGCGGTCCAGCAACATGCTGGTGCTAGATGAACCGACCAACGATCTGGATGTTGAAACCCTTGATTTGATGCAGGAATTGCTGTCGACTTATGACGGCACCGTGCTGCTGGTCAGCCACGACCGCGACTTCCTTGACCGCGTTGCTGCCACCACCATCGCGATGGAAGGCGACGGCAAGGCGACGGTATATGCCGGCGGTTGGACCGACTACCTTGAACAGCGCCAGCAGGATGACTTTGATCAAAGCGTTGTGGCCAAGGCCAAACCGGGGGCCAAGAGCGACAAGCCCAAAGCCGCCGCGCAAACGGGGCTGAGCTTCACCGAGAAACACCGGCTTGAGGCCTTGCCCGCCGAGATCGCGCGTCTTGAGGCTGAGATTGCCAAGCTGGAAGAGTTGATGAGTGATCCCGCGCTTTATACGGATAATCCGGTGAAGTTCCAGAAAGCCACAGATGCGTTGATCGAGCGGAACGAGAAGCTGCAAGATGCCGAGGCGGAGTGGCTGGTGCTTGAGGAAAAAGCCGAGAATTGATGATCAAACCATCGGGGGCAGGGCGACCCGCCCCCGATGTTTGTTTACCCCAACTGCACCAGAGCATGACGCTTTTTCCCCGCGCTGAGCTTGATCGGCGACGCCAATCCCGCCGCGTCAATCATCATGCCCGCATCCGTAAGCGGCGCATCATTCAGCCGTGCGCCGTTCTCTGAGATCAGGCGCTTGGCCTCTTTTCCGGACCCAGCAAGGCCCGCTTTCACGATCATTTGCACGATGGACATGCCATCACCCAGATCCGCAACGCTGAGCGTCAGCGTGGGCAGGTCATCCCCCACACCGCCTTTTTCGAACACTTCGCGTGCGGTTGCTTCGGCGGCTTTGGCGGCCTCAGCCCCGTGCAGCAGGCCTGTCACCTCGTTGGCAAGGATGACCTTGGCCTCGTTGATCTCTGAGCCTTCCAGCGCGCCCAGGCGGTCGCATTCATCGACGGGAAGTTCGGTATAAAGCTTGAGGAACCGGCCCACGTCGGCATCTGTCGTGTTGCGCCAGAATTGCCAAAACTCGTAAGGGCTTAGCATGTCGGGGTTCAGCCAGATGGCACCGGACTGCGATTTCCCCATTTTCTTGCCGTCGGATGTGGTCAGCAACGGCGTTGTCAGCCCGTAGACCTCGCCGTCGATCACGCGGCGTGTCAGGTCGATCCCGTTGACGATATTGCCCCATTGATCCGATCCGCCCATTTGCAGGATGCAGCCATGACGGCGGTAAAGCTCCATGAAGTCATAGGCTTGCAGGATCATGTAGTTGAACTCAAGAAACGACAGCGACTGTTCGCGGTCCAGCCGAGACTTGACGCTTTCAAAGGACAGCATCCGGTTGATCGAAAAATGCCGCCCGATGTCGCGCAGGAAATCAAGGTAGTTCAATCCGTCCAGCCATTCGGCGTTGTTGATCATCTGCGCATCCGACGCACCGTCGCCATAGGTCAGGTAAGCGCTGAACACTTTTTTAATACCGGTGATGTTGTCGTCGATCTGCGCGGGTGTCAGCAGGGGGCGTTCATCTGCCCGAAAGCTGGGATCGCCCACCTTGGTCGTGCCACCGCCCATCAGGGTGATCGGCTTGCCGCCGGTCTTTTGCAGCCAGCGCAGCATCATGATCTGGATCAGCGAACCCACATGCAAGGACTTGGCTGTCGCGTCAAATCCGATATAGCCCGGTTGCGCACCTTTCATCAAAGCCTCGTCAAGGCCTTGATAGTCCGTGCAATCGGCGACAAAGCCGCGTTCCATCATGATGCGGATGAATTCTGATTTCGGATGATATGTCATGGCACTTGCCCTTCGGTTGGGTGGTGGTGCACTCTATATGTGCTGGGCAGACAAAGGAAAAGGCCATGAATAGGCCCTATAGAAATCGGATTGCGAAAACAGGCGTCCTCAGGGTTGCGGGTGCCATGAGCGGGACCTCGCTGGACGGGGTCGACGTGGCGGTGGTTGATACAGATGGCCATGATATCATCGGTTTTGGTCCATCGGGCTACCGCGAATACAGCGATGCGGAGCGTAAGGTGATCGCCGCCGGTTTCGGGAAATGGTCTGGCCCCCAAGTGCAGGCCGCGACTGAGGTTGTCGAGGCTGCGCATCTCGAGGTTTTGCGCGATTTCACGGATGTGGATGTGATCGGCTTTCACGGTCAGACCTTGGCCCATGCGCCGCGTATTCAAGGAACCCTTCAGGTTGGGGATGGTGCGGCATTGGCTGATGCGTTGGCGCTGCCGGTGGTTTGGGATTTTCGCAGCGCAGACGTGGAACTGGGCGGCGAGGGTGCCCCTTTGGCCCCGTTTTTCCACCACGCCTGCGCGCGCTATGCCGGGCTGACCGGGCCTGTCGCGTTTTTGAATCTGGGCGGTGTTGGGAACCTGACGTGGGTTGATCCGGCCATTTTGCGCCCCGAGGCGGATGGCGCTTTGCTGGCGTTTGACACGGGCCCTGCCAATGCGCCGATCAATGATTTGATGCAGGCTCGTTTAGGGCTGGCTTATGACAAGGACGGTGCGGTTGCGTCAAAAGGCACCGTAGAAACCGGCGCGCTTGAGCTGTTTTTGGCCGAGCCGTATTTTGCAAGAATGCCGCCCAAATCACTGGACCGGAACGATTTTTCCGAGATGATCGCCCTTGTTGGCGAGTTGTCGAACGCCGACGCGGCGGCAACCCTGACGGCCATGTGCGCCGCCGGAGTGGCGGAGGCGATGGCGCATTGTCCGCGTCTGCCTGACCGCGTGCTGGTCACGGGCGGCGGGCGGCGCAACTCTGTCTTGATGGAAATGCTCTCGGTCAGTCTGGATTGCCCTGTCGCTCCGATTGAAGACATCGGGCTGGACGGTGACATGCTGGAAGCGCAGGCTTTTGGCTATCTTGCCGTGCGGGTGGCGCGAGGGCTGCCCACGTCTTGTCGCAGCACAACGGGGGTGCGCGCAGCGGTAGGTGGCGGAACGGTCAGTATGCCTTTGGTCGATTAACGCGGGATATCAAAATCTTGCTGGGCAAGCGTAAAGCCCTCAAAGTTGAAACCCGGCGATACGGTACAGCTGACAAGCGTGAAGTCCCCCGTCGTGCGCGCCGCTTGCCAGTGGTTTTCCGGCACGATGATTTGCGGTTGCCCATGGGTCAGATCGGGGGTGAGCATGTGATCTGTGGCAGGTCCTGAGTCGTCGGCGGCCAGCGACAAAACCAAGGGTGCCCCTGCGTGGTATAGCCATATCTCGGTGGCATCGACCTTGTGCCAATGGCTGCTTTCACCTTGTTTCAACAGAAAATAGATGCATGTTCCGGTGGCGCGGCCTTGGTTTTCGGCGATCCATGTCTGGCGGTAAAACCCACCTTCAGGATGTGGCTTCAGCCCCAGATGCGCGATCATTTCATCAGCAGTCACGGCAAATCCCTTTTGTCTCGAATGTGGCGCGGACCAAAGCCGGGCCCGCGCCCCAATTTCAGCCCTTCAGGATCGACCGACCGGCATATTCGGCGGTGATCCCAAGCGCTTCTTCGATGCGGATCAACTGGTTGTACTTTGCCAACCGGTCAGAGCGGGCCAGCGAACCGGTCTTGATCTGGCCGCAGTTTGTGGCAACGGCGAGGTCAGCAATCGTGGCATCCTCGGTCTCGCCCGAGCGGTGGGACATGACGTTTGTATAGCCGGCACGGTGCGCCATATCGACGGCTTTAAGCGTTTCGGACAGGGTGCCGATCTGATTGACCTTTACCAGCATCGAATTTGCCGATCCGCGTTTGATACCTTCGGCAAGACGGTCAGGGTTGGTCACGAACAGGTCGTCGCCAACCAGTTGGATCTTGTCGCCCAGACGGTCGGTCAGCAGCTTCCAGCCATCCCAGTCGTCCTCCGACATGCCGTCTTCGATCGAGATGATGGGATAATCTGCGCACAAGGCTGCAAGGTAGTCGACATTCTCGGCACTGCTTAGGGTTTTTCCTTCACCAGAAAACACATAAGCGCCGTCCTTGTAATATTCGGTCGCCGCACAATCGAGGGCCAGATAGATTTCCTCGCCCGGTTTATAGCCAGCTTTTTCAATGGATTTCAAAATGAAATCAAGTGCATCACGGGTGGAGCTGATGTTGGGGGCAAAGCCGCCCTCGTCACCGATACCGGTGGAAAGGCCAGCGGCCGACAGCTCTTTTTTCAGGGTGTGAAAAACCTCGGAGCCCATGCGTACCGCGTCGCGAATGTTTTCGGCGGCCACGGGCATGATCATGAATTCCTGGATGTCGATGGGGTTGTCCGCATGTTCGCCGCCGTTGATGATGTTCATCATCGGCACCGGCAACATGCGCGCAGAGGTGCCGCCGACGTAACGAAACAGCGGTTGCGAACAGAAATCCGCAGCCGCTTTGGCCACGGCAAGGGAGACGCCCAAGATCGCATTCGCGCCCAGACGTTCCTTGTTGTCGGTGCCGTCCAGTTCGATCATCGTTCCGTCGATCTCGACCTGTTCTGTTGCATCAATACCCACCAGCGCATCGGTGATTTCACCGTTCACAGCTTCGCAGGCGTCCAGCACGCCCTTGCCCATGTAACGCGACATGTCGCCGTCGCGGCGCTCGACGGCCTCGTAAGCTCCGGTCGATGCCCCAGATGGCACAGCGGCGCGGCCCATGGTGCCGTCCTCCAGCGTTACATCAACCTCGACCGTCGGGTTGCCCCGGCTGTCAAGAATTTCGCGGGCATGGATATCGATGATGGTGCTCATAAGGAGAGATCCTTTGGGAGATTATAATTGCGCGGGATTTTAGCCCGATAGGAGCCGGATGGGAAGTGTTCAGGCGATGTCTTTGACTTTGCGCTCTCGCCACAGGGTATATATGCCGGAGGCGACAATGATGGTGGCACCCACGTAGGTCAACAGGTCCGGGCTTTCGCCAAACACGGTGATTCCCACAACCATTGCAAACAACAGCCTTGTGTAGCGAAATGGCGTGACAAAGCTGATCTCGCCGATGCGCATGGCCGCGACGATTCCGTAATACGCGACCATGCCAATGGCCAGTGCCGAGCCCATATAGACAGATTGCAGACCGGTCATGGGGACAAAGAACTTTCCGGTAAACAGCATGTACGTCAAGCTGGTGGGAATGATGGCGACGAATGCCAGAAACGACAGTTGGAAGCTTGAGGTAGATCTAGGCACACGCCGCGTGGCCAGATCACGCAAAGACAGCCCGAAAACCGCGAAAACGGCCAGCAAGGACAGCGCCTGAAAGCTTTCCATGCCCGGACGGATGATCAAGATCACGCCGCATAGACCCACAAGAATCGCGCTCCACCGCCGCCACCCGACAGGATCGCCCAGAAACAGGGCTGCGCCACAGGTCACCACCAATGGCGTGGCCTGCAAAATCGCGGAGGCAGAGGATATAGGCGTCAGCACAATGGCCGAGACAAACCCCAAAGTGCCGACAATCTCGCCCAAAGCACGCAGCAATATGGGGCGGGTCAGCATGGCGCGTTCAAACAGCGGCTGTCCTTTGAACAGCATCAAGATACCGAAACAGACGGTCCCGCCTACGCCCAGAACGAAAAGAATCTGTCCGATTGGGATATCGGTGCCCAAAAGCTTGATGAACATATCCTCGATGGCAAAACCCAGCATGGCCAAGACCATGATTACAGCGCCGCGCAGATTGTCCATCGATCAAAGCCTTTTGAAATTGCAGTGAACGACCCATGCCGATTTGGTGCGGGATACGCAAGTGGGCCTTCTGGCGGCTGCCTTACAGTGCTGTTAGGCATAGGTTATGAATTGGCCCAGACCCCCTGATGATCTGATCACCACTGCGCTGACCCTTGCAGTTGGCACCCTTGGCGCAGCCCTTGGGTGGGCGTTGGGTGCGCCGGTGTATTTGCTGATCGGGCCTGCGGTGCTGGTGTCGCTGGCCGGGCTTGGCGGGCTGCGCATGGGGGTGTCGCTGCCCGTGCGCAACATCTGCTTTGTGGTCATCGGTCTGGCCGTGGGCGCGGGGTTTGACCGCAGTGCGCTTGATACGATGATCCGCTGGCCGCTGGCCTTTGTCGTCGTTGTGGTGATGATCTGGGTCATGCTGGTGGTAAGCCGTTGGATGTTGGTCCGGTTTTTCGGGTTCAGCGGGCGATCCGCCCTTTTGGCTGCGGCACCGGGGCATCTGAGCTTTGTCTTGGCCATCGCGGCAGAGGCAGGTGAGGATGTCGTGCGCGTCTCGACCACCCAATCGGTGCGGTTGCTGTCGCTGACGCTTGTGGTCCCCTTTGTTGCGTTGGCCATGGGCGTGGAGTTGGGCGGCTCTGTCGTGCCGCAAGGTGTGTTGATGGGGGCAGGGCTTACCTTCGTGATGTTGGTCTTGGGTGTCAGCTCGGGGGTGATCTTGGGGCGTTTCAACGTGCCGGCACCGATGTTGATCGGGCCGATGCTGGTGTCTGCGCTTGGCAATCTGACAGAAATGGCACCGGGCGTGTTGCCGTTATGGTTGGTCCTGCCGGCGTTTTTGGTGCTCGGATCCCTGATCGGAACACGGTTTTCCGGCGTCAGCACGCGCGATCTTGCCAGTGGTCTTGCGGCAGGGCTGGCGGTCACTGGTGTTGCAGTGGCGCTGGCGATTGTCGCGGCGGTGCCAGTGGCTGTGGTGCTTGGGGTACCGTTGGCACATATTCTTGTCGCCTTTGCGCCCGGAGGATTCGAGACGATGATTGCCTTGGGGGCTGTGCTGGGGGTGGTGCCGGGATTCGTTGCCGCCTGCCACATGATGCGGATCTTTGTGCTTAGCGCGATGTTGCCCATTATGCTGGGGCGCAGTCGTCCGCCTGACCTTTAGCAGACCACTACGGTTGACTTTCTCGGCGCAAACGCCCATCTATCCATCAAGCGATGCCTTCTGCCGCGTGAGCAGATCAGCCCTTTGACCGTAACGGTCTTATTATTGCTGAGAGAAAAGGCCGCCGATGTTCCCAAAATCACGCGTGGGGCCAAACGCAACAGACAGGGTGTTGGCAATAGGCTGGCCCCTGCGATCTGCTTTGCGTCCCTCGCGGTTTAGCCCCTTTGCGGGGAGCCGCGTGATTTAGACAGGTCCGGCATCTTTGCCGCGGCCTTCGGAAAGACGACAGAATATGAGCGATTTTGAAATGATGGGTCTTCCCCGCCGTTTGGTCAAAGCCTTGACAAACATGGGCATGACAGACCCGACCCCGATCCAGCGCCAAGCAATTCCCCATGCCATGAATGGCCGCGACGTGATGGGCCTTGCCCAGACCGGCACCGGTAAAACAGCCGCGTTTGGTGTGCCGCTTGTCGCGCAAATGCTAGAGATGGAAGCCCGCCCCGAACCACGCACCGTGCGCGGCCTTGTGCTGGCTCCGACCCGCGAATTGGCGAACCAGATCATGGAGAACCTCAAAGGGTTCTGTGAAGGCACGCAGTTGAAGACCATGATGGTTGTGGGGGGGCAGTCGATCAACCCGCAGATCAAGCGCATGGAACGTGGTGTTGACCTGCTGGTTGCGACACCGGGCCGTTTGCTGGATCTGATGGACCGTCGCGCCGTGCTGCTTCATAAAACCACATTCCTTGTTTTGGATGAAGCGGACCAGATGCTCGACATGGGCTTTATTCATGACCTGCGCAAAATCGCGTCGGTCCTGCCCAAAGAGCGTCAGACCATGCTGTTTTCGGCCACCATGCCAAAGCTGATGAACGAGATTGCAAACAGCTACCTGATCAGCCCGATCCGCATCGAAGTCTCGCCTCCCGGCAAGGCGGCGGACAAGGTGACGCAAGAGGTGCATTTCATCGCCAAGGCCGAGAAGAAGGCCCTGCTGATCGAACTGCTTGCCAAGCACACCGAAGAACGTGCCTTGGTCTTCGGCCGTACGAAACATGGTTGTGAAAAGTTGATGAAGGATCTGGTCAAAGCCGGATTCAAGGCCGCATCGATCCACGGCAACAAAAGCCAGGGTCAACGCGACCGCGCCATCGAATCCTTCAAGAAGGGCGAGATCACCGTGCTGGTCGCAACAGATGTGGCAGCGCGTGGTTTGGACATTCCTGACGTGAAACACGTCTACAACTACGAATTGCCTAACGTGCCCGACAACTATGTGCACCGTATTGGCCGGACGGCCCGCGCTGGCAAAGACGGTGCGGCAATCGCGTTCTGCGCACCAGACGAGATGGGCGAACTCAAAGACATCCAAAAAACCATGAAGGTTTCGATCCCGGTGGCTTCTGGCCGTCCGTGGGAAGCGATTGACGAGCCGGCCAAGCCAAAAGGTGGCCGTGGTCGTGGCGGTCGTCCCGGCGGCGGCGGCGGTGGGCGTAATCGCTCGGGCGGCGGTGGCGGCGAGGGCAAACCAGCGGCCGCTGGTGCAGCACGTCGCAAGCGCAAGCCCAGCGGTGGCGGCAAACCGGGCGGTCAGCGCGCCGCGTGACCTCTGGCTCGCGTAACTGACACTTGATGGTCTTTATTGCGTGGTGGCGCTGCTTGTTGCAGTGCCACCCGTAAATCTGTTGAATATGAACAACGCCTGTGCGCCGCCTTGCGAATTGTCGTCGCGTCAGCTTTTTACGGCGGATACCGCTTTGGTGTGGTTGCTGCCCGTAAGCATCGCAGCCATTCTTTTGGCGCTGGTTTTCAAACTTAAAAACCGCCCCGAGCATCTTCCAAATGGTTTGAAATCCTCGCCCGCAGGGCGAAACAATCGCCATTGCGTCGGCGTTAGGGCGTTGTTTTTAAGTCTTTCTTTTGCTGCCTGACAACCCGACCCAGCCAAAGCATCAGCGTGAACCCCAGTGCCGCCAGCACCACGACCGACGTGATCAGAGGCGTGATCGTTCCGTTGAACAAAAGCCCGATGGGCGATGCAATCACTGCGGCCATCACCGTTGATACCGCACCGATGACAGACGCGGCCATGCCCGCAATATGGCCCATCGGCTCCATCGCGAGTGCGTTCAGATTGCCAAGGACAAGCCCCGCCTGAAAGAACAGCGCAACTTGCCAAAGCAAGAAAAACCCGAAGCCATAGGGTTCGGGCAGATCCCCAAGGCCAAGCCCGACCATCGCGCCGGAGAGGATGATCTGGGCACCAAGGGTAATTGTGACGATGCGCTGCATCCCGAACCGGACCACCAATAAGGCGTTCATCAGACTGGAGCCGCCGGATATCAACGCAATCACCCCAAACCAGAACGGAAAGCTCGCGGCGCGATCATAGACTTGGTCAAAGATCGGTTGCACGAGCATGAGCGTTGCAAACAAGATCGACATTGCCAATGTCTGAACGGTGATCGACAAACGCACCATGGGGTTGGCGAAGATCTCTTTCACCGCCGACCAGATCAACGGCAGTCGCAAAGGACGCCGGTCAGCGACGGGCAGCGTTTCGGGCAACCTAAACCCCATCCAGACGACCGAGATGATTGAAAACACAACAAAGGCCACGAAGATGCCGCGCCAGTCGGTGAAACGGATGATCACCGCACCCATGGCCGGGGCAAAGGCAGGCACCAGCACAAAAACCATCATGGCAAACGACATGATCTTGGCCATCTGACGGCCTGAAAACAGGTCACGAATGATGGCAAGCGATACAATCCGGGGGCCGGCAGCGCCAAGGCCCTGTACAACGCGGGCGGCCAGCATGACCTCAAGCGACTGGCTGGCCCAAGCCACGACCGTCGCTGCGATATAAAGCGCTGCACCGCCGTAAACGACATTCTTGCGCCCGAAGGCATCTGACAAGGGACCGGTGAAAAACGTGCCCAAACCAAGGCCGAACACAAAAGAGGTCAGGATAAGCGGCACCCGTTCAGGTGTTGAGGGTGCCAGATCAGCGGTGATTTGGGGCAGGGCGGGCAGCATCGCATCGGTAGAAAACGCGATGGTGGCAAAAAGCATCGCGATCAGCGCCACAAATTCGAGGCTGCTCATTTTGAAATCAGGTCTGTCAGATTGCACGGGCGCTGCTCCTGATGATTGGGCAGCCAGAGAGCACCCTTTTTCTTCAGCTTTAACGGGTGCTTGGGTGCAGCACAACCCGTCTGACGCTTATGCGGACCTGGCCAAAGGTTCGACCCATGTGGGCGGCAAATCCGATGGCAAATGCATGACCTGCACGATGTCGCTTAACGCGTCCAACTCCGGCCCCATGCCATTGCGCACGGCTAAGATTGAAATGTTGTAATTTACGATGTCGGTCAACCGCTGGTCCCAGCTTTCCAATGCGATGACGCGAGAGACGAAACGACAGCTTTCCAACACTGCGCGGCGGGCATCAAATGACGCCGTGCTGCTCTGCCCCATCTGATCGCAAAACACATCTGTTGCGCAGCCCACGACCAGATCACTGCCCAGCAATGACAATTGGCCCAGCCAGCGCGCGTGACCTGCGTGAAACCCGTCAAATGCGCCATAGGTCAATATGCTGCGCAGGGGTGGTCTTGGGAGCCGTTCAACCGATGTCACGCAAAGCGAAGGCGCTTCCTGCACCCGGTTGCGCGCCCAAAAAGGCGCTGTGGTTTGCTGTATCATTATGCCCGCTCATTCTTATACCGGGGTCTTTGCCCCTTTTATAAGATGATTCTAGTCCCTGCGAATCGTAATGGCAAAGGAATACTGCGGGCGGTGTTTCTTCAGGTCGGCGCGCTGCCGCGCAATTCAGCAAGCACCTGTTTCCACAGTTCAGGCGACTGCGCGCCGGGTACGGCGTGTTTGCCTGCCACGATAAAGGTGGGAACCGAATTTACGCCCATCTCGCGGCTGTGCGTATCGCGGTCGCGAATATTTTGCGCGTCTGCATCGGTTTCCAAAAGCCGCGCAATCACAGAGGCGTCCAAGCCGATGCTGTCAGCGATATCGGAAAGCACCTCGGTGTCGCCGATATCCCGAGCTTCGACAAAATACGCTTTAAAGAGGGACGACACAGCGGCGGTCTGGCGTCCCTCGATCCCGGCCCAGTGGATCAGACGGTGGGCGTTCAGAGTGTTTGGCGTACGCTTCATGTCTTCGAAATTGATCTTTAGCCCGGCCTTCTGGGCATGTTCGACCACGGGTGCATAGGCTTTGACTGCTGCTTCTTTGCCGCCAAACTTACCTTCAAGATAGGCACGCCGGTCCATCCCGCCCTCGGGCATGTCGGGGTTCAGCTGGAACGGGTGCCATTCAATCAAGAAGGGGTGATCCGGCTCGGATTCCAACGCACGGTCCAGATGGGCCTTGCCGATATAGCACCAAGGGCAAATCGGGTCGGACATGATATCAAGCTTGATCGGATCGGTCATTTTTGTGCCTCAAAGCCGGTGCGCAGCGCGCCTCGCAGTAATTTACCGTTTGCGCCCATGGGGAGCTCGGGTAGATGAACATAAAGACGCGGCTGTTTATAGCGCGCCAGATTATCTTGTGCATAAAGGGCCAGTGCGGCCTCGTCCAGCGCGGTATCGGATGTGTAAAATGCGGCGATGACGGTCACATCTGGGCGCACTGCAACCTCGGTCGCGCCAACGCCAGTAATGCCGGGAAATTTCGCCAGCGTCTGTTCAACCTCGATGGGCGAGACGCGAAAGCCGCCAGCGTTCATCATATCGTCATTGCGGCCCAGATAGGTGATCTGGCCATCGGTCCCCATCTGGCCCTGATCGCCTGTCAAAAACCACTCTCCATGATATTTTTCGGCTGTCTGCTGGGGGGCACCAAGATAGCCCAACATCAGCCCCGGATCGCTTTTGTGGATCGCGATTGTGCCCTCTGTCTCGCGTGGCACCGGCCCCTCTGATCCCATGATCGCAATGCGCCGTCCTTTTTGGGGCTGGCCCGAGGTGCCCGTCCGCGCAGGCCGTTGCGGCGATGCTGATACAAAGGTTGAACATTCCGACATGCCATAGGCCTCAAAGATGCTTGTCTTGGTCGCGGTTTGCCAACCATGGCGCAGGGTTTCGGGCAGCTTTTCACCCGCGCTCAGGCCGTGGCGCAGGCTGGGCAGGGTGAGTGTGTCGTGATGTTTGAGGATCTGGCGGTACACGCCCGGAGCGGCTGCAAAAATACTTGTTTTGGTGCGCGCGATCCTGTCTGGCAGATCTGCCGCAGGCGTGCCCGCGTCAGGGATCAACGCGGTCGCCCCGATTGTCCAGGGGTCCATGAGGCCCGTGCCCAGCGTATAGGTCCAATTGAACGCGCCAGCATGCATGACGCGGTCGTCTTCAAGCAGACCATACCAGTCGTCGAACATCATCTGCCTGGCCCAGATCGCCCGATGCGCATGCATGACCGCACTGGGTTTGCCAGAGGTGCCAGATGTGTAGATGATATAGCCCAGCCGTTCGGGATCGCCCATATGCCACGCGGCGGGCGGCAAATCCCGCATCGCCCGCAAAGCGCTCAGAGGGACGCAGGCGGCATGGGCAGGGCAGGCTACATCGGGGTCATGCAAGATCGTCTTTGGTGACAGCATTTCGATCATCTTGGACACTTCGGGGGCGGTAAGGGCGGCAGCCGTCGGTACAGGTACCAATCCTGCGGCCAAGGCCCCAAGATAGGCCAGCGGAAAGTCGACGGTATTGCCAAGTCGCATCAGCACGATGTCACCGGGCACAAGCCCAAGCTGCAAAAGCCCCTTAGCAGTCCCGCGCACGGCCGATTGCAAGGCTGCATAGCTCCAGTCTTCGGACCCGTTTTGGCCTACGATGGAAAGCGCCGTTTTGTCAGCCAACCGGGTTGCCTGGCCAAGCACATGCGCGGCCAGATTGAAGGGCGCGGGGCAGGGAACAAACCCGTCTGAGGCAGAGCATGACAACATGCGCCATCGCTAGCGCGCTTAGGCCCGTTGCAAGCCACTGGGGGGGGCGATATACGCGACGCATGTCAAATGATGCATCAAAATCCATGATCCAGATTGCCCGCGAAAGCGGCGAATCCAAGACGTCCCCCCCGGTTGATCTGGGCGCGCGGGTGCGTGAATTGCGCAAAGCGCGCAAATGGACCCTGGAACAAGCTGCCAATCAGGCGGGGCTGGCGCGGTCAACTTTGAGCAAGATTGAAAACGGACAAATGTCGCCGACCTATGATGCGCTTAAAAAGCTTGCCGTGGGACTGGAAATTTCGGTGCCTCAACTGTTCACGCCCCCCTCTGCGGGTCAGATCAACGGGCGCATGGCCGTGACGAAATCGGGCGAAGGGGCTGGCAAGGCGACCACAACCTACGAGCATGAAATGCTTGCCGATACGTTGCGCAAAAAGCAGATGCTACCGTACCGCGCCCGTATCCGCGCCCGCAGGATGGAAGAATTCGACGGCTGGGTTCGCCATGACGGTGAAGAGTTCCTGTATGTTCTGACGGGCGTTGTCCGTCTTTATACAGAGTTTTACGAACCTGTCGAAATGCGCCGGGGCGACAGTGCCTATTATGATGCCACCATGGGCCATAATGTCGTGTCGACCAGCGACGAGGATGCGATGATCCTTTGGGTGACGTCGCTGACTTGAACAGCGCTAACGCCGCTCAAGCCCTTGCGGGGTGCGCGCCTGCAGAAGAGGAGGTCTCGCCGGGCCAACATGTGATACGTTGGCCCGCGAATAACCTTTGTCCCTCACTGACCCGGATCGATCCACCATACTTCTGGCATATAGTTCGGCCCGTCACCGTAAAGCGGCACATGGTCGGGATATTTCATTTCGGCGATATGCGCGATGCGGTCTTGGGTAAACTGCCAAAACGGGACGACATAACGCCCTGCGGTCAGGGCGCGGTCCAAGGCTTGCGTCGCGGCGGTGAAGTCCTGTGTGCTGGTGGCGCTGACCATGGTGTCGATCATCGCATCGATAGCCTGGGACTTGGCCCCCATCATGTTGCGGCTGCCGGGCTGGTCTGCGGCCTCTGACCCCCAGTAATAGCGCTGTTCGTTGCCGGGGCTCAACGACAAGGCGCGCCGGAAAACAGCCATGTCAAAGTCGAAATCTGCACTGCGCGCCACAAATTGGGCATCATCCACGGCATCTACGGTCACGTCGATCCCCAGCCGTTTCAGCGCCTGAATATAAAGTTCGGCAATGGCCATGTTTTCGGTGCTGCCCTTGGACATCAGGATCGAAAAGGCCAATGGCGTGCCTGCACTGTCGCGCATGGTGCCGTCTTGGGCGCTAAAGCCAGCTGCCTCAAGTGCCTGCATTGCCGCGCGAATGCCCGAACGGTTTCGCGCAGACCCGTCAGAGACGGGCAAGGCATACCCCTCAAGCGCGCCAGCGGGAAGGCTGTCTTTGAAGGGGGCCAGCAGCTCCGCTACGCGCCCGGTTGCCGGACCATCCGCCATCGCCAGCGGCGAATTCGAGAAGTAGGATGTGATCCGTGGCTGCGCGCCGCCTGTCAGGGTCTCATTGATAAACTCAAAGTTGAAGGCTTCGATCATCGCGTCACGCACGCCGATGTCGTCAAAAGGCGGGCGGCGGGTATTCATCACAAACCCGGTCATGCCCGAGGGCTTGTTATGGGAAAAGGTGGATTTAACCACATCGCCGCGCTGGACGGCGGGGAAATCATACTGGGTTGTCCAGGTTTCCGCGTTGAATTCGCGGATGGCCGAGATTTCTCCGGCCTTGAACGCCTCGAACAGCACGTTGGCATCGCCGTAAAAATCTAGCTTGATCTGGTCAATGTTATGGGTGCCACGCCGAAACGGTACATCTTTGCCCCAATAATCGGGGTTGCGCGTCAAGGTCACCTGTCGGCCAGCCTGATAGTCAGTGACTGTATAGGGGCCGGAACCCAAGGGAATATCAGCCAGCGGCGCATTGGCGAAATCGCGGCCTTCCCATTGCGCTTTGCTTAGAATGGGGCGCATGCCAGCCAGCAGGGCGAGTTCGCGGTTTTCAGTATTGAACGCCATCCGCACCCGGCGCGGACCAGTTTGGGTCATGCTTTCAATTTGCGCACGCAAGCCGTGATAGCGGGGGTGCCCCTCCGCCCCGAGCAGGTCGTAGCTAAAGATCACATCTTCGGGGGTCACGGGCGTGCCATCGGCAAAACGTGCCTCGGGCCGAAGGGTGAATTCGACCCAGGATCGGTCCTCTGCAACCTCAATCGATTCGGCCAAAAGACCATAAAGCGAGAACGGTTCGTCCCAGGATCTGCCCATCAGCGTCTCATGTGTGAAAAAAGGAAGCTGCCAAGGTGAGGTGCCTTTGCGCACAAATGGATTAAGGCTGTCAAAGCCGCCGGTGTTGCCAAGCACGATTGCGCCGCCCTTGGGCGCATCCGGGTTCGCATAGGGCAGGGACACAAAATCCTGTGGCAACGCGGGGGAGCCATACATAGATATCCCGTGCGTGGGTTCAGCCTGTGCACTGCCCACCCAGAGAATCAGTGAAGAAACAGCCGCAACTGCCCGACAGGTTTGGAAAAAATATGACGCCATTTTCGAAACAATCCTGTTCTGCCCTTGTTTTCTTAGCTCAAGTCTTAACGCTGCAGACTGGAGGTAGCAAACTTTAAGCTTGGATTTCGGCGCAGGTTTGCGTATAAAGACATCACTGCTCGATAGGTTTCTTGCCTGTATGAAACCTGCCTCAATAACTTAGCGTCCGCCTCGTGCGGACGTTTTTTTTTGCCTGCTTTCCGGCGGCGATCTACGTTGTCATGCCGGGTCGGTCGAGGTTTTCGAAAGCATTTAGGCGTTTTCTTTGCCGGCAGCGCGCTACATGATGCAGTCTCAGAAAACGCTGGAGAACACCATGGCCTATACCATCGACCTTTCGGGAAAAACTGCCGTCATTACGGGATCCAATTCAGGCATCGGCCTTGGCATTGCGTGGGCATTTGCGCGGGCTGGAGCCGACGTTGTGCTGAACTCGTTTACTGACCGCGACGAAGACCACGCCATCGCCGAAGAGATCGCCAAGGAAACTGGTGTAACGGCACGCTATATTAAAGCGGACATGTCCAAAGCCGACGAATGCAGGCAGCTGATCGTAGATGCAAAGAAATGCGACATATTGGTAAATAACGCAGGCATTCAGCATGTGGCACCAATCCCGGATTTCCCGATGGCGAAATGGGATGCGATCCTGGCAATCAACCTCAGCTCGGCGTTCCACACCTCGGCCATCGCTTTGCCGATGATGCGCAAGGCGGGCTGGGGCCGCGTGATCAATATCTCGTCTGCCCATGGCTTGACAGCCTCGCCCTTCAAATCGGCCTATGTCGCGGCTAAACATGGCATCGTCGGGCTGACCAAAGTCACAGCACTTGAGACCGCGAAAGAGCCTATTACCTGCAATGCCATCTGCCCGGGCTATGTTCTGACCGACATCGTGGAAAACCAAATCCCCGATACCATGAAGGAATATGACATGAGCCGCGAAGACGTGATTAAAAACGTCATGCTTGAACGCCAGCCCAGCAAAGAATTCGCAACTGTCGAGCAGCTGGGCCAGACAGCTACCTTCCTGTGTTCGGATGCCGCAGCACAGATCACGGGCACAACGCTAAGCGTTGATGGCGGCTGGACCGCGCTTTAAGAATTCTTATGCCTTCGGCGAGGACATTTGAGAGCCAGAGAAGAGACTCCGGGTGTCTTTCATTCTCTGGCTCTTAAATATCCCCGCCGGAGGCGGCTCTTTGGGAACCAAGGCAGCACGGTGCTATGAAAAAGAAGCAGATCAATCTTGCCCTTCAAGGGGGCGGTGCACATGGGGCCTATACATGGGGCGTGCTTGACCGGTTGCTTGAAGAGGACGCGCTTGAGATTTCAGCAATCTCGGGCACTTCGGCAGGCGCCTTGAACGGGGCTGCTATCAAGTCAGGGATGATTATTGGTGGCCGTCAGGGGGCGCGCGACAACCTGGATTGGTTGTGGGAGAAAGTCGCAGGGGTGCGTGATCTGCGTCTTTCGGAATGGATGGCGCCGTTTGGGATTGCAGCGCTTAGCAAAGCGATTGAGCAGAGCTGGCCCGTTGCCGTGGGCAATGCGATGACGCGGATTGTATCGCCCTATGATTACGGACCGGTCTATAAAAATCCGCTTCGCGAGATCGTCGAGAAATTCAACTATGATCTGGTTTGCGGTCAGCAGGCCCCACATTTTTTCGTAAGTGCGACGAATGTGCGGAACGGCAAGATCAAAGTATTCCAAGGCGAGGAGATCGGCCCGGACGCGCTCTTGGCGTCTGCGTGTTTGCCCACGCTTTTCCAGGCAGTCGAAATCGAAGATCCAAAAACAGGGCGCGTCGAGGCGTATTGGGATGGCGGCTATACTGGAAATCCTGCGTTGTTTCCGCTCTTTGCGCCGGATCTTCCGGCCGACATTGTGATCATCAATATCAACCCCCTGGTGCGCGATAAGCTGCCCAACAGCTCCACGGAGATCCAAAACCGCATCAATGAAATCAGCTTCAACTCAAGCTTGCTGCGCGAATTGCGCGCGATTGAGTTTGTGCAGCGCCTGTTAGACGCGGGCAGGCTCAACGAAGGCCAGATGAACCGGGTGCGCGTTCACATGATTGCCGATGATGACATGATGTCAAAACTGTCCACCGCTACAAAAACGGTGCCCAATCCAGCGGTCATTTCCGCACTCAAGCAAGCAGGGCGCGTTGCGGCGGAGCAGTTTTTGCGGGATGACATCGACCATGTGGGCAAGCGTAGCACGGTCGATCTTGAAAAGATGTTCAATTAGGGTTTGATCCGTGCTCCGGTGCCGGCGGTAGCTTCAGCGGGCACTGGCCTCTCGGGCGGGTACACAAGCCCCGCCGAGATCACCAGTTTGGCCGCATCTTCCACGGTCATATCCAGTTCGATCACATCTTTGCGCGGGAAGAAGAGCAGGAATCCGGATGTCGGGTTTGGTGTTGTGGGAATGAACACGCCGACCAGTTCCTTTTCAATGCCCACGCGACGTGCAACTTCGCCTTTGGCCACAATCGAAATAAACCCAAGCGCCCACGCTCCGGGGCGCGGGTATTCAACCATGCAAGCCGTTTCAAAGCTGCGTTCGCCTTGAGCAAAGATCGTCTCGGAGATTTGTTTGATACCGGAGTAGATCGTGCGCACGACAGGCGTGCGTTGCACCAATCCTTCGCCAAAGCGGATAAAGGAGCGACCTATGATGCCCTTGGCCAGCCATCCCACGAAGATGGTAAACAGCAAAAAGATGATCACACCGATGCCGCGCACGTTGATTTGCGACGACGGATCAAGCCCGAAATAGGTCTGGATCAGGCGGTCGGGGTGATAGGCCAGCGGCACCATTGGCAACACAATGCCGTCGATCCAGCCTACAACGCTCCAGATCAGCCATATCGTCAGGCCGACGGGTGCGATCACGACAAGACCCGTCAAAAACGCTGCACGCAAGCGCCCAAACATGGTTCTGCGCGGTAGGGGCGGCGGAGTGGGAGGCGTAAACGGCGTGGTCATGGTGATGTTTTATTCCAGTGAATCAACATATTTGAGGTAAGTGCTTTGAAAGGGCGCTACAATGGAGAATGCGTTATTTTTAGGCATCAGGCTGTGTTCAGCGCCAGCGCCGCTGCAATTTTGGACGCCAGGCGCGCGTTGTTGCGCACCAGCGCAATGTTTGCCGTCAGGGAACGCCCCTCGGTCAATTCGAAAATCCGTTGCAGCAGATAGGGTGTGACCGCTTTTCCGGTGATCCCATGGGTGCTGGCGTCCTTTTGGGCCGTCGCTATGATGGGGGCAAGGTCGGCTGCCGGAATTTCAGCGGCGGCGGGGATCGGGTTTGCGACAAGCTGGCCGCCGGGCAGGCCCAGTTCAGCGCGGATGCGGTGCGCTGCAGCGATTTTTACCGGATCATCCATGCGCAATGGGGATTTCAACGGTGATGTGCTGCTCCAGAACGCGGGAAAGCTGTCTTGGCCAAAGGTAATGACGGGCACGCCTTGGGTTTCCAGGACTTCAAGGGTTTTGGCGACGTCCAGAATTGCCTTGGCTCCGGCGGCGACAACGGTGACAGGGGTTTGGGCGAGTTCCAGCAGATCGGCAGAGATGTCGAATGTGTTTTCAGCGCCTTTGTGGACGCCGCCGATTCCGCCTGTCGCAAAAACGGAGATGCCCGCAAGATGTGCGGCGATCATCGTGGCCGCCACAGTTGTCGCCCCGGTGCGGCCCGTCGCGATGCACGCGGCCATGTCGGCGCGCGATAGTTTTGCAACGCCCTTGGCCTGCGCCAATGCGCTGAGCTGTTCATTCTCCAGCCCGATGTGAAGGTGACCGTCGATGACCGCGATTGTCGCGGGCGTCGCACCTGCCGCGCGAATATCTGCCTCGACCTGACGGGCGACATCAAGGTTTTGCGGATAAGGCATGCCATGGGTGATGATGGTGCTTTCCAGCGCCACAATGGGCGTGCCGTTTTTATGGGCAGCAGCGACTTCGGCAGAGCGGTACAGGGGGATCATATTTTAGTCTCTCCGGAAACATATTGTGCAGCGGCAGCAAGGGCTTGGGACAGTGCAGCGTCTGGTGCCGCACCTTTGAGTTCTGCCGCGATGTGGGCGGCCATAAAGGTGTCGCCAGCACCAGTGACGCGGGTCACAGAAACAGGCGGCGGGACTTGGGTGATCACGCCATCCGACTGGCCAACGCTTGCCGGGTTGCCGCCATCGGTGACAACCGCGCGCACGGCACCGCGTGCGAGCATCGCCTTGGCAGCTTCGCGTGAGGTTTCGAAACTGGTTTGGCACAGCAAGCCGGCCTCTTCTAGGTTCACGTAAAGGGTGCCGCGTTTGGCTTGCATGAAGGGGCTGAGCCGCATCGCTTTGCCGGGGCTCGCGGGGGCGACGCGCAAATCGGCCTGCGACAGCAGCGGGCTGCGGGCCATCTCAGAGAGCAGATCAAGGGTCAGGTTGCCATCCAGTGCGACAGCCCCGCGATAGGGAGACGGCAGGCCGCCGCCCACGAAGGGCCGTAAAATCTTGTCTCCAGCCGCTTCAAGCGAATGGGCGTCCGCTATCGCCGCAATCAAGCCGTTATTGCCTTCGACCGCCATATATCTGTCCGTTGGAAGGTCATCAGAGCGGTAAACGTATTCCGTGCTCAATCCGCGTAATTGGCAGGCCGCGATCAGTTCGTTGCCTTCCGCGTCGCGGCCCACCGCACTGATGAGGGCAGGCGAAAGACCAAAGCGGGCCAGCGCCATCGCGATGTTGAGGGCCACGCCACCGGGCAGGCGGGTGATGCGGCCGGGCATGTCTGAGCCCTGACGCATCGGCACTTCGGCGCGCCCGATAATGTCCCACAAGACCGAGCCGATGCATAAAATTTCGGGTATCTGTTTCATGACGCCTGTTTTGCCCAGACCTGTGGTTAGGCGCAAGTACGCTTATTCGGGCACTGCAAAAGTCAAAGATGCCCAAAGACTTTCCCACTGGGGGCTTGTTTCGGTCTCGTCCACATCGGGTGCAGGGCGCAGAACAACGGAATCGACCAGATATGTCATGCCGGGCACAACCGGAAAGGTCAGATGGCCCATATCATCGGAGCGGTAAACCGTGACCGTGACCTCTTTTTCCGGGGTTTTCTCATAGACCTCGATCTGCACATCTTTGCGCGGCGCACCCTCGTAGGTCAGCGCGACTTCCATCACATCATTGAAATCGGCATCATAGGGATTTGTCAGGGCGGTCAATTCGGTCTCCAGGCCCAACGCTTGATCGCTGCCACGACCGTCACCAATCGCGATCAACGCTTTTGAATGGCGGGTATACCGTTCGCGCACCTTATCCTCGGGGTAGCCAGCGGCGCGGTGGTCGGTGACAGCAGTTTTGAAATCCTTGTGTTCGGTAAACCCGACGAAAGTCTCCCAGTCTTTGTAGGTCAGTGACGAGGCTGTCGCTTCATGGGCCACAATCAACAACCCGTCGCGCGGGGGTGATATTATGCGCAAAGCCGGGGTGTCGCCCATGCGTCCGGCAACGGGCACTGTGATGCCTTCAAACGTCAGATCGAAGCGTTCGGTGCGGTTTGGAAAATAGGCGAGGCTGGTCCCTACAAAAAGTTCTCCGTTCTTGATGTCGGTTGTCATTTCCACGCCGGGCTGCACTTGATACTCTGGCGCTTCAAGCCAGAATTCATGGGCGAAGACGGGTGATGCTGCCAAAGCGCCACATAGGACGAGTGAAATACGGGACATAAACATGCGAAAAACCTTTTATCTGATCCTCTGTAAGCTGGCTTATGCACTGGTTTTGTCAAGTGCGCTGACAGGCACCGCGCGCGCGCACGAGGTTGTGCCAACGATTGCAGATTTGACTGTTGCGGATGGTGTGGCCGATTTAACCCTGCGCATCAATCTTGAGGCGTTTTTGGCCGGGATCGATCTGGATGCGGTAGAAGACACAGATGACGCGGAAAACGCCAACGATTACGATGCTTTGCGCGCCCTGAACCCCGAAGATCTTGCGGCCAGAGCACCTGAGATCCTTGCCAGATGGAACAGCCTGCCGCTGTTGCGCGCCGATGGAGAACCGGTAGAACTGCAAAGCGTCGCCATCACTGTTCCCGAAGTCGTGAACATCGAACTGCCGCGCATCGCAGAATGGTCGCTGCAAGGAGCCGTGCCAAATGACACGCGCGGCGTTGTGGTCGCATGGCCAGCAGGTTCGGGTGCGCTGGTTTTGCGCCAGCAGGGGGTGGAAGAACCCTATACCGGCTATCTTGAAGGGGGATCACAAAGCCTTGAAATTGTGCTGAGCGGTGGCGGGCAGCAGAACGCGTGGCAGGCCTTTGTGACCTATATCCCTGTGGGTTTTGATCACATTCTGCCCAAGGGTCTGGATCACATCCTGTTCGTGTTGGGCCTGTTTTTTCTGTCAACGCATATCAAGCCGCTGGTTTGGCAGGTCTCTGCCTTTACCGCAGCGCACACAGTGACACTGGCGCTTGGTGCGCTTGGACTGGTCACTGTGCCCGGATCAATTGTCGAGCCGCTGATTGCCGCCTCGATTGTTTATGTCGCGGTTGAAAATATCTTCAGCTCAGGCCTGAGCCGCTGGCGGCCTTTGGTGATTTTCGGCTTTGGCTTGTTGCACGGGTTGGGCTTTGCATCGGTATTGGGAGAATTTGGACTGCCGCAAGATCAGTTCATTCCAGCCCTTATCGGGTTCAACATCGGGGTCGAGATTGGCCAGCTGACCGTCATTGCGATCATGTTCTTATGTGTCTGGCAGGCGCTGCGCGTGTTGCGCGGCGAGGGCGGCGCACATGGCGCAAAATTGTTCTATGTCGTTTCGACTGTGTTGGCGTTGCTGCTGTGTGTGGTGCCGATGCCAAGCGTGGCTGAAATGCTGGAGGCCCCCGTGCCGCTGTTCCTTGTGCCGATGGCGCTGGTCTTTACGGCATGTTTCCTGTCGATCCAGTTTCGCCAGACGGCAGAGCCTTATCGACGGTTTGTCGCGATCCCGGCATCGGTCGGGATCGCGGTCATCGGCGCGTATTGGTTTGTGGAGCGGGTGTTCTTGTAACACCCGACCCGCGCTAGCGCATCGCTGCGATCAGGTCAGACAAGGCCTTGAGCGGATCGTCAGCCGTCCAGATCTCGTCTCCGATACCGAAAAAGTCGGTAAAGGGCGTAAGGGTGCGGATCAACGCATCATCAAGTCCGCCTTCGGCGACGACGGGCACTTCGATGACTTCGGACCACCATTGGAACAGGTCCAGTTCGGCGTGTGAGCCGTCATCAAGGGCGGAGGGCTGTACCGGACCGAAGCTGACGTAATCTGCGCCTGCTTCACCTGCGGCCATGCCATCGTGACGCGAACCCGCGCAAAAGCTGCCGACAATCGCTTCGTCGCCCAGCGTTTTACGGGCATGCCGCACTGAGCGGGCGGCGTCGGTCAAATGTACGCCATCAAGGCCGATGCGTTCGGCCAAAAGCGTATGGTCCGCAATCACAAGCGCCACATCACGGGCGTCTGTAATCTCTCGCAAGGCATCGGCGGCGCGCAGGACAATATCTTCGTCGCGTGTGCTCAGAGCGAGGCGCACACAGGCGATGGGCTGTGCATCAAGAACGCGTGCAAGGGTTTGCGGGAAGGTTTCGAGCGCAAATTCAGGCGGGGTAATCAGGTAAAGCTGGGGCTGTTCGGGCGTTTCCATGACGGGCTGTCCTTTGGTGAGTTGCCGTCAATTAGCGGATCGGACGAGGAAAGAAAAACTTTTATGCCTTCGGCGAGGATTTTTTCCCATTTGGAAGCAGGGGCTGTTCTTGTGACAGGGGCGGTGTGCGGGTAAGAGGCGAGCATGAGCGAGACAGTAGAGAACCCCAAGATACCGGCTTTCGTGTTGGTGCGTCCCCAGATGGGCGAGAACATCGGTGCCGCAGCGCGCGCGATGTGGAACTTCGGTTTGGACCGGATGCGCATTGTGGCCCCGCGTGATGGCTGGCCGAACCCTTCGGCCGTGGCCATGGCGTCCGGGGCAGGGCGGTTGTTGGACGAGGCGGTGGTGTATGACGATCTGGCCGGCTCTTTGGGTGATGCCGCCTTTGTTTTTGCCACCACGGCGCGGGATCGGGATTTGACCAAGCCAGTTTTCAGCCCCGAGGCTGCGATGGTCAAGGCTGCTGAGCTGATCGCGCAGGGCCAGAGAGTTGCGGTGTTGTTCGGGCCGGAACGCGCCGGGCTTGAGAACGAGGATATTGCCCGGGCCAATGCGATTGTGTCGGTGCCGGTCAACCCTGAATTTGCCTCGCTCAATCTGGCGCAATGTGTGTTGTTGATGGGCTATGAGTGGAAGCGGGCGCAAGCGTCCGTCGTGCCCGAGCAATTTGAGATGGCGGGCACACAATGGGCCGACAATAGCGAGATCGAGCATCTTGCACGGCATTTCGAGGAACGTCTGGATGTGGCGGGGTTCTTTTTCCCCGAGCACAAGGCCACCAGCATGAAAGTCAATCTGCGCAATATGTGGTCGCGACTGCCGCTGACGCGTGCGGATGTGCAAATGTTGCACGGCACCCTGCGACAGATGGTGCGTTGGAAAGAGCGCGGCTAGACCTTTGGGCCGCTGTGTCTTACGTCTGCAGTGCAGTATAATATAGCAGACAAGAGGCAACATGGCTCAGACTCGGAAGCTTTTTGAAGAAGTGGGCGACGCGCAGTCGGCGCGGCACGTGGCGCAGACCGGAGTGATTGATCGCGGGCGTGGTGGCGCACGCGGTGCGATCCGGATCTGGCTGTTCATGCTGTTCATCTTGGTGTTTGTGATGATCGCGGTGGGCGGGCTGACGCGCTTGACCGACAGCGGGCTCAGCATCACAGAATGGCGTCCTTTGACCGGAGCGATCCCGCCGCTGAACGAAGCTGACTGGCTGTCGGAATTCGCGAAGTATCAGCAGATTGACGAGTTTCTGGTGCAGAACTCGTGGATGCAACTAGATGATTTCAAAGTGATCTATTGGTGGGAATGGGGTCATCGTCAGTTGGGCCGGGTCATTGGTCTGGTCTGGGTGGTTGGCTTTCTATGGTTCTTGCTGCGCCGTCAGATCCCGACAGGTTGGACATCACGCTTGCTGTTGCTGGGCGGGCTGGGCGGATTGCAGGGTGCGATTGGCTGGTGGATGGTCGCCTCTGGCGTTACCACGGGCGAGGCGCAGCTTGATGTGGCGAGCTACCGCTTGGCGACGCATTTGGGCCTCGCGTTTGTGATCCTTGGGTTCATCACTTGGTATGCTTTGTTGTTGGGCCGGTCTGAAACGAATTTAATGCAGGCAAGGCGGACGAAAGAAGGCAAGCTGTTTGGTCTCTCTACCGGTCTGCTGCATTTTGCATTCTTGCAGATTTTGCTGGGAGCGCTGGTCGCGGGCATTGATGCTGGGCGGTATTTTGTCGACTGGCCCTTGATGCAGGGGCAGTTCTTTCCGCCTGATGCACTGAACATTGCGCCAGTTTGGCGGAATTTCTTTGAAAACCCGGGTCTCGTGCAGTTCATGCACCGCATGGCGGGCTATCTGCTTTTTGCCTTTGCAATTGTTGTCTGGCTTCGGGGGCGTAAATCGGCGCATCCCAACACGCGCAAAGCCTTCAACTTGATGATTCTGGCGATGGCGGGACAAATCGTGCTTGGTGTCGTCACGGTTTTGAACGCAGCCCCCGTGCATATCGCGATTTGGCATCAGGTGCTGGCTGTTGTTCTGTGGGTCTTCATTCTGCGATGCCGCTTTTTGAGCGCCTATCCTATTCCAGCTTCTGTAAGAGGAAAAACCCAGTGAGTGCTTTTGATGATCTGATGGCGTTTCAACGCGAGACAGAGGCACTGGCGCAGGTCGCGGGGCGTTTGGGCTGGGACCAAGAGACGGTGATGCCACGCGGTGCCGCCCCCCAGCGGGGTGAGGAGATGGCCGCCATGGAAGGTGTGCTGCACGCCCGTAGGGTCGACAGTCGCATTGCCGATTGGCTCGGGATGATCGACGAGGGGCATCTAGACGATGCGGGCAGCGCGCAGTTGCGCCATATTCGCCGCAGCCATGCCCGCGCCAGCAAGGTGCCCGCTGCACTGGCCGCACGCTTAGCGCGGGTGACATCCGAGGCGCAAGGAACCTGGGCCGAGGCGCGGGCGGACGATGACTTCAAGGCCTTTGCGCCGATGCTGTCCGAAGTGATCACCCTGAAACGCGAAGAGGGCATGGCGCTGGCGGCGGGCGGCAATGTTTATGACGCGATGCTGGATGACTATGAACCTGGTGCCACCGGAGCCGAGCTTGAGGCGATGTTTGGCGCATTGCGTCCCGAGTTGACCCGTCTGCGCGAAGCCGTTCGCGGGGCCGAAGCACCGCCCGAATTGCAATATAAGTTCGATGAGAGTGCCCAGATGAAGCTGACCCGGCTGCTGGCCAAGACCTTTGGCTATGATATGAGCATGGGCCGCGTCGATAAAGCCGTGCATCCATTCTCAAGCGGTTCCGGTCTTGATGTGCGGATCACGACACGCACCAACGAGGATGACCCGTTCAACTGTTTTTATTCGACCATTCATGAGGTTGGTCATGCCTGTTACCAGCAGGGCATTGATCGCGCCTATCTGCTGACGCCTTTGGGTGACGGTGTATCCATGGGGGTGCATGAAAGCCAAAGCCGGATCTATGAAAACCAATTGGGGCGCAGCCGCGCCTTTACGGGTTGGCTTTTTGCTCAGATGAAGGATGCCTTTGGTGATTTTGGAGTTGCCGATGAGGATACATTCTATCGCATCGTGAACCGCGTCTCTGATGGGTTTATTCGCACCGAAGCGGACGAGTTGCAATATAACCTGCATGTGTTGATGCGCTTTGATCTGGAACGTGCCTTGATGGGCGGTGATTTGCAGGTGGATGATCTGGAAACCGCGTGGAATGACCGCTTCAAAGCGGATTTCGGCTTTGAGGTGGACAAGCCATCAAATGGTGTCTTGCAAGATGTACATTGGTCGGTCGGGTTGTTTGGCTATTTTCCGACATATTCACTGGGCAATGTCTATGCTGGCTGCCTGCACGAGGCGTTGCGTCGCGACGTAACCGATCTTGATGCGCAACTGGCACGCGGCGATACGGAGGCCGCAACAGGATGGCTTCGGGCAAATGTACAAACGCACGGTGGGCTTTATGCGCCGAAAGATCTGATTGAACGTGCCACGGGTGGGATGCCAAGTGAAGCGCCTTTGCTAGCATATTTGACTACGAAATTCAGTGAGCTTTACAAATTATAGGCACACGTTAAGGGCAAGGGGCGGTCGGTCAGAGGTTCAACTCATGTTCTAAGCATGGATATTACGGGAGCGAGTCACGAAAAATGACTAAATTCTCATCGTTCTTCAAGAAGAGTTATAAATCCTGATCCTGTATCAGGCGAAAATATCCAATAAAATCAGCGCATGGCCGGCACACGATACGAATGTGACCTCTCTTGTCCAAGTGAAGACGTTTGCAAATGAAAATGAAATATGCGATACAAACTCCAAGAAATTATTTTTCGCAATTTGGAGATATACAAATGAAACGCTTTACAGCTCTCACAGCAGCTCTTCTTTTGTCCGCTGGCGTGGCTTCTGCACAAGACACAACAGCTGCAAACGTAGGCGGCCCATCTGGTGTTCCTGGCTACCCAACGACTGTTGTTGGAGCCAACGGCATCACATATGCATGTGGTCCTTTGACCGGTGGCGTATACAATTGCGTGATACCGGGTAGCGCTGCTGGTGCTGGATTCGGTGGCATCGGTGGTGGTGCTGGTGCAGGCTTGGTTGCGGCAATTGTACTTGCAGCCGTGATTAGCGACAGCACAAATGGTACCAACGGCACCAACTAAGCAATAATTTTTACAGTTTAAATGAAGCGTCCCTTTGTGGGGCGCTTCATTTTTTTTGAGCGATTTTTACTTCTTCTGTAAGTACGGATAAAAAAAGCCCCTCCAGTCTGTGACTGGCGGGGCTTTTTTCGTAGGTATGAGGGGCTGGGTCAGCCGTCGATCTCGGGCGCTTCTTCAACCTCGTCGCCCTGATCTGCAATCCAGGCAACACTGACCACGACTTCACCTTTGCCAGTATCAAACACCTTGACACCACCAGCACTGCGCGAGCGGAATGAGATGCCCTCAATCGGGACGCGAATCGATTGTCCCTTGGACGTGGCCAACATGATCTGATCGTCCATTTCGACCGGGAAAGAGGCCACGATGTCACCGCCACGCATGGCTTTGTCCATCGCCGCCACGCCAAGCCCCCCGCGACCGCGCACAGGATAATCATGGCTCGACGACAGTTTGCCAGAACCCTTTTCGCTGATGGTCAGCAGCAGGTTTTCGACCGCTGACATCTCGGCATAGCGCTCTTGGCTGATCGTTGCATTTGCATTGACGTCATCATCATCGGCGGGCGCGTCCATATCATCTGCCAGACCCGCGACGGCGCGACGCATCTTGAGATAGGCCGAGCGTTCATCCGAAGTCGCGTCAAAGTGGCGTATGATCGACATCGAAACGACCTTGTCACTGCCGTTTAGCTTGATGCCCCTTACCCCAACCGATGCACGGCTGTTGAACACCCGTACATCGGTCGCTGGAAAGCGGATCGCGCGACCCGAGTTCGTCACAAGCATCACATCATCATCATTTGATGCGATGCGGGCGTTAATCAGAGTTGTTTCGGCGTGATCATCCTCGAACTTCATGGCGATCTTGCCGTTGCGCATGACATTGGTGAAATCCGACAGCTTGTTGCGGCGCACCGTGCCCGCCGATGTGGCAAACACCACCTGCAGGTCGTCCCATTCCTTTTCGTCGCGATCCACTGGCATGATGGCGGCAATCGACACGCCAACCGGGATCGGCAGGATATTGACGATCGCCTTGCCCTTCGATGTGCGGCTGCCCTGCGGCAAGCGCCATGTCTTGAGCTTGTAAACCATGCCATCAGTCGTAAAGAACAACAGCTGCGTGTGGGTATTGGCAACGAAAAGCGTGGTCACGACGTCTTCTTCCTTGGTCTGCATCCCCGACACGCCTTTGCCACCGCGACGCTGGCTGCGGAAGTCAATCAAAGGCGTCCGCTTGATGTAACCGCCGGATGTCACAGTCACGACCATGTCTTCGCGTGCAATCAGATCTTCGTCGTCCATGTCACCGGACCAATCAACGATCTCGGTACGGCGTGGCACGGCAAAGAGGTCCTTCACCTCGGCCAACTCCTCCGAGATGATGCTCATGATCCGTTCGCGTGACCCCAAAATCTCAAGGTATTCCTTGATCTTCTTGGCCAGTTCTTCCAACTCATCCGTGACTTCCTTGACGCCGATCTGGGTCAGGCGCTGCAAGCGCAGTTCCAGAATGGCGCGGGCTTGCGCCTCGGACAGGTTATAGGTGCCGTCGTCATTGGCGGTATGGGTCGGGTCATCAATCAGCGCGATATAGGGCAGGATCGATTCTGCAGGCCAGCGCCGTGTCATCAGCTTTTCACGCGCTGCAGAGGCATCGGTAGAGGAACGGATCGTCGCGACGATCTCGTCAATATTGGTGACGGCCACGGCCAGACCGCACAGGATATGGCTGCGCTCGCGGGCTTTGCGCAGCAGATAGGCGGTGCGGCGGGCAACAACATCTTCACGGAAATCGATGAAATAGGTCAGGAACTTGCGCAAGGTCAGTTGCTCGGGCCGGCCGCCGTTAAGCGCCAGCATGTTACAGCCGAAATACGTCTGCATCGGCGTGTACCGGTACAGCTGGTTCATCACCACTTCGGCAGTTGCATCGCGCTTAAGCTCGATCACGACGCGCACACCGTTGCGGTCGGATTCGTCTTGAACGTGGGCGATGCCTTCGATCTTTTTCTCGCGCACCTGTTCGGCGATCTTTTCGATCATGGTGGATTTATTCACCTGATAGCAGATCTCGTCAATAATGATGGCAAAACGGTCTTTGCGAATCTCTTCAACACGGGTTTTGGCGCGCATGATGACACTGCCACGCCCCTCAAGGTACGCTTTGCGTGCACCGGTGCGGCCCAACATAATGCCGCCCGTGGGAAAATCGGGGCCAGGGATATATTCGATCAGGTCTTCCGAAGTCAGATCTGGGTTTTCGATCAGCGCCTGACAGGCATCGATGACTTCGCCTAGGTTATGGGGGGGAATGTTGGTGGCCATGCCGACGGCAATACCGCCCGCGCCGTTGACCAACATATTTGGGAAACGGGCAGGCAGAACGGTGGGTTCACGTTCCTTCCCATCGTAGTTGTCGATGAAATTGACTGTTTCTTTGTCGAGGTCGCTGGTCATGTAAGACGCGACCTTATCAAGGCGCGATTCGGTATAACGCATCGCCGCAGCGCTATCGCCGTCCATCGAGCCAAAGTTGCCCTGACCGTCGATCAGGGGGAGCGACATGGAAAAATCCTGTGCCATCCGCACAAGTGCGTCGTAAATCGCGCTGTCACCGTGGGGGTGGTAGGAACCCATGACATCGCCCACGGATTTCGCAGACTTACGGTAGGTCTTGTCGTGGGTGATGCCTTTTTCATACATCGAATAGATGATGCGGCGGTGAACCGGTTTCAGCCCGTCACGAAGGTCAGGGATAGCGCGGGAAACGATGACCGACATGGCATAATCCAGATAGGATGTGCGCATCTCATGTTCGATGGTAACCGACGGGCCGTCATAGACAGCGCGCGCTGGCGGGATTTCATCATCGTTTTCAGGGGTTTCTGGCGTGTCGTTCACGTGATCTGCCTAGCTCTTGCTGGTTCTATATATTGCGGTTTTGTATAGCAGACAGCGCAGATAGGGTGCAATGCTTGTGACCGTGCTTATTGGCACAGATCAGGTGTGACGCGCTAAGTCTTTGAATTTGCTCAAGACTAATTCAGGGTAAATTTGCACTCAAACCGAGCAGCTTGCCCCGCCCAACACGCAAAACTTCGCACAGTGAGGATGGTTCAGCGCTACGTCTTTTTCAGCCTCTTCCAGCGTGGTACCAAGTTCAAACTCTGGCGTGTAGGGGAGCAAGGTACAAGCCAGAACGGCTGGTTTGTCAGCGCCTTTGCGTTTGACCACCATGCGCGAGCTTGAACACATTACAGCATCCGGAGATTTGTTTAGGATGCTCCAGCAAGCCGTTGTTATCTCTGGTACTTCTACTGTTTCGTCCATCTCGGGAAACAGCACCGTCATGCCAGGATCACTGGCATCGATTTCGAAGCCATATTCGGCGTAAAAAGCACCATAGCCTGCGCGACTGTCTTCATCGCTGACCCCGAACACCGACCGGCCTGCGACGGCCATCCGGATGCCATTGTCACGCAGCCATTTCATGCCGGTTATTGTTTTCTCAAGCGCACCGGCCCCACGCTCTGCATCATGCAGATCGGCGCGGTAGTGGTCGACAGAAATGCGCAATGTCAGTTTACCGGGGTAGGCTTTGTTCAAAAGGATCAACCCCTCCAGCATGGACGGGCGCATCATCGGGCGCATGGCGTTGGTCAGGATCAAAACGTCATACCCCTTGGCCAGCGAAGCCTCGGTGATTTCGATCATCTGCGGGTTCATGAACGGCTCACCACCGGTAAAGGCGATCTCGGTCACTGGCCAGTTGCGCGCCGTAATCTGACCCAGATAATCGCGCACCTCGTCTGCCGTTATATAGACCAGCGCGTCATTGGTGGGGCTGGATTCGATATAGCAGTTCACACATTCGATGTTGCACAAAGTGCCTGTGTTAAACCACAGGGTCTGCGGATTGGTCAGGCTGACCGTTGCTCGATCTTCGCCTTTTGCGGTCACCAACGGGTCTTGGAATTTTCCTGCATTGGCCTCAACGACGTCTTTCATCAACACTTAACCTTAAATCTTTCCGGTGGTTTTTCTTTTTCTAAGTGAATGGTAAAAGCAAGAAAACCCTGTGTATTCTTTTGCACAGACTTGTGAAGCCTTGGAATACTTGTATGTTTGCGCTAACATAGATTAAAATACCCCAAAAGCTACAGATACGTGGCAAGGAGCTGTCTCATGGTCTCACGCGTTATTCCGGTCGACCCATTTGATCTTGTGATTTTTGGTGGCACAGGTGATCTGGCGCGCCGCAAGGTTTTGCCGGGGCTGTTTCGGCGGTTTTGTTCAGGCCAGATGCCGGAAAATGCCCGCATCATCGGTGCGGCACGCACGGATATGGAGTCGGCTGGCTATCGTAAGATGATCGCCGAGGCGATTGCCGAATTTAATAGTGATTTCGACCATGAGGAAGGTCAGCTCGAGAGTTTTCTGGCCTGTTTGGAATATGTGATCATTGATGCCAAAGGGCAGGCAGGCTGGGCCGAGCTGCAAAAGCTCATGGCTGGGAAAGACCGGGTAGAGGCTTATTATTTCTCGGTTTCGCCCGCGCTCTTTGGCGATTTGGCAGAGCGTTTGCAACACTGGGGCATGGCTGACAAACGCAGCCGAATCGTGGTGGAAAATCCCTTTGGCCGGGATCTGGACACGGCGCGTGCGCTGAACGCAACATTGGCAAAATATTTCGACGAAAGCCAGATTTACCGGATCGACCATTATCTGGGCAAGGAAACTGTGCAAAACCTGATGGCCGTGCGCTTTGGCAACATGCTGTTCGAGCCGCTTTGGAACAGCCAGTATGTTGATCACATTCAGATCACTGTGGCTGAGACGGTCGGCGTCGGGGGTAGGGGCGAATATTACGACAAGTCCGGCGCGATGCGTGACATGGTGCAAAATCACCTGATGCAACTGCTGTGCCTGATCGCGATGGAGCCACCCGCGCGGTTTGATCCTGACGCGGTGCGCGATGAAAAGCTGAAAGTCATCCGCGCACTTGATCCGGTCTTGCCGCACCATATTTCGCGGGGCCAATATCAGGCCGAACCGTGTAACGAGACCGAACACCCCGGTTATCGCACGGCTGTGGGCGATCCGCGGTCACGGACCGAAAGTTTCGTCGCGCTAAAGACCCACATCAGCAACTGGCGGTGGGCAGGTACGCCGTTTTATCTGCGCACGGGCAAGCGTATGGCGGCTCGGTCGTCGGAAATTACCGTGGTCTTCAAGGAAACACCGCATTCTATTTTTGCCGAAGACGCCGGGCGTCACCGCAACGTGCTGTCGATCCGGTTGCAGCCGAACGAAGGGATCACCTTGGGCGTGACGATTAAGGAGCCGGGGCCGGGCGGGATGCGCCTGATCGATGTGCCGCTGGATATGACTTTTGCCGATGCGCTTGGGCCTGAAAGTGCCGAACATGTCGATGCCTATGAGCGGCTGATCATGGATGTGATCCGGGGCAACCAGACCTTGTTCATGCGCGGTGACGAGGTCGAGGCCGCTTGGGCTTGGACAGACCCGATTATTCAGGGCTGGGAGGCGCGCAACGACGTGCCCAAGCCTTATGACAGCGGATCAGACGGCCCAACTGATGCAATCGAGCTGATGCGCCGTGATCAGCGTAAATGGCGGGAGCTTTCCAAATGAAACTTATCGAATATGCTGATCGCGATATGTTGGCGCTGGATGTCGCCAACATTCTGGCAGGAGAGTTGAAAAACGCTTTGCTAAGCCATGACAGCGTCAGTCTGGCGGTTCCTGGCGGGACCACACCGGGGGCCATTTTCGACAGCCTGAGTGCAACGCATCTGGATTGGTCCCGTGTGCATGTCATGTTGACTGATGAACGCTGGGTGGCCCCTGATCATGAAATGTCGAACGCGCGATTGTTGCGCCAGCGCTTGTTGGTCGGCCCGGCTGCGGCTGCCGCGTTCACACCTTTCTTTATAGAGGGACTGACCGCCGCAGAGGCATCGGATGATCTGTCGAATGCGATTTTGCCGCATTTTCCATTGTCGGTTCTGGTCTTGGGGATGGGGGCCGACATGCACACCGCGTCGCTGTTTCCTGGATCACAAGGGCTAGAGGCTGCGATGGCCGACACCGCCCCCGCCGTTTGCCCGATCAATGTTGAAGGGCAAGACATCGGTCGTATCACATTGTCGCGGCCTGTGCTGGATGCTGCAATGTCAAAACATCTGGTTATCTTTGGCCAAGAGAAACGCGCAGCGGTAGAGCGGGCCTTGACCCTGCCGGCCCTTGAGGCCCCTATCGGTGCAGTATTGAAAGAGGCGGTGGTCCATTGGGCAGCATGAACATATTTGACGAACTGATCCGGAAACAGGAAGCGGTTCAAGACCGCTCGATTCTTTCATTGTTCGATAACGATAACCGAGCCTCGGATTTTTCCACTCAAGCCGGGGATATATTGTTCGATTTCTCCAAGACAAATCTTGATGCGGGCATGATGGATGCGCTGCTGGATCTGATCGAGAGTGCGGATGTTGCTGCGCGCCGTGATGCTATGTTTGCAGGCGATAAGATCAACGAGACCGAAGGCCGCGCGGTGCTACACACCGCTTTGCGTAACGTTGACGGCGGTCCGGTGATGGTAGACGGCGACGATGTGATGCCGGATATTCTGGCGACATTAAAGAGGATGGGGGAGTTTTCCGACAAGATCCGCGCCAGCGACATCACGGATGTGGTGAACATCGGCATTGGCGGCTCTGACTTGGGTCCGGCGATGGCTGTGCAAGCGTTGTCGCCCTATCATGACGGGCCGCGTTGCCATTTCGTCTCGAATGTGGACGGGGCGCATATCGCCGATACCTTGCGCGGGTTGGATGCAAAAACCACACTGGTCATCGTCGCCTCCAAAACCTTCACCACCATTGAAACCATGACCAACGCCCGAACGGCGCGGGCCTGGATACTGGATCACGGCGGCGATCCCGCGCGCCAGTTTGCCGCCCTGAGCACCGCACAGGAAAAAACCGATGACTTCGGCATCGACGCAGCGCAAGTTTTCGGGTTCGAGGATTGGGTTGGCGGGCGCTATTCGGTCTGGGGGCCGATTGGCCTGTCGTTGATGATCGCTATCGGTCCGCGCGCCTTTCATGCGTTTTTGCGCGGCGCACAATCCATGGATCGCCATTTTTGTGCCGCTGCTCCGCACGAGAACATGCCGATGTTGCTTGCGCTTGTGGGCATCTGGCACAACCAGATTTGCGGCTACGCGACGCGGGCAGTGCTCCCCTATGATCAACGTCTGGGGCAGTTGCCAGACTATCTGCAACAGCTTGAAATGGAATCGAACGGAAAGTCGACCCTGATGGATGGCACGACCGCGCCGTTCAATACCGGACCTGTCGTGTGGGGCGCGCCGGGAACCAATGGCCAGCATGCGTTTTACCAGCTGATCCATCAAGGCACGCGGGTGATCCCCTGCGAATTCATGATTGCGGCCAACGGACATGAACCCGAACTGGCCCATCACCACAAACTCTTGATCGCCAATTGCCTCGCACAGTCTGAAGCGCTGATGCGCGGGCGCAGTTTGCATGAGGCGTCCCAGATGATGGCAGCCAAGGGCTTGACCGGGGCCGAACTGGACCGTCAGGCGCGCCACCGTGTGTTCCCCGGCAACCGGCCCTCCACGACGCTAAGCTATCCGCTGCTGGATCCGTTCACGCTGGGTCAGATCATCGCACTTTATGAACACCGCGTCTTTGTCGAAGGGGTGATCTTGGGCATCAATTCCTATGACCAGTGGGGCGTAGAGCTTGGCAAGGAACTTGCCACGTCCCTGCAACCCATCGTCGAAGGCAGTGAACCCGCAGTCGGCAAAGACGGTTCGACCACCGCATTATTGGATTTCATCGCAAAACACGCAGGTTGATCTGTTTTCCAGCTTCATTTTGCCAGATAAACTCCGGGGAGTTTGAGGGGCAGCGCCCCTCAACCCCTTTACGATAATCGAAAACACGACAACGATATCGGTGCAGGTCAAGATCAGCAGCTTGCAAGCGCCCGCGGGCAGGAAACAGCGACCGCCAAAACCCCTCTGACCAACACAGACAGCTGCGATGCGATTTGCAGGAAGGTCATAGGGGACTTTCTTGTCTGGGCCTAAAGCTTGATGTCGTAAGTCACCCACGGGGTGCGGTCCGCCAGTGTGTCATAGACCCCGCGGGCGCGGTAGTTGTTCTCGGCTGTGATCCAGCGCACAACGCCCCAACCATTGGCTTTGGCCACCTCTTTGACCGCCTCTATCAAGGCTTGGGCGGCACCCGATCCACGCGCTGAGGGGGCCACGAACAAATCATCGAGAAAGCAGTTTGTAATCGCGCGAAGCTGGCTTGCGAAGGGGCGGTAATGTGTAAAGCCGATCACAGCCCCGGTGGCATCCTGTGCGACAATACAATTGCTGGAGTGGGTCTGGTCCATCAGCCAGCCAAACACCGTTTCGCGCATCTGTGGGGTTTGATCTACCTTGTAAAACGCCGCATAGCCCGCAAACAGAGCCTCCCAGACCGGTCGGTCTGATTCAGCCAGAGCGCGTGTCGTTACAGTCATCCTAGGTTCCTTTTGATGCGGATCAACTTTGCGCGATGGCGTGATCATGGGTTTCAAAATGACGCTTTAGGCGGTCGGGCAGGGCGAAGCGCCCAGACCCGTCCGTTTCAAGCAGTACCAAAATGCAGTCAAAGGTTGCGCGCAATTGGCCGCCCACCCAAACCTGCTGGCTTAGGCTGTAAGACGTGTTTCGAAATCCCGTGCAGCGACAGGTTACGATGTAATCCTCGCGCTCCAACAATTCATGCAGATAGCGGATTGATCCCGACCGTATGACCACCCGAGGTCCCGGTGCATCAATCAGTCCTTTTTCAACAAGGAACTGGGTATAGCGAATTCGAAGGCGTTCGAACCACTCAAAATAAGTGCAATTATTGACGTGGTTGTTTGTATCCAGATCGGAAAACCGCACTTGATCGGCCATCGCGAGGGGCTGGGGTTCGTTGATGCCAGCGCTGCGTTGCTGCTCAGGGCTGAGTGGCGTGTGGAAAGGAACTGTCATTCACCCTGAGTAAGCCTGTGTCTGGGTGCTTGCAAGAGCAGGATGGATTGTACAGGGTAGCCGAAAATAACAGTCTGGAGGATACGCCATGCTTGGCCAAATGATGAGTAAATCGCTGACGATCTCTAGCCTGATCGAACATGCACAACGCTACCACGCTGCCGGAGAGATCTATTCGGTCAACACCGGCGGAGGGGTCGAGCAAACCAATTGGGGTAAGGTCGGGGCGAATTCACGCGCCTTGGCATCGGCATTGGCGGGTTTGGGCCTTGAACCACAGGCGCGGTGCGGCACGATCGCTTGGAACAACCGGCGCCATCTTGAGATTTACTTTGGAGTGTCGGGCGGTGGTTTCGTCTGCCACACGATCAACCCTCGCCTGTTCCCCGAACAGCTGGTCTATATCCTGAACCATGCCGAAGATAAGGTTTTGTTTATCGACAAGACATTCGTTCCGCTGGTGGCTGCGATCCGCGACAAGCTGGAGCATCTTGAGCACATCGTGTTGATGGAAGGCACCGATGCCGAAGCCGCCGAGACGCTTCCTGGCCTGAAATTCTACGATGATCTGATCGAAAGTGGAGATTCCGAGCTTGAATGGCCGGAATTGGATGAAAACACAGCATCCAGCCTTTGCTATACCTCCGGGACGACGGGCAATCCCAAGGGTGTTCTGTTTTCCCACCGTTCGACCGTATTGCACAGCTTTGGCATCAATCTGGCCGACAGCATCGGCATTTCCGCCAAAGAGATTGTGCTGCCTGTTGTCCCGATGTTCCACGTTAACGCATGGGGTGCACCCTATGCCTGCGCTATGGTTGGCGCGCGCATGGTCATGCCGGGGCCGGGGTTGGACGGCCCGTCGCTGGTCGGTTTGATCGATAAATACGAGGTCTCTCTTGCTTTGGGCGTACCGACGATCTGGCTTGGACTGTTAGGCGAAGCGGACAAGATCGGGTCCAACCTGGCCAGCCTGAAGCGGACGGTTGTCGGCGGTTCTGCCTGCCCGCCCTCTATGATGACGGCATTTCGCGAGAAATACGGGGTCGAGACGATCCATGCCTGGGGCATGACCGAAATGTCGCCTGTTGGCAGTATCAACCAGCCATTGGCCAAGCACATGGCGCTGCCAGAGGCGCAACAGCACAAGCTGCGTGAAAACCAGGGCCGTCCTGTTTACGGGGTCGAACTTGAAATTCTTGATGAAGCCGGAAACCCCGTTCCCCATGATGGCAAGACCCAGGGCGATCTGGTGACAAGAGGTTTCTGGATTCTTGATTCGTATTTCCGCAAGACCCGTGAAGAAACCCTGACCAAGGATGGCTGGTTCGATACCGGTGATGTGGCGACGATGGACCCGGACGGTTATATCGATATCAGGGACCGCTCGAAGGACATCATCAAATCGGGTGGTGAGTGGATCAGCTCGGTCGAGTTGGAAAATATCGCAATCTCGCATCCGCAACTGTCTGACGCCGCCGTGATTGGTGCGCAGCATGAAAAATGGGATGAACGCCCGGTTTTGATTGCTGTCAAACGCGAAGGGCAGGAACCCTCCGAAGAGAACGTGCTTGGTATCTTTGAGGGCAAGATCGCGAAATGGCAGATCCCGGATCGCGTGGTCTTTACCGACGTCTTGCCGCGCAACGCCACAGGTAAAGTGCTGAAGCGCAACCTGCGTGATGCGTTCGGCGAAGTGCTTATCAAGAAATGAAAAATGAGACGCCGGCCTTTTCGCAAAGGCCGGCGTCTTGTCTGGGGTTTAAATTAAGAGCGAAGAGAGCGAGAGCCTGCGCGTTTCATAAGAACGTCCGGCGGCGCTTTTTGCACGCTTTGCAGACCTGTTCTGGCATTGCGTGGCTTTCACGCCATCGGTGCAGCCCAACATAACAGGGAACGCGTACTAAGACGCGAAAGAATGAAGATAACATTTTTGACCTATGGGAGTTTGATTAAGATTTGATTCAGGTTTTGCTTTTGAAAATCGGCAACCGTTTAACAACGTGTAAAATATCAAGCATCATTTAAAAGTCTAAAGAAAACGAACGCTACTCAACCTTTAGATGTTTTATTTCAATGGGATGCAATCTTTGCGGGAAGGTTTGAATGAATTTGAATTTGAATTTTTCTTACACAGGTTGAATCTTTTCTTCAAGCAAACTTCTTTTTTTGAAAGGATGAATGGTGGTTCTGAACTCAGGCAAAAACAACTCGCCTGAAGTGTCAAAAGATACATCAAAGCTTTCGAAACAGGCGGTGGTCATCTTAGCGTGATCGGTTTTTCAAAGCTTTACGGCTTTGGCACTTCAATACTTCCCGCGTCGCGGCAGTTTTTGGGCTTGGCAATCCAAGTTGTCGCGCGTCGAGGATCCGTATGGTCGGTGCAGGGTCGTCTTCGCGGGCGATACGCAACGAACATTACACGGCGCACACTGCCGAAAAGAGAGGGAAACATGCGCAGGAATGTCCCTAGAGGGAGGGCCAACGGTCAAATCTGCGCAAACAGGCCGGCCAAACAACTGCTTCTGACAAATGTGAAAACTGATCAACAATATCTTGCTCTGCAAGGGCCATCTACACACGTCATTCGTGCTCCGTGCCGCTACCGGCTGTGCGGAGCCCACTCCCGCCAATGTTTCAGGTTGCAAGACCTGCTGGTTCTTTTTACGTTACCCAGATGAAAACAGCTCTAGGCATGTCCCTGACTAAAGACGAGCCTGAGGCATAAAGCGCTTGATCAACGCGCTCGTATCGGCAGCGTTTGCGTCAATTCGCACTCATTTCAGGGCATCTCGCTAAACAGAAGATCCCGAAGCCGATTATCGGCGGTGAGGTTGACAGGCTCAGTGCCAAGCTGCTCACGCTGGCCCCGACCAGTTGCCCCCCTTAACAATTATCCTACAAAGGAGCGTCTCTATGGAAATCCAAATGATCGCCATTCTGCTCGTCGTGCCCTTCACTTTGGTATTCATCTATGCCGGCATCCACGAATACCGGCGCTACAAGTCCGAGGGTCGCGCGAAATACGGACTAGTCTACGATGAAGAGACCGGGACGACCCACGTGACCGGAATCGCCAAGGACGAAGACGGATACGACCCCATTGAGTTCGACCCCAGCGACCAAAACAAAAAAGAAATCGATAATGAGGCAGAGGACGGTAAAGCATAGAGCATGGGCAACACGCTAGATTACACAAAGCCACACTGACGGACATGTTTTTTGCGCCAACTGGACCTGCCACGGTTTGATGCCGCTCCTTTAATAGCATTTACTGCAACAAAGTAGACTGACTATGGGACTGAAACGGATGGACGAAATTCGGCAAGATGCGGTGCGTATTGCGCTGACCATTGGGCGACCAATGAGACGTGTGCCCTCGACTGTCAGCAGTTAAGTTCATCCGCCAACAGGACAACCATTGTAAACCGTTTGTCTCTGCTTACTTGCCTGAAATTGGACAGCCTTTATGAAAGTGCCCGAAAAATGCAGAGTTCTGCCAACGGTCAAATAGCGCGATTTTTGCGGGCTGAGCCTACAGAACGCCGCACCTGCGACGCCGCTCTGACTTCTGAATGATGAAGGCACAGGCGACGCCCGTAACCTCATAGTCGGCGCAAGCTAATCTTCACCTAAGGGCGTGCCGATCTGAGTGTCGTGCGGGGTATATGGGACATCCCGCGCGCTCCGCTTTGTCCCTTCCGCATCAGAGATTTTCGACAAGGAAATATCATGGCAGAGCAGACTGCAGTCTTGGTTGGCATCGTGGATCGCATCGTTGCGGCGACCGACAGCGAACAGGTCTGTGTTGATGATCTGTTGCAAGCTGTAGGTCGTGCCAGCTTTCCACCCGTTCTGCTGATCCCGGCGATTGCTGTTGCCTCGCCGCTCAGCGGGATACCCCTGTTTTCAGCCATGATGGGGATGGTAATCTTTCTGGTGGCAATACAGATGCTGCTGCGCCGTGATCAGCTTTGGCTACCAGAGTGGCTTTTGAGGCGCAAAACAAACAGTGCCCGCGTAAGGTTGGTGTTTCTGCGGCTTCGCCCTGCGATGGCGTGGCTGGATGCGCACACATACGCCAGATTGACTGTGTTTGTGCATCGTCCGCTGATTTTCATACCGCAAACATTTTGCGTTTTATCGGGGCTGATGATGCCATTTCTTGAGTTTGTCCCGTTTTCATCCTCATTGGTCGGGGCTGCTGTTGCCCTGCTCGCGTTTGGCATGTTGGCCCGCGATGGGTTGTTCGTCATGCTTGGCCTTGCTCTTTATCTGGGACCTCTTTGGCTGGTATTCTACGTCACGTGATAGCGTGGTCCCTTATCGCGAAAGATGGGCAGATATCCGCCATAGGGGAACAGCACCTATTGAAAGGTGACTGACCTATAACCACGTTGAAAATGCGAGCCGGGCCCCTCTGACGGACGATGCATGTCAAGCATCTGCCGTGATGTCGGATCGCTCCCCTGAAGGGGAGTGGACCCACCGATGCTTGTCCTCAAGCATCTGAACGTCGCTTTCCTTTGGGTCCACGCCGAAGGAGTTATCGATGGAAAGAACAGTTCAGCTAAAAGATGATGTGGCCCCCGCAGGCCGTATAGGTGGCGTAGGACTGCGCAAGTATCTGACAGGCGTATTTGGCTATATTAGGAAACACGATTTATCCGGGTTGGGCAGCTTTATGATGATAGGCCTGATCGGTGTGATCGCTGTCTCGATCATCAATCTGTTTCTGGCATCGGGCCCGCTGACCATGTCGGTCTGGGTTATCGGAGTGATCGTCTTCACCGGCGTGACCGCGTGGGACATGCAGCGACTTCGAAACGAGTATCTGGCGCACCACAGAACCGCCGAGCTGTCTGTCAGGGTAGACCTCGGGAAACTCTAAATCATGGGGGCACTCTGCCTCCATTCAAATCTCATCAACCTGTTTCAGACGCTGCTGAGCCTCTTTGGCCAGTGGCAATAAGGAGAAACGATTATGCGAACTCAAGAAACTGTCTCGGCCATGTTGTGCCCCGTTTGCCATACCGGACTGTCGATGTCTGACAGGAGCGGGGTAGAAATCGACTTCTGTCCTTCGTGTCGTGGTGTTTGGCTTGATCGGGGGGAGCTCGACAAGATCATCGAACGCTCCACTGCTCCGGCAGCGCGCGATATGGATAACCGAAGAGGCTCCGACCAGCGCAAAGAAGGAGGCGGACTTATGGGAATGGCCTCTTCGCTGCTGAAAGGTGATCATGACCGATCCGGTGATCGACATAGGGATGACCGATATGATGACGACCGTTACGACAAACGGCGGAAGAAAAAATCGATCTTCTCGGAATTCTTCGACTAAATCCCTGATGCCCGCCGCCTTCAAATGAAGGCGGCGTTTCCCATCTTGGTTAAACAGGGTCAGAATCAGCTATCCGGTGGACGGCTCTCGCTTTTTCTGGGTCGAACCGGCTCGACATCCAATGTCGACACCATCGGAAAGAGACTGCCATGTGGCAAGAAATCTGGACTGCGATCATCAGCGAATTTTCCGACATTCCCGATCTGACCACTATGACGCGTATTGTCCTGCGCCTGGTGCTTGCTGCGGTTCTTGGCGGTGTCATCGGATACGAACGCGAACGCAAGGCCAGCAGTGCAGGCGTCCGGACCCATATGTTGGTGGCCGTTGGTGCGGCGTTGTTCGTTATTGGCCCACTTCAAAGCGGTATGGAGATTTCAGACATCTCGCGTGTTCTGCAAGGGATTGTCCAAGGCGTTGGCTTTTTAGGAGCGGGGGCAATTCTTGTTCGTGCCGGTCAGCAAAAAATACGCGGACTGACCACAGCGGCAAACATCTGGGTGACGGCGGGAATTGGCGTGGTCGTTGGCCTTGGCCTCGAAGCGACCGCAATTCTGTCAACGGTGATCGTGCTAACCATTCTGGCGGTTGTGCCCTACATTGTGCCACATAGCGATTAAGATGATATTGCGAAAAGCAAGCAGTGGCTCTGGCTATGCATTCCATCCACTGCCTCACGAGCTTTGAGTTTGGATTTTGAAAAAGGGTTATAGCCGTTCCAGAAAATACTGTACCAAGGATGATGGACCGGTTTGATGAAGCTGCGGCGCGGCGATTGTGGCATTGACGAACGGCCCGTTTGGGCCGTGAATGACGGTGAAACCTGGTTGATCTGCGCAACTCTGCGCGATGGTGAAAATCAGCTTCGGGCCCAAAATGACGGCTACTGCAGAAGGCATGATCGGGCGGGCCGTCGTTGCAAGTGAGGATCTGCCCCGCTCATAATTTACTAATTGTGCATGAACGCTTAAAACCAAGAAACCGTCTGGCGAGTGACGTCCACCAAATTTTAATGAAGGCGTCCTCATGGCCACCACAAAGAAGCTGCACCCCCGCAATCAACACTCGGAAGGCTACGATTTTGTGCGTTTAGTGGCGCAGACACCTGAGCTTAAAGCCTTTATGATCAATAGTCCCGCCGGTCATCCGACGGTTGATTTTCAAGACCCGGGGGCTGTCCGTATGCTTAATCGGGCGCTGTTAAGGACGTATTATGACATCGAATTTTGGGATATTCCCGCCGGTTATCTGTGCCCGCCAATTCCCGGCCGCGTAGACTACATCCACTATCTCGCGGACTTGCTTGCTGACGGCAATAGCGAGGAAATCCCGCGGGGACGCCATATCAAGGCGTTGGACATCGGCACCGGCGCGAGCTTGGTTTACCCCATTACGGGCCAGAGCGCATATGGTTGGCACTTTACTGGCGTCGATTGCGACGCGGGCGCGATCAAATCAGCACGGCAAATTTGTGAATTCAACAAGCTGGCAATTACCCTCAGACGACAAAGCGAACCTGAAAACATCTTTCGCGGTGTGATCCAGCCCGACGATGCTTTTCACGTAACCATGTGCAATCCGCCGTTCCACGGGTCTGTCGAGCAAGCGAACAAGGGCACCCAACGCAAATGGGCGAGCCTTGGCAAAGGACGTTCGACAAAACTCAACTTTGGGGGCCAAAACGCTGAACTTTGCTATCCGGGTGGCGAAATAAAGTTTATCGCCCGCATGGTTGAAGAGAGCAAGGAGTTCTCCAAACAGTGCCTGTGGTTTACCTCGTTGGTGTCTAAAAAGGACAATCTCCAGCCCCTGCATCGAATTTTAGGAAAAGCCAGGGTTGCTGAATATAAAGTCGTCGAAATGGCACAGGGGCAGAAAACCAGTCGTTTTATTGCCTGGACTTACATTAAGAAAAACCAACGAACCTTGTTTGGTGATTAAGATGGGACACAGGGCACTTGTTTAGAATTTTGTCGTGCAGGCCATCTCGGCTTGCCAGAGGCTGCATCGCAGCATCCTCTCGCACCATGGATGTCAGCTTGAGGCTTTTCCCTGTGGCAAAGGCGCCTGCCAGAAACTTACAGCTCTCTTGAACTCGGTCTCATAGTAGGCTGAGGCCGTTGGCCCCGAAGAATGCCCCTGAAAAAGGCCAACCCGCTTTGCGCATTCGAAAAACCCGGGTGCGGGCAATCCACCTCTTGCTTTGCTGATTACCAGAGCAGCAATCAACGGGCGAGCGGCGGCGGCATCTTCTTCTATCAGACCTTCGAGGGCCATTGTCAGCTGGTGGATCGTATTGGGTGGCGAGAGTTCAAGGGCCTTTGCGAGCGCCTGATACGTAACGGGCTGCGCAGTCGCTGCAATGCCACAAAGATGCTCTCGTATACGTTGCTGTAACATTCTTTGGTGCCTTTCGCAGGGATCATGCAGAGCTTTGATTTTACCATATACAAATCTTCTCGAAAGAGCACTGGATAGGCAAAGACAGTGGTACGTTCTTGTTTTTCGGGTCGCCTTGATGTGAATCCTTCAAGAAACGTCTTCGCGAAAACCGCGGTGCAGCAATCGACTTTAAAAGGTTAACCGTCGAAAGATGTGGGGTGAGGCGGCGGCTGAACCTGCGCCGCCGTTGGATCTGATCTGTGGCCGAGTCACTGTGCGATTTGAGGCCTGATACAGCCTGTCGCTGCATTTGCAGGTCGGTTCTGGTGGATCGTTTCACGACACTTAACCAGATTTGACTGGAACAACGCCCGTGCCCTCGCGTTCATCTTAAAGATAGAAGGAGCAGAACATGAAAACGCTTATATTTACATTTTGCTGTGCAACCCTCGCCGCACCTGTCATGGCGCAGGACGCCGAAGTCGGCTCGAACCTTCCTGTCAATTCCCGCGACGACGCATATTTGATGAGCGCGCAAGGCATTGAAGTGGTCTCCGCAACTGGCGAAAAGATTGGCAAGGTCGAGCAAATTCTGGTGGATGCTGACGGTGTTCCCGCAGGAGTGGTTATCGAGTTCGACGGTGTTTACCTCTTCGAGGATGATGATGTCGCCGTGCCGCTGGAAGCGCTGAATTATAACGGCACTGCCTACGTCTCAAAAATGACTGAGGAACAGCTCGCTAACCTGCGTCCTTGGGACGAATAGTTCGATAGATTTGGCCAGCGCCTGTGGGCGCGATTGGAAGGCTAAGAACATCTGAAGATCCGGCACCGCTGCAGGTGGAGGATGCTGTTGGACTTCCAATCTGGGTTCACTCATGTTTCCTTTGTGAGCCTTAGGGGGCGGTGGTCACGGCGGTTCCAAGAAGCAGGGACAGCCTGTATCTTGCGTTCGCTGCACCTCGTTTGCGTGTGAGGTCTGCGACTTCGCAGCAAATCTTGCAGCACAAAGCCGCATTGCTGACCACAAAACCAACAGAATTGATGAGTTGTTGCCTTGGAATTACAGGGGTTAGGGGGCGCTTGCCTTGAAGCTCAATGAAAAGGCAATCGTTTCAAACGCATCACTCATTTCTCTTTTGGTGCCAAGGCTATGGGTATCGGGATGGAACCTCAGGCCACCCGTGCAATGGCCGAACCGGGTGCTTCTTAGTCAAAGCGTCTGACCCATCGCAGCGTTTCTGAAAGGCTGTCACGGGGCGAAGGCACCGACAATATCCCGACACCATACTCCTCGAACCGCAGAGGGGCGAGCACCGCCTCGACCGCCCGATAGTCTTCCGGAACAAAGCCACGATTGGTATCGCCGATCTGCGGGTGGGGACCGGCCTGGATGATCACGCCGCCCTCGTAGTTGTGGACAGGGCAGCTTGCGGGCAAGGTCGCAAGCGCCCCTGCTGGCAGTTGCGCCAGCATCGCATCGCCAATGGCGGTCAGCCAGTTGACGGTGAAGTAGCGGTCCGGTGTCGGGCGGCGCATGGCGGCCTCGACGACAAAAGCCGTGTTCAGACCGCAATGCAAACCAGCGAAGCGGTGCATCACCGGCACCAGACGCGCCTTAGAGGATGTCGAAGCGCCGGCACGACCGAACAAGAGGCCAAACCCGCCAAGGCCATGGACAGGTTTGAGCAGCGACGCCGCGGCGATCATCCGGTCGATCTGCAGACGAAACGCGCTTTCCGCATCCCACACCAGAGTGGTGGATGCTTCAAGATAATTGAGGTCCGCGTCTTCCTCGACAAGTGGCGGCACGATGGCAAGGCTGCCGCCAAAGGCCGAGACCTGACCAGCCGTCTCTCCGTGAAAGGCGAGATCAAGGTCGCGCTGATCGGAGTGCTGTGCAAAGGCGCGGTCGATTGTCTCGAAGGCTCCATCCCGGAACTGTCCAGCATCCCAAGGCTGCAACCCGCCATCGTTCAATGCCATCACCGCAATGTGGTCTTCGACATTCCGCGCCAAAAGCCCCAAAGTTTCCACGGCGCGTTTCTGTCCGCCTTGCGTGGCCCCGTCGGTAAAGAACAATGTATGGGTGAAAACCATACGTGCATCTATCTGCCGATCAGGACCCAGAAAGGGGGTATCGTCAAACTGCTGCGTCGCTGCGAGCTTTTCAATAGACAGTTCTTCCATCTTGCACCCTTCCCAAAGTTGTCCAGTTTGTGCTTGCGCCACCGCCTTGCGTCAACGCATCTCTGGTGCGTCGCATCATTGCGTCAGATGGACGCCCCCGACAACCGCTGCACTCGCCCCAGAGCCTGCAAGGCCCAGACCACCGGCTTTTGGCCCTGCAAGTCCGCACAACCCGGCGGTAAGGTAAACACAGGCGCCAAAGGCAAGCACCCCGGCACCAACTGCAATTCACCCTCAGGGAAGGTTCGTTTCCGGCTACGGAACGCGCGTTCTAGATTTCTGCACCGGCGAAGACCTGATCTTTGGCAAAAAGCTCGAATAATTACGCTGCTTGATCCTGAGTTGGGACAGCTTCTCTCGTGTGTGCCGGCAGGTCGGTGGGCGGTTGGCTGCGACTCCGTTTTGTTGGTATCGCCGCCACCATACCAAAAAACGATACCAACAAAAGGTGGAACGCATGGGGATGCATAGGAACGTATGAATGCGGAAAGCGGAGATAACCCACTGT